>NZ_JAMYQC010000012.1:0-184734 GCF_040320645.1 Mesorhizobium sp. M0633
TGCTGGCGCAACCCGACGCCGGGTTCCGCGTCATCGGCGTGCTCTATCAGGAGTTCGTGGTCCGCTGCCGCATAGAGGGCCTCGCCGCGGTCGTGCCGGATCTGCCCGCGTTCCGCCGCATGCTGACGCGCGCCCGCGCCGGCCTCGGCTCCGACATGGCAGGCGACGATGCCTGGCAGGACGTCTCGACGCGCGCCTCGCTGCTGCCCGAGGATATGCAGGGTGTGTTCATGATGATCGCCCGCGCCGCTAAGGAGGGCTGGCCCTGCCCGAGCGACGCGGCAATCGCCCGCGCCTACGGCTCGCACTCGCTACGCCGCGCGCGGCGCCTGCTGACCTATATCGAGGAGCAGGGGCTGATCGTCTGCCAGCTCGACGGAGCCGGACGGCGGACGGTGACGCTGGTGGAGCTGGCCTGGGCGACGGCGCCGGGCGATCCGAATGCGGCGGAGGCGGAGCAGGGGAGGGTGGCTGTTTGATTGGGATGGTTTAGGCCAAAACTGACGTTACTCAACATCAGCAAAGCGCCATATCCGGACCTTGCCAGTGATGCCGTGAATGTTAAGTCTCGGCTCCGATGCGGACGTTCCGCCCGAGTTCGAAGACTGACCGCGACCGTTCTGCGGCCTTCGCATCGATAGCGCCAATGAGCGGCGTCCCACATACCACTCCTTGTGTCCATTGGGAGGGGTCGTTGTGGACCAAGCCCTACTACCCGGGCTTGTGACGAAGCCGATCCAGCGCGTCTCGAAGTGCATTGGCGGCATCGCCACGCTCGTCAGGGGCCATCAGCTCCGGTTCAAGTTCCAACCTGAAGTGCGGCAGCTCGGTTCGAACAGCACGACGAGCGGCCGCCAGATTGGCCTTCAGATCGATGACGCGGTAGGTGGCGACGGGATAGGCGATCCCCTTGACCTGGACTTGCCCCAGTTCCTCACAGTCGATTGCGTCCTTCACTTGCGCAAACGTCTCGTAGGAAATGAGGATGGCCCCCGGCGGCGCCTCCTGCTCCAGGCGCGAGGCGAGATTCACGGCGCCGCCGATTATCGTGTAGTCCATCCGGTCCTCGCTGCCGAAGTTACCGACGGTGCAGTAGTCGGTATGGATGCCGATGCGACAGCGCAGCGGTGTTTCGATCCCCATGTCCCGCCAGACTTCGGCAAGCTCGCTAATCCGCTTTTGCATTGCAAGTGCCATCTGCGCGCAAGCCAGCGCGTCCTCCTTGACGCCGCGAGTCTCGGGATCGCCGAAAAACATCAGGATCGCGTCGCCGACATATTTGTCGATCGTCGCGCCGTGATCCGAAGCAATTTTCGACATTTCCGTCAGATAGTGATTGAGGAGTTGGGTGAGATCCTCGGATTCCATTTTGTCTGTGGTCTCGGTAAAGCCGGCGATATCGGAGAAGCATATTGTCAGTTTCTTCCGCTGGCTGGCGATCCTGACCTCCTGGCGGCCGGTGAATATCGAGCGATACACCTGGGGCGCCAGATACTTCGCCAGCTTGCTGGAAAGCGCCTCCAGAACCACGGATTTCTCGGCGAGGTTCTCCTCCCTTTGCTTCAGCTCAGTGATGTCCGAATAGACGGCGACCGTGCCGCCGGCGCTGATCCGCCGCTCGCTGACCATGACCCATCGCCCGTCGCCTCGCCTCTGCACCCAAGGTTCGCCAGGGTTGCGGTGCCGCGAGAGGCGCTCGGCGACCCACTCCTCGACCCGCCCCTCGGCGTCCCTGATGTAGCCGCGCTCAGCGGATCGGCGAATGATTTGCTCGAATGTCGTGCCGGGCGTCAGTTCGCTCTCCAGACCGGTGTAGAGCAATTCGCGGTAGCGGCTGTTGCTGAGGACGAGCCGGTCCTCCCAGTCGTACAGAGCGAATCCTTCGGAGATGCTTTCGATGGCATCGATGAGCCGCTGACGAGCTTCCGCAACGTCGCGCAGGTTCTTTTCCTCGACCTCGACAGCAGTATCCCGGAAGAGTCTCAGCGCTTCGGCCATGCGCCCGATTTCGTCGCTGCCCGCGGCTGGCAGCGGCGCACGAAGATTGCCCCCCGCAATCGCGAGCATGCCTTGGCTCACGGCCCCCAGTCGGGCGAGGAGGCTGCGGTCGACATAGAGCCAGACAACCAGAACCGAACTCAGGAGGCTGAGAAAGGCGGAGCCGAGTACAACCGCGGTGCCGTAGCGCTGGACGAGCGCGGCTTCGCGACCGGACGCAGCGATCTCCTGATCTGCCGTGGCGACCAGGCGATCGACGCCAGCGGTGAGATTGCGCGACAGTCGATTGTTCTCGGCCAGAAGCCTTTCGCCCTGTGCCAGGACAGCAAACTCGTCCTCCCGCACCTTGGGGATGCTGTCCTCGCCGTCGGTCAAACCCCTGAACTCGTCAACACGCTGCCGGAAGCGGGTCCGCAGCTTTTCGTCGATCTCCGTGGAAACCTTTTCAAGAGCAGTGAGCGAACGGCGTAGCGGAAAAAGGATCAACGCCAGGTCGCCCGGCGTCGGCGCGTTCGCGACCTTCACCAGCGCGTCGTTGACCGCGGAGATCTCCAGCTGCGCCTTCTGCTGGGGAATGTAAGCCGCAATCGCCTGGACCAGGTCGGCCATCGCCGCTGCGCGTCGATCGGGCGACAGCGACGTGTCGGCCGCGACCGCCCGCCATTGCGGGAGCCTGGAATCCATTACTAGGATGCCGGTGGCCACAAGGCGCTGGCTTCCGGTCGTCGTCGCGGCGAGGCGGTTCAGGAGCTCCTCCTTGCGGGCGACCACGTCGAGCCGGGCGACAACAAGAGAGTCGAGCTCCTTCAGGTTGCGCCTCAGAACAATCGCGGCTTCCTCGATCTCGGCCAAAGGCACTGTGCCCAACGTGGCATCCCGGAGGTCCGTGCGCAGGGCCTCGAGGCGGGACATCTCGAGCGCGACGGCAGCCGAGACCTCGCTGTGCTGAGCCCTGCTTGTCGCTGCCAGCACCGATGGCGCGGCAGCAGCGACCCGTTCGGCCTGGCGCGACAGCTGGAGGGAGGCGAGCGCCGACGGCACTCGATCCGTGGTAATTCGGTCCACGACGTCGCCAACTTGGAGGAAGGCATAAAGCGCCGCAGCGGTTGCCAGCACCGCAAGGGCGCTGATCCCGAAAAAGGCGAGCAACAGCCGGCCGCGTATGCCGAGGCGTTCAAGCTCGGCGAGTCGGAACAGTCCGGCCACACTGGTCTGCATCAGACTAGACATCTCAGCCGGCACGCCGGCGATCAGCGAACCCTATTCAACCGGCACGTACTCTCCGCCGCGCCAGACGTACCAAACCCAACTCTGCTTCGTGAGGTCGCCCTTGTCGTCGAAATCGACCCGGCCGATGACGGTGTCGAATTCCTGTTCGTGCAGTGCCGCAATGATGGCCTTCTGCTCCAGCGAACCTGCCTTCGAGACTGCCTGGGCCCAAACCTGGACCGCGCAGTAGCTCAACAGCGTGTAGCCCGCGGGTTCGAAATTCTCCGCACGGAACTGCTCAACGACCGCGGCCGCTTCGGGGCTTCGCCTCGGGTCCGCCGGGAACGTGAAGAGGGTCCCCTCCGCCGCGGGGCCGGCGATCAGGGCAAATTCCTCGGTCGCCAAAGCATCTCCGGATATGAGCTGAACCGTGTAGCCACTGTCGTGTGCAGCGCGAGCAATCAGCGCAACCTCGGCATGATACCCACCCACATATAAGGCGGAGACGCCGGCGGTCTGCAACGTAGCGACCTCGGCCGAATAGTCGTCCTTCCCGGGAATGTATGCGTCGTAAACGGCCTCAGTCACGCCCCGCTTGTTCAGCTGCTTCCTGGTCTCGTCAGCGAGACCCTTCCCATAGGTCGAATTGTCGTGGAGGATCGCAATCTTCTTGTTGCCCCAGCGATCGGCAAGGTAGTTGCCGGCGATGAAACCTTGCGCGTCGTCGCGGCCAATGGTGCGAAAGACATTGGCACGGCCCTGTTCGGTCAGCTGCGGATTGGTCGAGCCTGGGGATATCTCAACGACGCCCGCCTCCTCGTACACTTTTGATGCGGGGATCGAGGCCCCGGAGCAATAATGCCCGACGACGAGCACGACCCCGTCAGCCACCAGCTTCTTGGCGGCCGCCACAGCTTGCTCGGGATCGCAGAAGTCGTCGACCGAGATGAGCCTCACCTTCTGGCCGAGCACGCCGCCCGCCGTGTTGACGTCGGCCACTGCCATCTCCGCGCCGCGCTGTCCCTGCTCGCCGATCCAGGCGAGCCGTCCCGTCATCGCAGCCGAGACACCGATCAGCACCTCCGCCCGCGCTGAGCTGAACGCGGCCGCGAGAACTAAGATCGCTATGGCGATGATGCGGTGCATGTGTGCACCCCCTTAACTGCAGCTTACGCCAATCCCGTCAGAGCCGACAGCCCCTTCCGCAAGCGCGGCTGTCTCGGGCTGCTATTGCAGCGCACACCCCAATTTGGCGAAGCAATCATACACTGGAATGGCGTGTCATAACTCGTTCGCTGAGGTCGGAATCGCGCGCGTTACCACTGACCGGAGTGAGCGTCGTGATTGGGTCAAAGCAGCCCCCCGCCTCAGCTTCCCCCTATCTCTCCTCCACAATCCGCAAATAAGCCGCCGTCACAAACAGCACGATTTACCCAAACAATATCCACCACGCCCCTTCCGGCATCTGCAAAATCGTCAGCAGCGTCGTCAGCGCGGTGGGGATCAGCGCCGTTGATTGTGCCGGTGCAGCCGCCGCGGCCGCCGAAGATCGAGGTGCCGCCGACGACGGCGGCGGCCACCCAAGGCAGCACCAGCGGGTCGGCGAGCGACGGCCTTGATCAGGCCGATGTAGTGCAGTGCCGACGAGCACGCTCGAGATAACGTAGAGCGCCGTGATCACCTGCCAGCAGCGGACGCCGGACAGGCGCGTTGCCCGTTCGTTGTCGCCGACCGCCGCCCGCGACGCTGGCCGTCGCGTCCAATTCCTCAGGCGGCGCCTGGACGCCGGCTTTGTTTCCGTGAATCTCGCGATGCCGCATTGCACAATCGTCTCGCCTGCGCAAAATGCGGCATGATCCGCAAATCCCTCACTGTCCTGGTGATCGATGAGAACCACATCCGCGCTTCGATAATCGAAGCGGGATTGCGGGAGGCCGGGCATCAGCAGGTCACGGTCATCCATGACGTCGCCGGCATAGCGCGGCGGATCGCCGAGATCGAACCCGACGTGATCGTCATCGATCTCGAAAATCCCAACCGCGACATGCTCGAAAACATGTTCCAGCTTTCGCGCGTGGTGAAGCGGCCGATCGCCATGTTCGTCGACCGCTCCGATCAGGCTTCGATCGAAGCAGCGGTGGAAGCCGGAGTGTCGGCCTATGTCGTCGACGGCCTGCGTCAGGAGCGGGTCAAGCCGATCCTCGACATGGCAATCAGCCGCTTCAATGCGTTTTCGCGCATGGCGCGCGAACTGGAAGAAGCCCGCAGCGAATTGGAAAGCCGCAAGGTGATCGATCGAGCCAAGGGCATCCTGATGAAGTCGCGCGGCCTGTCGGAGGACGCGGCGTATACGCTGCTGCGCAAGACCGCCATGAACCAGAACCGCAAGATCGCCGAGATCGCCCAGAGCCTGGTAACGGCGGCAGGCCTGCTGGATCCCGAGGAGAGTTGAGAATGGCGGCCGAGCACCGGATCAATGCTGGCTTCATGCCGCTCTTCGACAGCGCTGTCCTAGTCGCGGCGAAGGAAATCGGCTTCGCCCTGCGTGAAGGCATCGACCTGACGCTCAACCGGGAAACATCCTGGGCCAACATCCGCGACCGCATCGCCATCGGCCATTTCGACCTGGCGCATATGCTGGGGCCGATGCCGATCGCCTGCAATCTGGGGCTGACGCCGCTCGCCTCCGATACGGTCGTGCCGTTCTCGCTCGGCCTCGGCGGCAATTGCGTGACGGTTTCGAACGAGGTCTGGGCCGGCATGGCCGCGCACGGCGCCCAACCCGATCTCGATCCGGCGCGGGCCGGCAAGGCATTGCGAGCGCTGATTCGCGAACGGGCGAATGGCGGCGGCGATCCGCTGCGCTTCGCCGTCGTCCATCCGCATTCCGGGCACAATTACGAATTGCGCTACTGGCTCGCCGCCTGCGGCATCGACCCGTCGCGTGAAATCGAGATCGTCATCGTGCCGCCGCCATTCATGGCCGACGCGCTCGCCGCCGGCAGGATCGACGGCTACTGCGTCGGCGAACCCTGGAACAGCGCCTCGGTCGTCGCGGGCACCGGCCATATCGCCACGGTCAAGGCGGCCATCTGGAAGACCAGCCCCGAGAAAGTCGTCGGCGTGCGCAAGGCATGGGCGGAAAGAGAGCCGGACGCGCTTTCAGCCCTGCTGCGTGCGCTTCATCACGCGGCGCGCTGGTGCCAGGATCCGGCAAACCGTGACGAACTCGCGGCCCTTATGGCGCAGCCGGCCTTCCTCGGGCTTGCGCCGGCGCTGCAGATGCCGATCCTCAGCGGGCATCTGGCGCTCGGCGGCGGCGCCGAACTGAGTGTCGGCGACTTCTTTCTGCCCTTCAACAAGGCGGCGAACTTCCCGTGGAAGAGCCATGCGCTGTGGTTCTACACGCAGATGGTGCGCTGGGGGCATGTCGCGCACACGCCGGAAAACCTCGCTATTGCCCGCGACTGCTACCGCCCCGATCTCTACCGCTCGGCGTTGAAGCCGCTTGGCGTGGCGCTTCCCGGTGCCAATGCCAAGGTCGAGGGCGCGCTGAAGGCCGCGACTCCGGTCGGTTCGGCGGGGGCAAGCCTGGTGCTCGGTCCCGATGGTTTCTTCGACGGCCAGATCTTCGATCCCGACGAGATCGACGCCTACATTGCCGGCCAGAAATTGGCGCGCGCCGAAGTCTGATCATTTCGGCGGCATTCTTGTGCGCTGCACAAAAAATGTGCGTGCAACTGCGCTAATGAACAATCTTTGGCTTGCTCGCCCAGCGGGCCGGCGCGCCGACGATTTTGGCATGTCGTTGATCTCGTTGATGTTTGTCATCCATTCCGAAACTGGCACGGTTCCTGCGTTGCAATAGGCAGACTCTTCTCGGGTCACGGAATAGGCGTCCAATGGCGGGCGCTACAGGCAACGCTGCCGCTCAGGTCAACACGCGATCCCGGATGGACGGACGCGCGCGGCCTGGCCGGCGGCTTTTTTGTTTTGGTCGAACACGCAATCGACGGCGCCGATCCCAAGCCGCGCCCAACCGGAGATGACGATGACGAAAAGCACCAATAGCCATTCCGCCCAAACGGCGATCGGCCGCCGCGATTTCCTGAGGATCAGCGCGGCCACCGCGGCAACGCTGGCCGCGGCGCGTGCGCTGCTGCCCTCCGGCGCCTATGCGGCGCCCGCCGCGCCGGAAGTCACCGGCGCCAAGCTCGGCTTCATAGCGCTGACCGATGCGGCGCCGCTGATGATTGCCAAGGAGAAAGGCCTGTTCGAGAAATTCGGCATGCCCGATGTCGAGGTGCTCAAGCAGGCCTCCTGGGGGGCGACGCGCGATAATCTGGTGCTCGGCGGCGAAGCCAACGGCATTGACGGCGCCCATATCCTGACGCCGATGCCTTATCTGATGCACACCGGCAAGGTGACGCAAAACAAGCAGCCGCTGCCGATGGCGATCGTGGCCCGGCTCAACTACGACTGCCAGGGCATTTCTGTCGCCCAGGAATATGCCGGCACCGGTGTCGGCCTCGACGCCTCCAAGCTGAAGGACGCCTTCGCTGCGAAAAAGGCCGCAGGCAAGGAGGTGAAGGCCGCCATGACCTTCCCGGGCGGCACGCACGATCTTTGGCTGCGCTACTGGCTGGCTGCCGGCGGCATCGATCCCGACAAGGACGTCTCGACCATCGTCGTGCCGCCGCCGCAGATGGTCGCCAACATGAAGGTCGGCAACATGGACGTGTTCTGTGTCGGCGAGCCGTGGAACGAGCAGCTCGTCCACCAGGGCGTCGGCTTCACCGCCGCCACCACTGGCGAACTGTGGAAGGGCCATCCGGAAAAGGCGCTCGGCCTGCGCGCCGCCTTCATCGACAAGTATCCGAACGCCACCAAGGCGATCCTGATGGCCGTCATGGAAGCCCAGCAATGGTGCGAAGCCAAGGAAAACAAGGACGAGATGGCCGCCATCATCGGCAAGCGGCAATGGATGAACGTGCCGACCGCCGACATCATCGGCCGCCTCAAGGGCGACATCAATTACGGCAATGGCCGCGTCGCCAACGGCACCGATCTCTACATGAAGTTCTGGCAGGGCGGCGTGTCCTATCCCTTCAAGAGCCACGACTCCTGGTTTCTCGCCGAAAACATCCGCTGGGGCAAGTTCGCGCCGACCACCGACATCAAGGCGCTGGTCGCTCAGGTCAATCGCGAGGATCTGTGGCGAGAAGCGGCCAAGGATCTTGGTGTCGCCGCGGCCGATATCCCGGCGTCTTCATCGCGCGGCGTCGAGACCTTCTTCGACGGCAAGGTCTTCGATCCGGAGAACCCGTCCGCCTATCTCGACAGCCTGAAGATCAAGGCATCGGCCTGAACGGTGCAAACGGCGCTCGCGCCGTTTGTCGCCACAAGCGCAACGGCGCCGCTTGTCGCCAAATGCCAAAGGAACGTTCGAGAAATGTCTATCCAAGCCATCGAGGACCGCAAGGTGAAGCCGTTCCCCGCGCCTGCCAAGCCCGCCGAAATCATCGTCTTCACCGCCAGGGCGCGGCGCCGCTTCGACCCGGCCGCGATCGCAGGCAAGCTGGCCAGCACGCTGGTGCCGCCGGTCATCGTCATCACCATCATGCTCGTCGTCTGGCAGGTCGCCTGTTCGTCGCCCACAGCCAGCCTGCCACCGCCGAGCCAGGTGTGGAACGAGGCCTATGACCTGATCGCCCATCCGTTCTTCAACAATGGCCCGCAGGATATCGGACTCGCCTGGCGGGTGCTGATCTCGCTGCAGCGCGTCGCCATCGGCTTTGGCCTTGCGGCTGTCGTCGGCGTCGCGCTCGGCGCGCTGGTTGGCCAGTCGATCTGGGCGATGCGCGGCCTTGATCCGGTGTTCCAGATCCTGCGCACGGTACCGCCGCTCGCCTGGCTGCCGCTGTCGCTGGCGGCGTTCCGCGATTCCAGCCCGTCGGCGATCTTCGTCATCTTCATCACCTCGATCTGGCCGGTGATCATCAACACCGCCGTCGGCGTCCGTAACATTCCAGAGGACTATCGCAACGTCTCCCGCATCCTCAGGCTCAACCAGCTCGAATTCTTCGTGAAGATCATGGTGCCGGCCGCGGCACCTTACATCTTCACCGGCCTGCGCATCGGCATCGGTCTGTCCTGGCTCGCCATCGTCGCCGCCGAAATGCTGACCGGCGGCGTCGGTATCGGCTTCTTCATCTGGGATGCCTGGAATTCGTCGCGGCTGCCCGACATCATCGTCGCACTCGCCTATATCGGCGTCACCGGTTTCTGCCTCGACCGCCTGGTCGCGGCGGTCGGCGCCTTCGTCACCCGCGGCACAACGGCAAAGTGAGGAGAGGGACGATGACGGCCTATCTGAAACTCGACCACATCGACAAATCCTTCGCCCGCGGCAGCCAGGTCAGCGACGTGCTGAAGGACATCCGGCTGACCATCGACAAAGGCGAATTCGTCTCGATCATCGGCCATTCCGGCTGCGGCAAGTCGACCTTGCTCAACCTGATCGCCGGCCTGACCAAGGTCTCGGCCGGCGCGGTTCTGCTCGAAGACAAGGAGGTCGATAGTCCCGGCCCGGAACGCGCCGTGGTGTTCCAGAACCACAGCCTGCTGCCATGGCTCACCGTCTACGAAAACATCAATTTGGCAGTCACGAAGGTCTTTGGCCGGAGCAAGAGCCGGGCCGAGCGGCATGAATGGATCATGCGCAATCTCGATCTCGTGCAGATGGCGCATGCCAAGGACAAACGTCCGGCCGAGATTTCGGGCGGCATGAAGCAGCGCGTCGGCATCGCCCGGGCGCTGGCCATGGAGCCGAAGATCCTGCTGCTCGACGAGCCGTTCGGGGCGCTCGACGCGCTGACGCGCGCGCATCTGCAGGACGCGGTGATGGATATCCATTCGAGGCTCGGCTCGACGACGATCATGATCACCCATGATGTCGACGAGGCGGTGCTGTTGTCCGACCGCATCGTCATGATGACCAACGGCCCGGCGGCCACCATCGGCGAGGTTCTTGCCGTGCCGCTGGCCCGGCCGCGCCGGCGCATCGAGCTTTCCTCCGACCGCACCTTCCTGCGCTGCCGCGAGGCGGTGCTGAAATTCCTCTACGAACGCCACCGCTTCGTCGAAGCCGCGGAGTAAGGCCATAACGGGAAAACTCGTCATCATCATTGGCAATCTGCATCGGCAATGGGCAATCTACCGCATTGCACAAATATTATGCTGCTGTGCAAGGCATTTTGACTAATCTTTGATCCGCTGCCGAGCTTGGTCAAAAGCCGCGCGGCTGCGGTTCATATTGATTTCATTCGATAATTAAGAGCGCTGTCGAATTGGCACGCTTCCTGCTTTCCAAAATGTAGGGTCCGCAAGGGCCAAGTGAAACGGCGTCCAATGGCGGGCGCCACAGGCAAAGCTGCCGCTCAGGTCCACACGCGCTCCCGGAACCCCGGACGCGAAGACCTGGCCGGCGGCTTTTTTGTTTTGACGCAATCGACGGCGCTGGTCCCAAGCGGCGCCCAACCGGAGACGACGATGACGAAACGGATCGGAACTGGCGCGTCCCTAGCGGACTTCACGCGCCGCGATTTTCTGGCCGTCAGCGCGCTGACGGCGGCGCTGTTCACCGCCGCGCTCCTCCTCTTTCCCGCCGGCGCCAAGACTGACGGCAAGGGTCTCGAAGTGACCGCGCAAAGGTCGGTTTCAACCAGTTCGCCGATGCTGCGCCGCTGACAGTCGCGAACGAACAGACAAGGGCGGTGCCTCCCACGCCGCAAACCGGAGCCAGAAAATGACCGCAAATCTCCCAGCCGCGCCCAGCCAGGACAGCGCTCCCCGGCAGGCGCTTGCCATGTCCACCATCGCCTTCACCGTCTGCTTCGCGGTGTGGACGATCTTTTCAATCATCGGCGTGCGCATAAAGCAGGAGCTGGGGCTGAACGAGACGGAGTTCGGCCTGCTCGTCGGCACGCCGATCCTCACCGGCTCGCTCGTGCGTATGGTGCTCGGTGTCTGGACCGACCGTTTTGGCGGACGGCTGGTATACACCGCGACCATGCTTGCGGCGGCGGTCGCGACCTTTCTGCTCGCTTTTGCGCACACCTACGGGCAGATGCTGGTCGCCGCACTAGGCGTTGGGCTCGCCGGCGGTTCCTTCGCCGTCGGTGTCGCCTATGTCTCGCGCTTCTTCCCGGCCGGCAAGCAGGGTACGGCGCTTGGCATTTTTGGTGTCGGCAATGTCGGCGCCGCGGTCACCAAGTTCCTGGCACCGTTCGTGCTTCTCTCCTGGGGCTGGCAGTCGGTCGCGCTGATCTGGGCGGCAGCACTCGTCGTCATGGCCGCCGTCTTCTGGTTCACGACCGGCGACGATCCGGTCATCCGCGAGCGCCGCGCCGGCAAGGCAGCGCCCGCGAGAAGCTTCTTGCAGGAATTCGCACCGCTCAAGAACCTGCAGGTCTGGCGCTTCGCCTTCTATTATTTCTTCGCCTTCGGTGCATTCGTGGCGCTCTCGTTGTGGCTGCCCCGCTACCTGATCGGCGTCTACGGCTTCGGGCTTGCGACCGCCGGCATGATCGGGGCGGCCTATTCAATTCCGGCAAGTATTTTCCGCGCCTATGGCGGCGTGCTTTCCGACCGG
The DNA here is from genome assembly GCF_040320645.1 of Mesorhizobium sp. M0633. Lineage (NCBI taxonomy): Bacteria > Pseudomonadati > Pseudomonadota > Alphaproteobacteria > Hyphomicrobiales > Phyllobacteriaceae > Mesorhizobium > Mesorhizobium sp. M0633. The sequence continues at coordinate 11,861 of NZ_JAMYQC010000012.1, forward strand.
ATCGGCGCCCGCACCGTGCTCTACTGGACCTTCGCTGTCAGTGCCGCCGCGACTCTCGTTCTGTCTCTCCCCTCGGCAGATTACGTCGTGCGCGGTGTCAGCGGGCCGATCGCCTTCCATTTCGAGGTCGGCCCGCTCGCCTTCATAGCCGTTGCCTGTGTGCTCGGCTTCTTCATGAGCCTCGGCAAGGCTGCCGTCTACAAGCACATCCCGGCTTACTATCCGCAGAGTGTCGGCGCGGTCGGCGGCGTTGTCGGCATGATTGGCGGGCTCGGCGGCTTTATCCTGCCAATCGTCTTCGGAGCGCTCAACGACCTCACCGGCGTCTGGTCGAGCTGCTTCATGCTGCTCTTCGTCATCGTCGCCACCTGCTTTGCCTGGATGCGTTTTTCCATCCGGCGGATGGAGCGCACGGCGTCTGACGAAGCTTCAGGCCTTTCCTACGCGGCTGAGTGAGACCGGAGTGGATCAGGACATGACCGAGAAACTCGTCATCATCGGCAACGGCATGGCCCCCGGGCGCATGCTGGAGCACCTCCTGGAAAAGGCGCCTGGGCGCTACCAGGTCACCATCTTCAACGCCGAGCCGCGCGTGAACTACGACCGCATCATGCTCTCGCCGGTTTTGTCGGGCGAAAAGGCCTATGAGGAGATCATCATCCATGGCGACGGCTGGTACATCAAGCACGGCATCACCCTCTACAAGGGCCACAAGATCGTCGCCATCGACCGGCAGGCAAAGACCGTCACCTCCGATCATGGCGTGACCGAGCCCTACGACAAGCTCGTCATCGCCACCGGCTCGGTGCCGTTTATCATTCCGGTGCCAGGCCATGATCTGCCCGGCGTGCTCACGTATCGCGATCTCGACGACGTCCGGGCGATGATGCTTGCCGCCCAGTCGCGGGCCAAGGCGGTGGTCATCGGCGGCGGCCTGCTCGGCCTGGAAGCGGCTGCGGGTCTGAACGCGCAAGGGATGGACGTCACCGTGCTGCACGTCATGCCGACGCTGATGGAGCGTCAGCTCGATCCGGCCGCCGGATATCTCCTGCAGCGCGCCGTCGAGCAGCGCGGCATCAAGGTCATCACCAAGGCCAACACCCAGGCGATCACCGGCAACGGCAAGGTCGAGCGGGTGGAGCTTGCCGACGGCACAGTCATTCCCGCAACGCTCGTCGTCATGGCGGTGGGCATCAGGCCGAATGCGGCGCTGGCGAAGGAAGCCGGCATTGCGGTCAATCGCGGCATCGTCGTCGACGCCGGCATGCGCAGCAACGATCCCGATATCTACGCAATCGGCGAATGCGCCGAGGTCAACGGCCAGGTCTACGGGCTGGTCGCGCCGCTCTACGAGATGGCGCGCGTCGCCGCCAGCCATCTGGCCGGCAATGAGGCGGCGGCTTTCGTCCACATGGACACGCCGACCAAGCTCAAGGTCACCGGCATCGAGCTGTTCTCTCTCGGCGACTTCGCCGAGGGCGATGACCGCCAGGAGATCGTGCTGCGCGATGCCGCGGCCGGCGTCTACAAGCGCCTGGTACTCAAGGACGACCGCATCATCGGCACCGTGCTCTATGGCGAGACGGCGGACGGCGCCTGGTTCAACGACCTCAAGAAGAAGCAGACCGACATATCCGAGATGCGCGATACGCTCATCTTCGGCCAGTCCTACCAGGGAGGCGCCCCCCTGGACCCTATGGCGGCCGTTGCAGCCTTGCCGGATGATGCGGAAATCTGCGGTTGCAACGGCGTATGCAAGGGAAAGATCACCGGCGCGATCACGGCCAGGGGCTTGACCTCGCTCGACGATGTGCGCGCCCACACCAAGGCGTCGGCCTCCTGCGGCTCCTGCACCGGGCTGGTCGAAAAGCTGATGGTGCTGACCATCGGCGACAAATACAACCCCGCGGCGGTCCAGCCGATGTGCAGCTGCACCGCGCTTGGCCATGACGAGGTCCGCCGGCTGATCAAGGCCAAGGGCTTGAAGACCATTCCCGCCGTCATGCAGGAACTGGAGTGGAAGACCTCCTGCGGCTGCGCCAAATGTCGGCCGGCGCTCAACTATTATCTCGTCTGCGACTGGCCCGACGAATACGCCGACGATTACCAGTCGCGCTTCATCAACGAGCGCGTCCACGCCAACATCCAAAAGGACGGCACCTATTCGGTAGTGCCGCGCATGTGGGGCGGCGTCACCAACGCCGCCGAATTGCGCGCCATCGCAGACGTCGTCGACAAGTTCGAGATCCCGATGGTCAAGGTCACCGGCGGCCAGCGCATCGACATGCTCGGCATCCGCAAGGAAGACCTGCCGGCGGTATGGGCCGATCTCGGCCAGGCCGGCTTCGTCTCCGGCCACGCCTATGCCAAAGGACTGCGCACGGTGAAGACCTGTGTCGGCTCGGACTGGTGCCGCTTCGGCACGCAGGATTCGACCGGCTTGGGCATCCGTATCGAAAAATTCATGTGGGGCTCGTGGACCCCGGCCAAGGTCAAGATGGCGGTGTCGGGCTGTCCGCGAAACTGTGCCGAGGCGACCTGCAAGGATGTCGGCGTGATCTGCGTCGATAGCGGCTACGAGATCCATTTCGCCGGCGCCGCCGGTCTCGACATCAAGGGCACCGAAGTGCTCGGCCTGGTCAAGACCGAGGACGAGGCGCTGGAGCATATCGTGGCGTTGACGCAGATGTATCGCGAGCAGGGCCGCTATCTCGAGCGTATCTACAAATGGGCCAAGCGCGTCGGCATAGCTGAGATCAAGCGTCAGATCATGGACGATGGCGAGAAGCGCAAAGCCTATTTCGACCGCTTCGTCTTTTCGCAGAAATTCGCCCAGGTCGACCCATGGTCGGAACGTGCTTCCGGCAAGGACAAGCATGAATTCCGGCCGATGGCTTCGGTCGGCTTTGCCCAGGCGGCGGAGTAGGCGCGTGTTCCCGAAAAGTGGAATGCGTTTTCGGACAAGAACACGCGCAAAAGAGGAATAGCCACATGAACTGGGTATCGATAGGCACGCTCTCGGACATTCCGCGTCGCGGCGCGCGCTGCGTCGCCACGCCCGAAGGCAAGATCGCCGTCTTCCGCACGGCCGACGATCAAGTCTTCGCCATCGACGACCATTGCCCGCACAAAGGTGGGCCGCTCAGCCAGGGCATCGTCCATGGCACGGCGGTGACCTGTCCCTTGCACAATTGGGTGATCTCGCTGGAGACAGGCAAGGCGCTCGGCGCGGACGAGGGCGCGGTGCGCACCATTGCGGTGCGGATCGACGGCGAGCGGCTGTTCATTGCGCTTGAAGCGCTGGCCAGCCGCGCGGCGTGAACCATGCAGATTGATGAAGCGCGCGAGGTGAGGACCACCTGCCCCTATTGCGGGGTGGGTTGCGGCGTGCTGGCGAAGGTCGCCGCGGACGGTGAAATAACCGTTCGTGGCGACCCGGACCACCCGGCGAATTTCGGCCGGCTCTGCTCCAAAGGCTCGGCGCTGGCTGAGACCATCGACCTCGACGGCAGGTTGCTATACCCGGAGATCCACGGTCGCCGCACCGACTGGGACGAAGCGCTCGACCTTGTCGCTTCGACCTTCTCGCAAACCATTGCCGAACACGGCCCCGGTTCGGTCGCCTTTTATGTTTCCGGCCAGTTGCTGACCGAGGACTATTACGTCGCCAACAAGCTGATGAAAGGCTTTATCGGCTCGGCCAATATCGACACCAATTCGCGCCTGTGCATGGCCTCGTCGGTCGCCGGCCACCGCCGCGCCTTTGGCTCGGACACCGTTCCGGGAAATTACGAGGATCTGGAACTTGCCGACCTGATCGTGCTGGTCGGCTCCAATCTCGCCTGGTGCCATCCGGTACTCTACCAGCGCATTGCCGCCGCCCGGGAAAAGCGGCCCGAGATGAAGGTGGTGCTGATCGACCCTCGCCGCACAATGACCTCAGACATCGCCGACATGCATCTGGCGATCGCGCCCGATGGCGACGTCGCTTTGTTCACCGGGCTGCTCGCCTATCTCGGCCAGCACAACGCGCTGGACCGCACCTATATCACGGCGCACACGACCGGCTTCGGGCAAGCGCTTTTCGCCGCCTCGGCGCTCGATCTTGCCGGCATCGCGGCTGCCACGGGTCTCAGTGAGGACGAACTGGCCCGCTTCTACAGCCTGTTTGCCGCGACGGCGAAGACGGTGACCGTCTACAGCCAAGGCGTGAACCAGTCGTCTTCGGGCACCGACAAGGTCAACGCCATCATCAACTGCCATCTAGCCACCGGCCGCATAGGCAAGCCCGGCGCCGGGCCGTTCTCGGTGACCGGCCAGCCCAACGCCATGGGCGGCCGTGAGGTCGGCGGCATGGCCAACATGCTGGCCGCCCACATGGAGATCGAAAACCCCGAGCACCGCGAACGCGTGCGGCGCTTCTGGAATGCCCCAACCGTCGCCGAAAAACCCGGCCTGAAAGCGGTCGAGATGTTCCAAGCGGTGGCCGACGGACGCATCAAGGCGCTGTGGATCATGGCCACCAACCCGGTCGATTCGATGCCGGATGCCGATGCCGTCGAAGCGGCGATCAAGGCCTGCCCGTTTGTTGTGGTCTCGGACGTGCTGGGCGAGACCGACACGGTCCGCCACGCCCATGTCCGGCTGCCGGCCACCGCATGGGGCGAAAAGGATGGCACCGTCACCAATTCGGAGCGCCGCATCTCGCGCCAGCGGGCTTTTTTGGCCAGGCCCGGCGGGGCAAGGCCAGATTGGTGGATCATCGCTGAAGTTGCCAAGCTGATGGGCTTCGGCGAGGCGTTTTCGCATGTGTCGCCGACCGACATCTTCGCCGAGCACGCGGCGCTGTCGGGCTTCGAGAATGACGGCGCGCGCGATTTTGATATAGGCGCGTATGGCGATATCGGTGCAGAGGCCTATGAGGATCTTCTGCCGTTCCAATGGCCAGCGCCGGCCTCACCCTCCCCCTTGAGGGGAGGGTCGGCACGCGCGTTGAGCAAAGCGAAACAAGCGGGACGGGGTGGGGTCGGTGGTGAAGTCTCGACCTCTCCGGGTCGCCCCACCGAGGTGGAGGCCGTCGCAGATGACCCCCTCTGGCCTGCCGGCCATCTCCCCCTCAAGGGGGGAGATCAGCCTGCTGCTCGGCTGTCGCCAGTCTCCCAGGTTGATGAGTGGGCGCAGCCGGCAAAACCGCCAATCTCCCCCCTTGAGGGGGAGATGGCCGGCAGGCCAGAGGGGGGTGTTCAGGCTGGACATAGCTCAGCCAGCATCCGCTTCTTCGCCAATGGCGGCTTCTACACGCCCGACGGCAAGGCGCGCTTCATTGCCATCCGCCCAGCCGCACAAACCCGCACCAACCCGGACTACCCGCTCGTCCTCAACACCGGGCGCGTCCGCGACCATTGGCACACCATGACGCGGACCGGCAAGAGCCCGCGCCTGTCGCAGCACATGGCCGAACCGTTCGTCGAAATCCACCCGGCGGATGCGCAGCACTATGGTATCGGCGATGCCGACATCGTGCGCGTCTCGACTGGCCATGGCGAGGTGCTGGTCCGCGCGCTGGTGACGGTGCGCCAACGCCAAGGCTCTGTATTCGTTCCGATGCACTGGACCGATCAGATCTCCGCCCGCGCGCGTGTCGATGCACTGGTCCCGCCGACGACCGATGCGATTTCAGGTCAGCCGGCCTCGAAGAACGTTGCCGCCCGCATCCAGCGGTTCGCCGCCACTGCCTTCGGCTTCGCCGTGCTTGCCGAACGACCCGCATCGATCGACGCCGATTACTGGAGCCTCGCCCGCTGCCCCGCCGGCTGGCGCCTTGAAATTGCGCTGCAGTCCGGCCGTGACTGGACCGGGTTTGCCGCCTCGCTGTTCGGCCTCGAAGGCGAGACGCTCGCCTATCACGACATCGCCGGCGGGCACCATCGCTTCGCCCGTTTCGCAGGCAATCGGCTGGTCGGCGCGTTCTATCTTGCGCCTACCCCGGTAGCGGTGTCGCGCGGCTGGGCGGTCGAACAACTTGGTGCTGACCATGCCGATCGGCAGGCGCGGCTGGCGATTGTCGCCGGGCGGCCGGGCGGCAACAGCGTCGACCGCAGTGCCATCGTCTGCGCCTGTTTCGGGGTCGGTGCCAACCAGATCGCGGAAGCGGTACGCGGCGGCTGTACCAGCGTCGCGGCAATCGGCGCCGCCCTTCACGCCGGCACCAATTGCGGCTCTTGCCGCGCCGAGATCAAGACCATTATCGACGGGCGGCGTCTGCAAGCTGCGGAGTGATGCGCCGAGGAACTCTGCCGCGCCGCTGCATGATGCTTACTAGCAATTTACAAACCATGGGCTACCAACGTTCTGACTTCGATTCGCTCGGAACGGGAGCCTCATGAGCAAAGCCCTGACCTCATTCGCGCTTGCCGCCGTGCTGACGGCCTTGCTGATGGCGCTCAGCCTGGCGGTGGCCAGGCATGGCTATCCCTATGGCGCGATCGGCGCCAAGCGCTTGAGCGACGTCGCCGATGCGGGGACGTTCATTCCGCTCGCGGCGATCTATTTTTTCAGCGCACTGCTGATGATGGTTCTGCCGATCAGGCTCGCTGGCATCGTCCTGACACATGCCGCCGATGCGATCTTCTGGACGGTCATCGTGTTGTTTGCGCTCATCGTTGGATGTCTCGCCGCGAGATTTGCTTTCGGTCAGCGCGATGTGCTCTCCGCACTCCTGAACTGGCGCTTCCTGTTTGTCGCAGGCGTCGTCGGATGCCATCTGTTCATCAACGAGCTGCGCCGCAACATCTTGTTGAGAAGCCTGTTCTTCGTCATCTTCGCCGCAGCGACACTGGCCTGCCTGTTTTGGTCCTTCACCGTCTGAGCATGTGCGACCGTCGGCAGGCGGCTTAATTCTTGTCGACCGGCTTCGAACGCATTCGCGAAACGGTCTCACGCTCGGCCCGCTTCGAACGCATCGGCGGCAGGCCGCGGTCGATCAGGTCCATGTCTTCCAGCACCATGTCGCCCATCCGCTTGAAGGCGATGTCAAGCGCGCCGGCCCGGTGGGCGGAGCGCAGGAACCCCGGCAACGTACGGACCGGGTGATCCTGGGCCAGAGGCTCCTCAGGAAAAACATCGCTGGCGGCGACGATATGGCCGCTGCGGACGACGTCCATCAGTGCCGGGAAATCGACCACGCCGGCTCGGCTGAGCAGGATGAAAGCGGCTCCCTTGCGCATCCTGGCAAACGCCTCGGCGCCGAGGAAGCCCTGGTTTTCGCTGGTCACCGAAGCGACGACGAAGACGAAATCGCTGTTCGACAGAACGTCGTCAAGAGAGGCCGGCTCGACGCCGTTTTCGATCAGGATCGACGGCGGCAGCCACGGGTCGAAGACTTTTGTCCGCGTGCGAAAGCCTGACAGCAGCCGGTTGAGCGCACGGCCAAGATCGCCGAAGCCGATAATGCCGACATCCGCGCCGGAAAGAAGCCGCGCCGTCCGGTTGCCGTCGCCGCCCCACAGCTCCTTGCCGTGACGGAAAGCGAGATCGGCGTCGACGATGCCGCGGGCGAGGTTGAGCGCCATGGCAAGGCCGAGCTCGGCCACCGGCTCGGCAAACACCAGCCCGGTGGTGACGACATGGATGCCGCGCGAAAACAGCGCCTCGTACGGCATGTTGTCGATAAGGTTGCTCTCGACATTGAAGACGCAGCGCAGCGCCTTCATTTTCTCCAGCGTCTCCGGCGTGATCGGCGGCTGGCCGACGATGTAGCGGGTTTCGGCAAGCACATCAGCCGGCAAGGCTGCGACATCTTCGGGCGATGTTTCGACGATGCGGTATTTCGATCGAAATTTCGCCAGCGCAGCCGGCGTGAAGATCAGGTCGAGCGTGCGCGGTTCGGGTGCGCTGATCACCAGCGGCAAGGCGCTGTCGGACATGATACTTTACCTCCCGTGCGATCCGCGTCGCATCACACCAGAATCGTCTTTTCCCGCCCCCGACACCTATCACATGCCTGTCGAGAAGGAGAAGTTTGCCTTCTTCGGCCTTGCGGTGCGTCGGTCGGTGGTCCAGATAGACGGCGATCGAAGGACGACAAGGAAGACAGCAACATGATCCCGTTTCGAAAGAACCTCATCGATGGCGAGTGGGTAGGCGATGCCGGCTCCCGCAACATCAACCCGTCCAATCTCGACGACGTGGTCGGCGAATATGCATCGGGGGGCGCGGAGCACGCCCGGCAGGCCATCGCGGCGGCGAAAGCGGCATTTCCGGCATGGTCCCGATCGGGCCTGCTGGCACGCCATGCGGTGCTGAGGAAGACGTCGGACGAGATCACCGCGCGGAAAGATGAAATCGGCCAGGCGTTGGCGCGCGAGGAAGGCAAGACGCTGGTCGAGGGCATCGGCGAGACTGTGCGGGCCGCCCAGATATTCGACTTCTTCGCCGGCGAGACGCTGCGCCTGTCGGGCGAGCTGGTGCCGAGCGTGCGGCCCGGCGTCGGCGTCGAGATCACCCGCGAAGCGGTCGGTGTCGTCGGCATCATCACGCCATGGAATTTCCCGATCGCCATCCCGGCTTGGAAAATCGCTCCGGCGCTGGCCTACGGCAACACCATCGTCTTCAAGCCGGCGGAACTCGTTCCGGAGAGCGCCTGGACTATTGTCGACATCCTGCACCGCGCCGGCCTGCCCAAGGGCGTGCTCAACCTGGTCATGGGCAAAGGTTCGGTGGTCGGCCAGGCGATGCTCGATAGCCCCGACCTCAACGCCATCACCTTCACCGGCTCGGTCGGCACCGGCAAGCGCGTCGCCGCCGCCAGCGTCGAGCACATGCGCAAGTTCCAGCTCGAAATGGGCGGCAAGAACCCGCTTGTCGTGCTCGACGATGCCGACCTTGCCGTCGCCGTCGAATGCGCAATCAACGGTGCCTACTTCTCGACCGGCCAGCGCTGCACGGCGTCGTCCCGCCTGGTGGTGACGGACGGCATCCACGACCGCTTCGTCGAGGCGCTCAAGGACCGCATGGCCAAGTTGGTCGTCGGCGACGCTCTCGATGCCAAGACGCAGATCGGGCCGGTTGTCGACCAGAGCCAGCTCAAACAGGACGAGGACTATATCGCCATCGGACGTCAGGAAGGTGCCGATCTCGCCTTCGGCGGCGAGCGGCTCGATCGCGAAACCCGCGGCTTCTATTTGCAGCCTGCGCTGTTCACCGAAACCACCAACGCCATGCGCATCTCGCGCGAGGAGATTTTCGGCCCGGTCGCCAACGTCATCCGCGTCAAGGATTATGACGAGGCGCTGGCGGTGGCCAACGACACGCCGTTCGGGCTGACGTCCGGCATCTGCACCTCGAGCCTCAAGCATGCCACGCACTTCAAGCGCAATTCGGAAGCCGGCATGGTCATGGTCAACCTGCCGACGGCCGGCGTCGACTTCCACGTGCCTTTCGGCGGGCGCAAGGGATCGAGCTACGGCCCGCGCGAGCAGGGCCGCTATGCCGCAGAGTTCTACACCATGGTGAAGACCGCTTACACGTTTGCCGGCTAAGAAAAGGCGGCAGACCAGCCAGGCAGCGAGCAAGTCGATGGCATCTGAGAATACGGACCTGACCTGGCTCAATCCGCCGCCGCACCACGCCTTCGGCAACAATACGGTGCATGTACGGACCGGTGAGGAGACCGACTTCTGGCGCGAGACGTTCTACGGCTTCTGGCGCGACAATGGCCATTTCCTCTATCGTGAGGTCGAGGGCGATTTCAGCGCCGAAGTCACGGTCAAGGGGCACTATGAGGTGCTTTACGATCAGGCCGGGCTTATGGTCCGCCTGAGCGAGACGCACTGGATCAAGGCCGGCATCGAATACACCGACGGGCTGATGTATTTTTCCGTCGTCGTCACCAACGATGCCTCCGACTGGTCGCTGGCCAGCATTCCGGCCGATCCGGACGGGGTCAGGATCCGCATGACCCGCCATGCCGAGACGATCCGCGTCCAGTATCGCGACGCATCTGACAAGCACTGGAAACCGGTGCGGCTTGCCTATTTCCCGCCGTCGAAAACGGTCGATGTCGGCATGATGTGCTGTTCGCCGCAGCGCGAGGGCTTCGAAGTGACATTCAGCGATTTTTCGATCGGCCCGCCGATCTCGCGGGAGCTTCACGACTGAGGCGCCGCGATCCGGTCGGGCGGTTTGCGTCCGGCCCCGCCTCAGTAGGTCGCCCGGCCGCCGGAGACGTCGAAGACGGCCGCCGTCGTGAACGAGCATTCCTCGGACGCGATCCAGCAAATCAGCGCCGCCACCTCCTCGACCTCGCCGAACCGCGCCATCGGTATTTTGGACAGCATGAAGTCGATGTGTTGCTGGCTCATCTGCTGGAAGATCGCGGTGCGCACGGCCGCCGGCGTGACGCAGTTCACCGTTACTTTGGTCTTGGCCAGTTCCTTGCCGAGCGATTTGGTCATGCCGATCACCGCCGCCTTGGAGGTGCTGTAGGCCGAGGCGTTCGGGTTACCTTCCTTGCCGGCAATCGAGGCGATGTTGATGATCCTGCCGTAATTGCGTTCGAGCATATGCGGGACGAGCGCCTTGTTGCAGAAGAAGACGCCGTTGATGTTGATGTCGGTGACCCGGCGCCAATCCTCCACCGAATACTCCCAGGTCGTCATGTTCGGCCCGGTGATGGCAGCACTGGTGACAAGGACATCGACCGCGCCAAGCGCTTCGATCGTCTCTCCGGCGGCGGCTTCGACCGCTATGGGGTCGGCGACGTCTAAGGTGACGCTGTGCAGGCCTGGAACAATGGCCTTGGCCTGCTCGATCTGGGCGGCATCGCGATCCCAGACCGAAACACGCCCGCCTTCGTCAGTGATCCTTTGCGCGACGGCCAGGCCGATGCCTGAGGCGCCGCCGGTGATAACAGCAGATCGTCCGGCAAATCGTCCCGCGAAACTCATCGGCATGTGGTCTTCCTCCCAATGGGCGGCGAATGTGAAGTCAACGGCGGACAAGTTCAAGCGCGGACTTGCAACCTCAGAACAGCTTATGATGGGCCAGCACCGGTCAATTGTACGGCACTGCCTTCTGGCCAAATCGTCTCGCCCGGTATGGAGAGAACGGCTGGAACGACGCGCCCGGTTGGCATCCGGGTGACAGGCGGCGCCGGATGGGTTATATTGCACTGCACAATGCGAGCGCCTGCAGGCGAGGCTCCCATCGATCCGACGAATCGGCCCACGAGCGGCCCATGAAATCGGCATTGAGCTGCAAGGACGGAAAACCGCTATCGAGATGAAGATTCCAAAATCTCTGTTGATCGATCCGGACAAGAACACGGTCTATGGCAGCTTTGCCGTTGCCGTCTCGATCTGGGCGTTCTCCTACTCGACCATTTTCGGCCAGGCCATGATCCTGGCTTATTATGCGGTCTGGCTACCGCTCATCCTGGTCGACTACCGCAAGATATTAAGGCACGCTTCCAGCGCCTGGCTTCCGCTGGCCTTTGCAACCTATGTCTGCTTCTCGGTGTTCTGGTCGGCGGCTCCCGGCACCACGGCAAGAACGGCCGTCCAATATTGCTCCCATATCGCCTGCGCCTACATTGCCGCGCGCACCGTCAGCGTCCGGACCTTGACCATAGGCGCCCTGATCGGGATTTTCGTCGTTCTGCTCTACTCGCTCAAGGTCGCAAGTTATTCCTACGACGTTCTCGACGGGACATACAATTTCGTCGGCGCTTTCAGCTCCAAGAACCAGATCGGCTTTGTCGCATCGCTCGGCATTTATTTCTGCGTTGTCTACCTCGCCTTTCTCAGGCGCGGACGCATAAGCTTTTTGTTGATTGTACCGATCGTCCTTCTGTCGGGCTATCTGCTGGTCGTGTCGCATTCGGCCACTTCGATGGCGTCGACCCCGGCGGTTCTCGCTCTGGTCGCCCTGCTTTCCATCGGCAAGCTGCTTTCGCTCCGCCATCGCCGGGTGATTTTCATAATCGGTGCGGGCGGGCTGGTCGCCTGCACCGTGATTGCGCTGAATCTCGGGCTGATGGACTTTGTCCTTGGCCTTTTCGGCAAGGATTCGACGCTCACCGGACGAACCTACCTCTGGCAACAGGGCTGGAATGCCGCGCAGCAATCGCCCATCCTCGGCGTCGGCTACGCGGCTTATTGGGTGCAGGGCTTCTCCGAGGCCGAGCGGCTGTGGAACGAATTCTATATCGCCGCGCGAAGCGGCTTCCACTTCCACAACACCTACATCGAGACCTTGGTGGAACTCGGCTTCGTCGGCGCGACACTGCTTTCGCTGATCATCCTGCGCACGCTCTGGGGTCACGTCTCGGCGCTGATATTCAGGACATGGCAAGCCGACTCCGTGATTCTTGCCGGCGTCATGGTGCTTCTGTTCATCCGATCCTTCGTCGAGGTCGAGACCCTCAATCCCTACATCATGGGATCGTTCCTGCTGTACTACAGCTACTTCAAGCTGGTGAGGGTGCCGGCCGTCGCTCCTTCCCGGTGGAGCGCCGTGAACCATCTCGAGGAACCGGACGCCGTGCGAGGCTAGAGCGGGCGGATCCAGGCGGTTCGTTGCCCGAAGGCCGCCTTGTTTTCTGACCCATAAGATCCCAAACGCAAAAACCCCCCGCAGACCGCTGCCTGCGGGGTTGGTGCTTTGCTCCGGTGGAAAGAAGCTACTGGATGGCCATGGGCGCCGGTTTGACCTTGATCACGTCCCCTGGCAGCACCGGCGTGTCTTCATCGGCGGTGATTTCGCTGGTCTTGCCGTCGACCACCCGCACCAGGGAAAATGACAAGGCCGCTGGTTCGTTGTTGCCGTAGAATTGCGGCATGGGGCTGCCCGACAAGGCTTCGGACATCAAGGCCTTTTCCATATTCAGCTTCAGCGTCACCTCGTTGAGATCGGCTTCCGTCTGTTGCCGGTCGGTCGCGAGGCTGGAGTTCTGGGTGTTCTCGAGATCGATGGCGTCCTGGGTGGCCTTGCTGATCGACTGCTTGGCCGTGAGAATCGCCGTTTCGTAATCCAGGATCTGGCCCTCGAGGTCGGCGATGGTTTGCTGCGAGTTCAAAACCCGCGTGTTGACGACCAGCCCCTTTTGCGCCAGCGAGCCGATGCCGTTGAGCTGCTCCTTCGCCAGATCAACCTGCTTCTGCTGGTTGACGATCTTTTTCTGCAGCGAATCGATCTCGCTTTGCAGCAGTGCCTTCAAATCGTCGAGCGCCTGCAAGCGCAGCTTGAGTTTCTTCTGGTCGGCCGCCAGGATCGCCGTCTCATCGGCAACGATGCTGGGCAGCTTCGGATCGTCGGCCACCTCTTTCGGCACCGCGAATGTCGGCTTGTCCGCTAGTTCCGCTTCGATGCGGGCGCGCTTGACGGTCAGCCTGACCAATTGGTCTTGTAGTACGTCGAAATTGCCCTTGGCATTGATCAGGTCGCGGTCGTAGCGCTGTCCGCTCTCCGGGTTCCGCCGGGCTCCGCCGGCAATGCTCATCGCTTTCAGCACGGACAACCCAGGCACACAAGGATACTGGCCGGGCGATTGCACCTCGCCAGAGATGTAGAATGGCCGGTACTGCGCCATTTCGACGGAAGCCTCCGGCTTGTCGGCCAGAGCGAGCTTGCGCTGCAGCGCCTCACCGAGCGATGCCGCGATCTCCGAAGTCGTCTTGCCGGATGCGGGCATCTCGCCGACGAAGGGAACCGACAAGGTTCCAGCGGGGCCGACCGTGTATTCTCCATTGATGGCCGACCAGTCACGGAACGTGCCTTCGACGGTCTGCCATTCCGCCACGCGGATGGTCAGCTTGTCCTGTGCTCCTAGGCGATAGTCGTCGGCGAAGGCAAACTGTGGCAGGGCTAGCGACAGCGTCAGGCCGGTCGCCATTGTAAGGCAAGTCGTCAAAAGCCGTACTCGCCGCATGCGTCTGGAGAGAATGCCGGTGCAAAAGATATCGATTATATCTGCTTTCAACTGAGCGTTTCCGATCTGGTTTGCCCCGCCCGATGAGCTGCCGATGCCTGAGTTAGGGGCCTGAGTTCTGGGCCCGAATTCTGGACAGTCGCTCCTCGATGCACGGCCAGCAAGCGGCCGTCAGTAGCAGCCTCGCGACATCCAGACCGCAGGTACGGTCTTGATGATGATGCGAATGTCTTCGAACATCGACCAGTTCTCGACATAGTGCCTGTCGAATGCGACGCGGCTGTCATACGAAACATCGTTGCGTCCGCTGACCTGCCAAAGCCCGGTGAGGCCGGGGCGCGATTTCAGGTAATAGACGGCCGAATTGCCATATATCTCCAGCTCATCGCGCACCACGGGACGAGGCCCGACCAGGCTCATATCCCCCTGCAGGATGTTGATGATCTGCGGCAACTCATCGAGGCTGAGCTTCCTCAGCACCGCTCCGACGCGCGTGATCCGCGGGTCGTTCTTCAACTTGCGGGTCGCTATCCATTCGGCGTTGGCCTCCGGATTCGCGGCGAGATAGGCAGCAAGCACCCGCTCGCCGTCTGGAACCATGGTGCGGAACTTGAGGCACGGAAAAATCCGTCCTCCGCGGCCGATTCGGCTGTGACCATAGAAAATCGGCCCGCCATCGGAAAACCTGACAAGCAGCGCTATCATTACGAACAGCGGGCTGAGAGCGACCAGGCCGATCAGCGAACCGACAATATCGAAGCTGCGTTTGAGCAGGCCGCCAATCGGTGGCGGAAAATCGACGCCGGCCTGCGAAAAATCCGCATCGGCCGGCTTGGCTACGTCCCTCATGCGTAAACTCCATACGTTGAACGGATGGTTTACCGCACGATACCAAAAAAATGTTGCAGCGCAACACACAATTTCTCAGACGGCTGTAATAGTCGCGTCATGAACTGACTAAATAATAAACTCGTCCTGCACAAAATTTCCCATTTATGTCGCAAAAGAGACAGATTATGGGCAATTTTGGAAAAGCTAGTCCAATTTTTGGGCTGATTTTAGGCGAATCGCTCTTTATACCCTCCTGTGGAGCTTTGCCGTCATTTAGAATTTCAAGATAATGACTGATGTTATGATAAAATACTATTCAATATTATGAATCATACTGGAGCGAGTCGATATCCGGCAATCACTGGTGATGCCGACGTGTGCGTTGCACCATGGCAGAGTCGATCCCGAGGATTCGTTTAAAATTTATTCCGCAGCTGCCCTTGCCGCCTATTGCGCGGCTCAATAGAGTTGTAAATTGTTTCTGTCGGACTATGGACAGATTGGGCTAGGCCGGAAGCAACCGGCCAGACGCGGGCAACCTAAATAAGCTCGCAGAGTTTAAGGGAGGTGCTCGGGGTGGGCTTGTCGACATTTTTTCCCGAGCCGGTTGATGGGCTATCGGGTATGTCACTGCCAAAGTTCATTATCGGAATGTGTTTTGCGCTGGCGATCGTGATCGTCTGGTCCTATTTGGGCGGCGCCTCGCTCGGTACGACGCTGTTTCGCGTCATCGGCTGTGCCATAGTCATCCAACTGGGTTATTTTCTGCTGGTCTTTGCCATGGTCGCCAGAAATGCCCCGACCCCGGCCGACAAAATTCGCGACGCTGAACGAAAGCTGAGTTCGAACGAAGCGGCCGAAGGCGAGAAACTCAGCGCCAGGAGAGGCCTTCACTGATTTCGGGCCTGGCCGCGGTCTGCGATGTCCATATGACCTGTGGTTAAGCTCGCCGGTCCTCTGACGAATTGCTCGCCTCAACAACACCGGCAGTCGGCATTCCTGTTCTTTCAATTCCTTGACACTGCGGGCCTCGACGCGCTCGCTCCGCCCCGCCGCCGTCCGGTCGGCGAGGATCAGCAACTGGTTTCTGCCAGTCGAGCGCTCTATAGAGCGTGTAGGAACGGCTCTGCCAAAGCGGCGCATTTCTGGAGCCATCCCGATTGAGGCTCGCCGCCTGCCCAACCGGGCCATGACACCCAGCAAAATGAAAAACTGGACGGCGCCGATGATTTTGGCGATGCTTGCTTCGCACTTGCAGCATAGGCGTTTGGGCCGATGCATTTCAGAATGGGCGGTGGGGCATTGAGCGGACGGGGCGAGGAAATCCGCAACGACTTCTGCAATCGAGAGGCATGTCCATGACATCATTCCAGGTCTGCGTGATCATCGCCGCCCGCAATGCGGCGCGGACAATCCCGGCTGCCATTGCATCGGCATTACGCGAGCCTGAGGTTGCGGAAGTTGTCGTCGTCGACGACGCGTCCACCGACGATACCGCGAAAGTCGCCCACGCGGCCGGCGACGGCACGGGCCGCCTTTCCGTCATCCGCTTCGACGTCAATCGCGGCCCATCCTTTGCACGCAACGCCGCGATAGCCGGTTCCAGGTCGCCGTTCATCAGCATTCTGGACGCTGATGATTTCTTTTTCGAAGGCAGGTTTCACAGACTGTTCGCCAGCACCGATTGGGATTTCGCCGCAGACAATATCATGCTTGTCAGGGATGACGCGGCAACCGACGTTTCGAAAATCGTTGCTCCACCGTTCTCGCCCGAGCCGGAATTCCTCGATTTCGAGGGTTTCATCGACGCCAACATCTCCAGGCGCCGTGTGCAACGCGGGGAACTGGGCTTCCTCAAGCCAGTGATCAGCCGCGCCTTTCTCGATCGGCATGGGCTGCGCTACGACGAGAAGCTGCGCCTGGGTGAAGACTATGAACTCTATGCGCGCGCGGTTGCCCATGGCGCGCGCTTCAAGGTCATCAAATCCTGTGGCTACGGCGCGATCGTGCGCGCCGATTCGCTGAGCGGACGGCACAAGACCCAGGACCTGAAGCATCTGGCCGATGCCGACCTGGCACTGCTTGCGATCGACAGTTTGCCGGAGGCATCGAAGGCTGCGCTGAGAAGGCACGAGCGGCACATCCGCGACAAATACCGGTTGCGGAAGTTTTTAGACGTGAAGGCTGAGCGCGGGCTGGCGCCGGCCGCGGCCTACGCCTTGGCCGGCTCGTCCAACCTCACAGCCGTCGTCCGCGGCGTCGCCTCCGATAAGCTGGATGCGCTGTTTCGCCGCGCCGGCCTCGCCGCGAAGCGTCAGCATGTGCCGCCGCTGCGCTTCCTCATGGCCGGAACCAGCACGGCCAGCGAAAGCTAGGCCCGTCAACGTGCGACGGCGGTAGCTACTCCCTTACCCTTCGGTCGGCTCGGACGGTTTCAACGAGATTCATGAGTTTACGATCTAGGTGGTTGCCTATCCGCGCAGGGAATGGCAATCTATGTTGCGGTGCAGCAATTTTGGACGGCCAACCGAACTGGCCCAAGATATCCCCCTGTCAGAGGAGCTGGACGATGAAGAAATGTCTTTTGAACGCGGACGGGCGCCAAGGCCGGTCACCAGCTCGACGATGATGGGGCGCTGACTGCATGGCCTCGATCTTTCGCTTCCGATCGAGAGATCCGGCGCGCGACACGCAGACCGACACCTCGCGCCTCGATCGCTTGGCAAAGCTGCTGGACCAGATCTCGGCCGAGGTCGAGGCAGAGAAGAACGGGCTTGAGAACCGCTACAGGACAACGGCTACCAATGCCGCCTTCCTGGTCGAGGCCATGGAGAACGGAGCGGTCTCCTCCCGCAAGTCCTCCGAAGTCGGCGAACTGACCAGGTCGATCCTGAATTGCGAGCGACGCATCGCGGCGCTCTCGCGCCAGAAGCAGATGATGAAGGATCTCCGTCATTCGCTGGATGAAATCTTCGATGAGAATCGGCAGAACGGCCCCGACATAAGGACCGATTTTGTGAAGCCCGCCGATTTCGGCACAGGCTGAGCGAACACCCCGAGTCGGCGCAATGGTTTTAGGCACAACACGGAGCTTGGGAGCGACAGAGGTCAAGATCAGGTTGTTTCGTCACGGTTCGAACGATCGCTTTGGGGGCGCACAGCACAAGGTGAGTTTGATATGAACGCAGATCCTAAAAGCACGCCCGCCCCGGCAACCCGAGGCACCCCGTTCACGCGCCCGATCCCAGGCAAGCTGCGGCGGCTCCGTTCAGACGGCGCGTTTCTGCTGGTCGTTCTCGGCAGCATGGTTGCGGGCCTGGTCCCCGTGCGCGCCCAGGATCTCCCAACCGCGCCGTCCTTTGTCGATGATTTCACCAGCCTCAGTCGCGCGCGCTGGTACATTTCCGACGGCTGGACGAACGGCAAGCATCAGAACTGCACCTGGTCCAAAAGCCTGATCGGGCTTTCCGACGGCATGCTGACGCTCGGTTTCGAGAAGCGCAAGCTGAAGGATCGCGAATTCGCCTGCGCCGAGATCCAGACCAAGCAGCGCTTCGGCTACGGCACTTACGAGGCGCGGATGAAGACCGACACGGGCTCCGGCGTCAACGCGGCATTCTTCAGCTTCGTCGGCGATGCCGACAAGCAGCCGCATGATGAAATCGACTTCGAGGTGCTGACCAAGGACACGTCCAAGGTTCAGGTCAACGCCTACATAGCCGGCAAAGGCAAGAACGAGAAACTGGTCGACGTCGCTGGCGGCACCGACAAGGCCTTCAACGACTACGCCTTCGTCTGGGAAAAGGACCGGCTGCGCTGGTACGTCAACGGCAAGCTTGTCCACGAGATCACCGATCCGGCGAAGCTGCCCACCCATTCGCAAAGGATCTATTTCAGCCTTTGGGGCAGCGATACAATGAAGGGCTGGATGGGGCCGTTCTCCGATCCCGGCCGCAAGCTCACCATGCAGGTGGATCGCGTTGCATTCACCGCACTTGGCCAGCCCTGCCAATTCCCCGAATCGCTGGCATGCAACACAAACTAGAAGCGCATCTGAACCGGCCGGGCCGAAGGTGGTCGGAAAACCGAAGCTCGAACAGGCCCGAAACCTTGAACAGGAATGAAACCGAATGAATTTGACTGTCTTTGGAATCGGCTATGTCGGTCTTGTACAGGCGGCGGTGCTTGCCGAAGTCGGCCATCAGGTGGTCTGCGTCGACATCGATGCAAAAAAGGTCGAGCGGCTCAACCAGGGTCATGTCCCGATCTTCGAGCCTGGGCTCGAAAGCATGGTCAAGGAGAACCATGCCGCCGGCCGCATCAAGTTCACCACCGACGCCGCCGCGGCGATCAAGCATGGCCAGATCCAGATGATCGCCGTCGGCACGCCGCCGGGCGAGGATGGTTCGGCCGACCTCAAATATGTGCTGGCCGTCGCCGAGGCCATCGGTCGTGAGATGGACGAGCCCAAGATCGTCGTCGGCAAGTCGACCGTGCCCGTCGGCACCTGCGAAAGGATAAAGGCCAGGATCGCCGCAACGCTGAAGGCGCGCGGGCGCGAGGATCTGGCTTTCGACGTCGCCTCCAATCCGGAATTCCTCAAGGAAGGGTCCGCTGTGAGCGACTGCATGAAGCCCGACCGGATCATCGTCGGCACCAGCAACGAGGACACCGAGGCGGTGATGCGCGAGCTCTACGCGCCGTTCAACCGCAACCACGAAAAGATGATCGTGATGGATGTGCGCAGTGCCGAGTTCACCAAATACGCGGCCAATTGCATGCTGGCGACCAAGATCAGCTTCATGAATGAAATGGCCAACCTGGCCGAGCAACTGGGCGCCGACATCGAGGAGGTCCGCAAGGGCATCGGCAGCGACCCGCGGATCGGCTACCACTTCATCTATCCGGGCCTCGGCTATGGCGGCTCGTGCTTCCCGAAGGATGTGCGTGCCCTGATCAAGACTGCCGAGGCCGTCAAGTTCGACGCCAAGCTGCTGCGTGCCGTCGAGGAGCGCAACAACCAGCAGAAGTCGGTCCTGTTCGAGAAGGTGGACCGCTATTTCAAGGGCAATCTCAAAGGCAAGACATTTGCGCTGTGGGGCTTGGCCTTCAAACCCAATACCGACGACATGCGCGAGGCCCCGGCCCGCACGCTGATGGAAGCGCTCTGGGCCGCTGGTGCCAATGTGCAGGCCTATGATCCGGAGGCGATGCAGGAATGCCAGGCGATCTACGGGCTGCGCGACGACCTGCAACTGTGCGGCACCAAGGAGGCCGCGCTGCGAGGCGCCGATGCGCTCTTGATCGTGACCGAGTGGAAAAGCTTCAGCGCGCCGTCTTTCGATGCGCTGAAGAACGCGCTGACCACGCCCGTCATCTTCGACGGACGCAATCTCTACGACCCCAAGGTCATCGCCCGCCACGGCATCGAATACCACAGCATCGGCAGAATGGCGGCGTGACGCTAGGGCGGTCCAGCAAGGAGCCAGGTCCATGAAAGTTCTGTTTGCGGGCGGCAACGGCTACACGCCGCAGTTCAGCGGTGGCGTTCAGTCGAGCACGCATCATCTGGTCGAGCAGCTGCGCGAGCACGGTCATGACGCCTCGGTTCTGGCGGCGCTGTTCGGTGACGGCATGTTCGGCTTCAAGGCGCGCGCCAAGATGAAGCTGCTTCGCCAGCGAGCGGTCATCGACAGCTATCCCGGCTATCCGGTCGTGCGGGCATGGTTTCCCTGGGAGGCGGCGCGCTTCGCGGTCGAACGGCTCGATCCCGATGTCGCCGTCGTGCAGTGCCACAAATCGGTGCCGATCGGAAAGGCGCTGCAGGCGCTCGGCGTGCCGCTGGTGGTCTATCTGCGGAACGTCGAATTCCACGAACTGGCCGGCGACCTGCGCGAATTGCATTCGGCGCTTTATATCGCCAACTCCGAATTCACTGCGCGCACCTATAAGGAAAGGTTCGGCATCGATTCGACCGTGATCCCGCCGACCATCAATCCCGGGCTCTACAGCACGCCGACCACCGGTGAATTCGTCACGCTGATCAATCCTTACAATGAAAAAGGGTTCGAACTCGCCGTGCGCATCGCCGGCCAATGCCCCGAAATTCCGTTCCTGTTCGTCGAAAGCTGGAAGCTCGACGACGACCACCGGGCGCAGATCGAACGGATCATCGCGCCGCTGCGCAACGTCAGGCTGGAAAGCCGCACCAGCGACATGAAGACCGTCTATGGCCGCACCAAGATCCTGCTGGCGCCCAGCAAATGGGAAGAAGCTTGGGGGCGGGTGGCATCCGAGGCCCATTGCAGCGGCATTCCAGTCGTCGGGTCCCGTCGCGGCGGCCTGCCGGAAGCGATTGGCGCCGGCGGCGTGGTGCTCGACTATGACGCACCGCTCGACGACTGGGTCGCCGCGGTCAGGCGACTATGGAGCGACAAGGCCGAGTACGATCGGCTGTCGGCGGCGGCGCAGCTGTTTTCGGAGCGGCCGCAAATGAACCCCGACAGCCAGTTCGCGACCTTCCTCCGCGTTCTCGACAACGCCAGGCAAGGCGCGCTGGAGCGTGCCGCCTGATGCATTTCGTCCAAAACCATGCACGTTGCCCAAAAGCCGGCTCTCGCGCCTGACCGGGGTGGGAGCTGCCTTGGGACAACGACACGCACAACACCAGACGCTTGAGGCGCCTCGCACGGTAGCGACGGGCGTCAGCCCTCATCCGCGCGAGCAGATCGCCGACCGGCCTCGAAAGATCGTCCATCCGATGAAGATTTGCTTCGTAGTTGATAAGTTCCCCTCTTTGTCGGAGACCTTCGTCCTCGACCAGATAGAAGGGTGCCTCGAGCGCGGCATGCAAGTCGGCGTCGTCTGCAACGAGACGTCCTTCGGCAAGGACAGCAACATCGACGATCGCCGCTGGCAGGCTCTCCCTGGCAAGGTCGTCTGCTGGTGGGGCGGGCTGGGGCGCTTTCGCCCGACGCTCAGGAGATGGTCGGGCAGGTTCTGGGATAAGCTCTCGACCGCTATCGACATCGCTTTTGCGCGCAAATTGCAGGACGCCGATGTGATCGTCGCGCATTTCGGCAATAACGGCATGCGCGTCGCCCGCGCCATGAAACGAGGCCGGATTTCCGCTCCGCTGGTGACCATATTCCACGGCCGCGATGTTGGCGAACCGCTGCATGACAACACGCTCACGCGCTACAAGGTTGTCTTCGACAAGGGCGTTCTCCAGCTCCCGGTGAACGCGTTTTTCCGCGACGCCCTGATCGGCGTCGGCGCCCCCCCCGCGCAAGTCATGGTTCACCATATGGGCGTGCGGCCCGGTGAGATCGGCTACCATTGGCGTTCCTGGGACCGGGACACGCTGTCCTTCATCTCGGTCTGCCGGCTGACCGAAAAGAAGGGCATCGAATTCGCCCTTCGGGCGCTCGCCAGCCTGCCGCGGCGCGACTGGGTCTATTCGGTGATTGGCGGCGGCGAATTGCTGGAAGAGTTGAAGAAGCTCGCCGCAAATCTCGGCATTGCCGACCGGGTGACTTTCCTCGGGCCGCGTCCGCACGCCGAGGTCAAGCAGCGCCTGCGCAATGCCCACGTATTCCTGCTGCCTAGCGTTGCCGCGCGAGACGGCGATCTCGAGGGTATTCCGGTGGCGCTGATGGAGGCTATGGCCGCCGGGCTGATCGTCGTCAGCACCTATCACTCGGGCATCCCCGAACTGATCGAGGATCAGGAGACAGGCTTCCTCGCACCGGAGCGAGACGTTGCGGCGTTGGCCCGCAAGCTTGTCTGGGTGGCCGAGAACCCGGACAAATGCGAGCGCATCGCACGTGCGGCGCGCCGCAAGATCGAGCAGGATTTCAACGCGGACGTACTCAACGAACGTTTTGCGCAGATCGTTGCTCAACTGGCCGAAGCCAGGCAGCCGGCATGAACGCCAACCCGCCCCCCCAGTTCGGTCGCGTCGCCCTGCGCGGCGGCGTGGTGACGATCGGCGCGCAAGGCTTTAAGATGGCGATCCAGTTTCTCTCCGTCATCGTGCTTGCGCGTCTGCTCGTGCCCGAGGATTTCGGCCTGGTGGCTTCCGTCGGGCCGATCGTGGCCTTTGTCGGGCTGCTTCAAAATCTTGGCCTGCAACAGGCCGTGGTCCAGCGCAAGGATATCAGCACCGAGCAGCTCAACCAGGTATTCTGGATCAGTGCGCTGGTGGGGATAGGCAGTGCCGTGGTGGTTGCATGCCTGGCGCCCGCCATCGCTGCCTTCTATGGCGATCAACGCATGGTGGGGATCACCATCGGCTCTGCCTTGCCGCTGCTGCTTGGCAGCCTCGCCGCGGTGCCGCTGGCGCTGATGAACCGTCACTTGCGCTTTGGCCAGCTCGCGCTGAACGACGTGATAACCGCTGCTGCCGGACTTGCGACTACCGCAATCGCCGCCTATGCGGGGCTGGGCTACTGGTCGCTGGTCATCGGCCCTGCGGTATCGGCCGTTGTCGCGCTGGCCGCGGCATGGCAGGTGGCGCGCTGGACGCCGTCGCGGCCGGACCTGAAGGTCGATACCGACATATTGTCTTTCGGCGCCAATCTGACCGGCTTCAATCTGGCCAACTTCTTCTCGCGCAATCTCGACAACATCCTGATCGGAAAATATTCGGGCGCGATCGAGCTCGGCTATTATGACCGCGCCTACAAGCTCCTGCTGTTTCCGCTGCAGAACATCAACCAGCCGCTGACACGCGTGATGGTGCCGCTGCTGAGCCGCATCCATGAGGACAAGGCGCGGTTTCGCGACATCTATGTGCGAACCAATTGGATGCTGGCGGCCATCACTATGCCCGGCATCGCGGCGCTGACGCTGACGTCGGACCAGGTCGTCGGGCTTCTCTTCGGCGAGCGCTGGACGGCGGTGGCGCCGATCTTCGCCTGGCTGGGCATCGCCAGCCTGATCCAGTCCGTCTCGAGCACCACCGGCTGGATCTTCATCTGCCAGGGCAAGACCAAGACCATGTTCCACTGGGGCATCTACTCGTCGCTGACGACGGTCGCCGCCTTCATCATCGGCCTGCACTGGGGCGCCGTCGGTGTCGCGGCGGCCTATGCGATCAGCGGCTATGTGCTGCGCGTCCCGGTGCTTGCCGTTCTTGTCCACCGGGTCGGCCCGGTGACCGCAGCCGACTTCCTGGTCATGCAGGGGCTTTTCATCGCGTCATCGCTGCTTGCCTGGTCCGTGTACCGGGAGTTGCCGGCATCGCTGACCAGCCAGTCAGACCTGCTCGCGGTGGTCCTGGCGGTTGCCCTCAATTATTCGATCGGCCTGGTCCTCATGCTTGCCCTTCGCCAGTCGCGCAGCGCCCTGTTCACCACGCTTTCCAGCGCCATGCGCAACGCCCGCTAGGCCGGCAATCACCGGCCTCAAAAGCTCACCTGCCGACATCGCCGACGCATGCTCCTCAAGCACTGCCTGAAGGCTCGTCCTGCGATAGAGGTCGAGATTGGCGGTAAGTCTGCCGAGCTTCTCGCTCGCTTCCTCGGGCGTCACCGTGTCGATGTCGAGCAGCAGGTCGGCGACGCCGATCCGCTTGGCAAGTTCCTTGGTCTTGAATTCATAGGCGATCGGCAGCACCGGCGTGCCGACGCAGAGCGACATGATCATCATGTGCATGCGCGTTGCGACAACGAAGTCGAAGCCTTTCACCAGTGCCATCAGTTGCTCCGGCGTGTGGAACGAAGCGTCCACGCTGACATGCTTGGCGATCTCCGGATCGAGTTCGGCAACGATAGCCCGCGCCGTCTTGGAATCGTCATGGGCGTATTCCGGCACGCCCTGGCAGGTGGAGACGAAGGTGACCTCCTTGGCGTGGTCCCTGACCAGGATGGTCGCGATCGCACGGATCGAGTCGATGTAGCGGCGCATGCCGCCCTCGCCGTCGCTGACATAGTTCCAGTGACGGACGGAAATGGCGACGCGGCCGGTGACGGTCGCCGACTGGCCGGAGGCCAGAATTTTTCCGATCCTGTCGGTGTCGGCCAGGGCAAAGACGGCGTCGGCCACGACGTGGCATTTGCCGGGGTCTTTCACCATGTCCACAATGTGGCCTCGCGAACGTTCGTCGCGCAGCAGGATGAGCGGGCTCCGATCGAAGATTGGGCTCAACTCCTGGCGATTGTAACTTTTGTTGAACGGGCCGAGCGATTGCGTGAAGAAGACGGGGTCCTTGCCCAGAATCGCGTCGATCCGGAATTGATTGAGTCGCCGTTCCAGATTGTAAGTCTCGACAAGATAGGTTCCGCCTGTCGTGACCACGAGGTCGGCGCCTTTGTAGATCTCGAGACCACGGCGATTGCTTGAGCTGAACAAACGCCCGAGAACGCCGCGGATGCCGAACCGCCGCAGGGCATTGAGGACGAGCCGATTGTAGATCGGCTTGAACAGGTTCTTCAGCCCGCTGCCGTATTTGTAGCGGAACAGCGATTCCGACAGCAGCTTGTGGAATTCGAGATCAGGATACTCTTTCTTCGTGTAGAGCCTCGCCGCCACCTCCGGCTGGCTGTCGAAGACGCAGAACTGGATATCGTCTTGCACGATCGTCTTGAAAACATGGCGGATCGCCAGGAGAATCGCTGCATCCCCGGTATTCAGGCAGACGGTGTTTTCAACCGCGATCTTCATGGAATGACCTCATTTCGTGAGTAGTCCCGTGCTTCCATCGACGGGTGCGAAGGGGCGGATTGCAGGCGGGTTGGCCGAAAATGCTGCACGCCAAGGATGGTCCTCGCGTCGTGATTATTGGCGCGCAGCCCGATGGCAGGCCAACGCGCGGTCCATGTGGCCCAAGCAGAGCGAGATTAACCCATCGATTTTGCAGTGCAACAAAAAACGGGGATCTTTGCTACGCTGCAACCAAAAATGTTGCGATGCAGCAAGAGCTGTACTAGCATTGTCGCGGGCGGGCCAACAGCGGTCGAGTTTTCATGCTGCATGTCTTGTACTTGGTACACGACGTCTCCGACCCGGCAGTGCGCCGGCGGATCATAATGCTCAAGGCAGGCGGCGCCCAGGTTACGCTGGCGGGCTTTCGTCGTACGGCAAGCGCAGTTGCTGATGTCGAGGGCTTGCAGCCGATCGATCTCGGCCCGACTCGTGATGGCCGATTCGCCCAACGTCTGGCCGCGATCATGAAGGCAGTCGTCTCGACCGGCTCGAAGCTGGGCTCAATGCCACGGCCCGACCTCATTATCGCGCGCAATCTGGAAATGCTGGCGCTTGCCCGCCGCGCCAGGTCGGCTTTCCAGGCAACGGTGCCGATCGTCTACGAGTGCCTGGATATCCATCGCCTGCTGCTTCGCGACGATCCGCTGGGCTGGGCGATGCGCGGCGCAGAACGCTTCCTGGCCAGGGATGTGAAGCTTCTGGTGACCAGCTCTCCGGCCTTCATCGCCAACTATTTCAAGCCGTTCGGACAGATTGCCGCCCCGGTCGAACTGCTCGAAAACAAGTATTTCGAGCCAGCCGCGGCCTCGCTGGATGACCGCGCGGCGCCGGAGAACCCCGTAGCGCCGCCTTGGCGGATCGGCTGGTTCGGGGCGCTTCGCTGCCGTCGCTCCCTGGAGCTTCTGGCCGAATTTTCGCGCCGCCTCGACGGCCGCTTTGAAATCGTCCTCAGGGGGCGCCCGGCGCTGTCCGAATTTCCCGATTTCCACGGTTTCGTCGAATCGGAACCCTGGCTCTCGTTTGGCGGGCCCTACCGCAATCCCGAGGATATGGCGGCGATCTACCGCGAGGTCCACTTTTCCTGGGCCATCGACTTTTTTGAGCAGGGCCTGAACTCCGAATGGCTGCTGCCCAACCGGCTCTATGAGGGCTGCCGCTTCGGAGCCGTGCCGATTTCGATGGGAGCCACCGAAACCGGCCGGTTCCTCGACCGGCAAGGCATAGGGGTTCTTTTGCCAGAAGCCGCGCCCGAGGCGCTCGAAGCCGCCGTCGGCACGATGGAGCAGCATCGGTTCGGGACATTGAGGGCGCGTGTTCTCGCCCGCAATCCGCGCACCTGGAGCTACGACCGCGCCGATTGCCGGGCGCTCGTCGAAAAGCTCCGCGGGCTGACTGCGGCTCCCGGTCCATATGCTGCCGAAGCATTGGCATAGAAGGACTGCCGATGACGCAAACCGAAATTCCATCCTGCATGATCGTGGTTCCGTGCCTGAACGAAGCGGCCCATATCGGCGCGTTGCTTCGAGAGCTCCGCCCTGCGGCCGAGAGGCTGGGCGCCGTGATCATCGTTGCCGATGGCGGCAGCACGGACGGCACCAGGACGATCGTCGCGGACATCGCCGCAAAAGATCAGCGGGTGATCCTGCTGCACAATGAAAAGCGCTTGCAGAGCGCGGCAATCAATCTCGCCGTCGCCAGGTTCGGGGAAGGCGTCGACTATCTCATTCGCATCGACGCGCATGGCGGCTATCCTGCGGATTATTGCGACCGGCTGGTCGAAGAAGCGCAGGCCACCGGTGCGGATTCGGTCGTCGTCTCGATGCTGACCAGTGGCAGCGGCATGGTTCAGAAAGCAGCGGCAGCGGCGCAGAACTCCAGGCTCGGCACCGGCGGCTCCAAGCACCGGCATCTTTCGGCGGGGGAATGGGTCGATCATGGCCACCACGCACTGATACGGATATCGGCCTTCACCGCGGTCGGCGGCTATGACGAAACCTTCAGCCACAATGAGGATGCCGAACTCGACTATCGGCTCCGCCAGGCCGGCTACCGCATCTGGATGACCGGCAAGACGCAAATGGTCTACTACCCGCGCTCCTCGCTGAAGGGCCTCTATTTTCAATATCTCGGCTATGGCCGTGGCCGGGCGAAGAACGTCCTCAAGCACCGCATGATCCCGAAGATCCGGCAGATGGTGCCGCTTCTGGTGTTCCCCGTGGTTCTTCTCGCCGCCTTTTCCTTCGTCCACTGGCTGGCGGCCGTGCCGCTTTTGCTATGGGCGTCGGTCTGCCTCGGCTACGGCTTTTGGACCGCCGTCAGCCAGCGCAAAGCCGACATTGCGCTTGCCGGGATCTCGGCAATGGTCATGCATTTCGGCTGGTCGGTCGGTTTCTGGCTGCAACTGCTCGCACCGCGACCGCAGCGCGGGGTAGCGTGATGGACCCGGTCAGGAAAAATCGAAGCATCGATATCTGCGTCTGCACATTCCGCCGGCCGGAGCTTGCCGACACGCTTCGCTCCATAGCGGCCATGGACATGCCTGCGGGGTTCGACGTCGGTATCGTCATCGCCGACAACGACGATACGCCGACGGCCGAAACGCTGGTCGCCAAGCTGGCGGGGGAGTTGAAGCTGCCGGTGACCTACCGGCACGCCCCGGCCCGCAACATCTCGATCGCGCGCAACGCTTGCCTCGATACCAGTGCGGCGGATTTCGTCGCCTTTATCGACGACGACGAGACGGCCACCGCTGGCTGGCTTGCCGAACTGGTGGCGACGGCAGAAGCAACAGGTGCTGCGACGGTGCTTGGGCCGGTGCAAGCCCGTTACCTGCCGGATGCGCCCGCCTGGATGCGCAAAGGCGATTTCCACTCGACCTTGCCGGTCTGGGTGAGCGGCGAAATCCGCACCGGCTACACCTGCAACGTCCTGCTCAGGATTGGCGCTGAGAGCCTGCGCGGCCGGCGCTTCAGCCTGGCACGTGGCCAGACCGGCGGCGAAGATACGGAATTCTTCGACCAGATGGTCAAGGCCGGCGGCCGCATCGCCTTTTCGCCGGAGGCTTGGGTCGACGAAGCGGTGCCACCTGCCAGGGCGGCATTCGACTGGCTCGGCCGCCGCCGGTTCCGGGTTGGGCAGACGCACGGTCATCTTCTGGGGCGCAACGCACACGGCCTTGCCCGGCTCAAGCAGGTCGGCATTGCCGCGGCAAAGGCCGCCTACAGTTTCCTGTCGGCAATTCCGGTCGCCATCGACCCCGTACGCCGGAACCGCAGCCTGCTTCGCGGCATTATGCATGTCGGCGTCGTCAGCGGCCTCGTCGGGGTTCGTGAAATCCGCCAATACGGCCTGTCTTCGCCGCAGCAAGGGGGCAAGCGTGCAGCCTGACGTGAGCTTCGTGATTGCCGCCTACAATGCCGAGGCGACCATCGATCGGGCGATTGCCAGCGCCGTCGCCCAGCGCAATATCAGCGTCGAGGTCATCGTCGTCGACGACAAGTCGCGCGACCGGACGCTCGACCTGGCGAGATCCTACCCCGAAGACATCGTACGCGTTGTCGCGCTCGAGCAAAACCGTGGCCCCGGCGGCGCCAGGAATGCGGGCCTTGAGCTTGCCCGCGGCAGGTGGGTCGCGGTCCTAGATTCGGACGACGCGGTCTATCCCGGGCGAATCTGCACCATGATCGAACGCGCGGAGAAAGCGGGCGCCGAGATCGCGGTCGATAATCTGCAGGTCGTTCGCGAGGATGGCGTTGCCGAAGAGACGATGTTCCCGGCCGACTATCTGGAAGGGCTCGGTTCAATCTCGCTGGCGGATTTCATCGGCGGCAATGTCCTCTTCGAATCGAGGTTCAATCTCGGCTACCTCAAGCCGATCTTCCAGCGCCGGTTCCTGAACGAGAACGGGCTTCGTTACGATGAAAGCCTGATCATTGGCGAAGACTATATCCTCCTGGCCAGTGCTCTGGCCAAGGGGGGCAAATGCGTGGTCGAGCCGACGACGGGCTATATCTACCACATTCGCACCGGCTCCATCTCCCGGGTGCTCGAACTTCATCACGTCGAGGCGATGCGCAGGGCCGATGCCACCTTCGCCGCGGCCCATTCCATGGATGCTGCGGCCGAGGCGGCGTTCGCCAGGCGCGCTCGCAGCCTGCGGCGGGCGGCATCATTCCTGTCGCTGGTCCAGCACATCAAGGCGCGGTCGCCGCTCAAGGCGATATGGACGGCGCTCAGCGATCCGGCGGCGGTTCGGCATATGAGCATGCCGATCGCCGTCCGGTTGCGAAGGGTAGCGGCACAGTTTGCCGTAGTGGCGGGGAGGTGAAGGGCTGCAGGTGAATGAAGACAGTTTCGCCGCCTGCGACAGGGTTGAAATCGATCTCCTCAGAAGGAACATGCAATGAAAAAAGTCAGGAAGGCAGTCATACCGGTGGCGGGGCTCGGAACGCGGTTCCTGCCGGCGACCAAGTCCATGCCGAAGGAAATGCTGCCGGTGGTCGACAGGCCTGTCGTGCAATATGCGGTTGACGAGGCGTTCGAGGCCGGCATCGAGCACATCGTCTTCGTCACCGGCCGCAACAAGGCGGTGATCGAAGACTATTTCGACCTGCATCCTGAACTGATCGGAACCCTGGAGCAGAGCGGCAAGAAGGCGCAACTCGAATCGCTTGAAAGCCTGCTTCCCGTCGCCGGCGCGACGAGCTTCATCCGCCAGCAGTCGCCGCAAGGCCTCGGCCATGCCGTCTGGTGCGCGCGCGAAGTCATCGGTGACGAGCCCTTCGCATTGCTTTTGCCGGACATGGTGTCCTTCGGCGGGCGCGGGTGTCTCGCCGAGGTCGCCGATCTTTATGCGCAGACTGGCGCAAACGTTATCGCCGTCGAGCGTTGCGATCCGACCGAGACCAGCAAATACGGCATTGTCGGGCGCGGCGCTGATGTCGGCACGGGCTTCGAGGTGACGGCCATGGTCGAAAAGCCGGCTCCTGCCAACGCGCCATCGAACTTCTACATCAACGGCCGCTACATCCTGCAGCCCGAGATATTCTCGTTGCTGGCCAGCCAGCAGCGCGGCGCCGGCAACGAGATACAACTGACCGACGCAATGGTGCGTCTCGCACAGACCCAGGCCTTCTTCGCCCAGCCTTTCGACGGCCGCATGTTCGACTGCGGTTCGAAGGAGGGTTTCATTCAGGCCAATGTCGCTTTCGCGCTGGCGCGGGAGGACATGAAGGGCCCGATCTTCGAGATGCTGCAGGAATTCGTCCGGTCGCATCAGCGTCGGGAAGAAGCCGCATAATGTCCATTTTTTCGAGGCATTGTGGGTGCGGCTGATGACGCAGGACAGGCCGTTGCGCCGCGCGTAACGCGCACTGTCCGGCGCAAGGTTTGCACCCTATGTCCCGACCTTCGAGGCGGTAGCGCCTGCAAACTAGAATTGGACCGAAGATGAACTATGCCAATTTTCCTGTCGACAAGAGGACGCCATTGCCGGCTTCAAATGTGGCAAACGCCGAAGACTTCATCGACATCGAGCGCCTGCTTGGCATGGCCGCGCGGCAGGCGAAAGTGGTTGCCGCCTGCGCCGTCATCGGTCTCTTTCTTGGCGTGCTCTACTTGCAGACAACGCCTCCTACCTATGTGGCGACGAGCAGCGTGCTGATCGACGAAGGATTGAACAAGGTCGTCGACGACATTTCGGCGGCGTCGGTCAGCATGCAGACCGACTCCGCCGTTCTGAGCCAGATCGAAATACTACAGTCGGCCAGGCTGGCTGGGGTGGTCGTCGACAAGCTGAAGCTCGATCAGAACGACGCTTTCATGAACCCTCCGACATCGGCCCTGTCGAAGGTTGCTGGCTTTGTTCGCGGTATCATCCAGTCTGTCCGCCCCAAGCGCGCCGCTAGCACAACCGATGTCACTCAGCTTGATGCTGCGACGCGTGACGCGATCACCGCATCGTCGTCGCCCCGCGACTATGCAATCTTCAAACTGCAGAACCAACTCGACGCCGAGCGGATCGGCCGAAGCTTTGTCATCAGCATCTCCTTCCAGGCGACGGATCCGGCGCTTGCGACCGCCATCACCAAGGCCTATGCCGACGCCTATCTCGCCGATCAGCTCGATGCCAGCTTCGACGCGACCGAGCGGGCGGCGGTCTGGCTGCAAGGCCGGCTGACCGAGCTTCGTGAGAGCTCCCAGGCGGCCGCACTAGCGGTCGAAAAGTTCAGGGCCGAACACGGATTGGCCGTCAATGACGGCCAGCTGATCAGCGACAAGCAATTGTCCGATCTCAACACCCAGCTGATCGTCGCGCAGGCCGATACCGCACGTGCCGGCGCCCGCTATCAGCAGTACAAGTCGATCGTCGAAAGCGGCTCGGACAATGCATTCAAGGACGCCGCGATATCGAACGACCAGCCGAGCAGCTCCGTCATCACGACGCTGAAGAACCGCTATCTCACCGTCGCCAAGCGGCAGCAGGACGTCGAAGCCAATTTCGGCCCGCAACATCCGCAGGCCGTCGCGCTCGCCAAGGAGAAGGCCGACATATCGGCGCAGATTTTCGGCGAGCTGAAGCAACTGACCGAAAGCTACCGCAACGAATACGAGGTCGCTCTGGCGCGCGAAACCGCGCTCCGCGCAAATGTCGCCTTGGCGGCTGGCAAGAGCTCCATCGACAACCAGTCGCAGGTCAAGCTGCGTGAGCTGGACCAAAAGGCGACGGCGCTGTCGACGCTCTACCAGACGTTCCTGAACCGCTATGAGGAGGCCGCCCAGCAGCAATCCTTCCCGGTCGGCAAGATCCGGGTCATCTCGGACGCGACGATGCCGCAGTCGGCCGCAACCCCGCGCACGGCCATCGTGCTGGGGCTTTCGCTGGCGCTTGGCATAATGATGGGCGCAGGGGTTGGTGGCCTGAATGAATTCAGGGAACGCTTCTTCAGGACCGGCGAGGATGTCCGCGACCGTGTGGGCCTCAAATTCCTCGGCTACCTGCCGGTCATCGGCAAGGCTGGCAAGGATGACCAGCGCAATGGCGGTCAGCCTGACGTCAAAGTCGTTGAATCCAAGACCGCCAAGTCCTCCAAATCCCAGCCCTCCAAAACATTGTCGGCAGCCGAAAAACGTGCGCGGATGCGGGTAACCGTCGATGCCCCGGCATCGATGTTCTCCGAGACGCTGCGCAACGCCAAGATCGCCTTCGACGTCGTGATGGAGGGCCAGGGCAGCCGGGTCATCGGCGTGGTCTCGGTGCTTCCCGGCGAGGGCAAGTCGACGGTGGCGGCCAATCTTGCCGGGCTGCTTGCCGTCAACGGATCGAAAACGCTGCTGATCGATGGCGACCTGCGCAATCCCGGCCTCAGCCGCAGCCTCGGTATGGAGGCCGAGCAGGGCCTGATGGAAGCTGTGGTGAGCGGGCAGACATGGCAGTCGGTCGGCAAGATCGACCGGCAGACCAAGCTGGCTATCATCCCGGCCGTCCTGCGTGGCCAGTTTTCGCATACCAGCGAGCTTCTGTCTTCAGCCGGCATGCGGCGTTTCATCGATAACGCCAAGGAAACCTTCGAATACATCATCGTCGATCTGCCGCCGCTCGGGCCTGTCGTCGACGCCAAGGCCTTCGCTCCGCTTGTCGACGGCTTCGTGCTGGTCACCGAGTGGGGACGCACGCCGCGTGCGATGGTGCAATCCATGCTCAGCTCGGAGCCCTACATCGCCAAGAAGATCATTGGCGCGGTGCTGAACAAGGTCGAACTGAAGAAGCTGGCCAAATATGGCGCGATCGGCGGCTCGGAAAAATTCTTCGACAAATATTCGAGCTACTATCTGGAAAAATCGGAAGCGCGCACCAGGGCAGCCGCCTGAGCGACGACATCGCGCTCAGGAAAATATCAACCTGGCGCGGTTGTCGACGATCCTGAGGGCGGTCAGCTGGCCGGTTTGGAAGGCGCCGGTGTCTATGCCAAGCCGGCGTCCCTCGAGCTTCGGAGTGTCGACCGGCGTATGTCCGTGCACGACATAGCGGTCGAGAAGATGCGCAGCGTCGAAGAAGTCCGAACGGATATTCAGCAGGTCGTCCTCGTCCTGCGCGGCCAGCTCGATGCCGGGCCTGATGCCGGCATGGACGAACACGAATTTCGCCGAACAGACCATGACCGGCAGCGCGCGCATGAAGCTAATGTGGTCGGCTGGAATGACTTCCCGAATGCGCTTGTCGACCTCCTCGCTTGACCCATAGAGATCGGCCATGCGCGACGGGTCGACGCCGTAGGAAAACAGCGTTTGCAGGCCGCCTATCGCCAGCCACGACTCTCTCGAAATGATCCCGTCGACGTAGTTCAGCATCACGACTTCGTGGTTGCCGGCAAGGCAGATGCGCTGGAAATCACGGAGCGGTGGCGCCAGCAGATGATCGAGCACACGCGCCGACTGGGGTCCACGATCGACGTAGTCGCCAAGCATGATTATGAGCTTGCGCCCTTCGAAGGGCGCCGAATCGAGCACGATCTTCTGCTCCAGGGCGCGGAGTTCCTTGTAGCAGCCATGCACGTCGCCGATCGCATAGACGACTGCGCCCCGCATATCGATCTCCAGCCGCTGGCGTGCCGCGGCCTGGGGCTTTCTCGATCGCTGGAACAGGGTCACGTATGGCGTCTCGCATGGCTGTGGGTGCGTCTCGATTCCGAAACAACATGACGACACCGCGCGTGGATACCACGTCCGGCGCCGGTCGTTCCATACCGGAGCTTCGGACGCAACTCGGCTTCGGCGCCCATTACAGGCCGATGCCGCGGCGGTTCAGCGCGGCGGTGATCTCGTCGAGGATGGCCGGGTCGTCGATCGTTGCCGGCATGGTCCATTCCTCCTTGTCGGCGATCTTCTGCATGGTGCCGCGCAGGATCTTGCCGGAGCGCGTCTTCGGCAGGCGCTTGATCGTCACCACCGTCTTGAAGGCAGCGACCGGGCCGATCCGTTCGCGCACCAGGGTGACAACCTCGTTTTCGATGATGCCGGCGTCGCGGTCGACGCCGGCATTCAGCACGACGAAGCCGAGTGGAACCTGGCCTTTCATAGCATCGGCAATACCGACGACGGCGCATTCGGCGACGTCGGGATGCGCGGCCAGAACCTCCTCCATGGCGCCGGTCGATAGCCGGTGGCCGGCGACATTGATGATGTCGTCGGTGCGAGCCATGACATAGAGATAGCCGTCCTCGTCCATCATGCCGGCATCCGCGGTTTTGTAGAAGCCGGGGAACTCGTCGAGATAGGCTTGGCGAAACCGCTCGTCGGCATTCCACAGCGTCGGCAGGCAGCCGGGGGGCAACGGCAATCTCACCACGACATTTCCAAGCGTACCACGCTTGACCTCATGCCCGGCATCGTCGAGCACGCGGATGTCATAACCGGGCATCGGCACGCCGGGCGAGCCGTATTTGACCGGCAGCAGGCCCAGTCCGGCGGGGTTGATGGTCATCGGCGAGCCGGTCTCGGTCTGCCACCAATGGTCGATCACCGGCACGGTCAATTTCTGCTCCGCCCATTTGATGGTTTCCGGATCGGCGCGCTCGCCGGCGAGGAACAGCGTCCGGAATTTGGACAGGTCGTATTTCGGGACGAATTCGCCCTTCGGGTCCTGTCCTTTGATGGCGCGAAAGGCGGTTGGCGCGGTGAACAGCGCGACGACGCCATGCTCGGCGATCACACGCCAATAGGTGCCGGCATCGGGCGTGCCGACCGGCTTGCCCTCGAACAGGATCGTTGTGCAGCCATGCAGCAGCGGGCCGTAGACGATATAGGAATGGCCGACCACCCAGCCGACATCGGAAGCCGCCCAGAACACTTCGCCCGGCTTGACGCCGAACTCGTTTTCCATCGACCATTTCAGCGCGACCATATGGCCGCCATTGTCGCGCACGATTCCCTTCGGCTGGCCGGTCGTGCCCGACGTGTAGATGATGTAGAGCGGATCGGTGGCAAGCACCGGAACACAGTCGACATTGGCACCCGCGGCCCGCTCCCGCGCCACGGCGTCGGCATAGTCGATATCGTGGTTTTCCCTGAGTTCGCAGCGCAGTTGGTCGCGCTGCAGGATAAGGCAGCTTTCCGGCTTGTGCCGCGACATCTCGATCGCCTTGTCGAGCAGCGGCTTATAGGCAACGACGCGCCCTGGCTCCAGGCCGCAGGAAGCGGAGATGATCAGCTTCGGCTTGGCGTCGTCGATGCGGGTGGCGAGCTCATGCGAGGCAAAGCCGCCGAAGACCACCGAATGCACGGCGCCGATCCGCGCACAGGCAAGCATTGCGAAGGCTGCTTCCGGTACCATCGGCATGTAGATGATGACGCGATCGCCTTTTTGGATGCCACGATTCTTGAGCACCGAGGTCAGCGCGACCACCTCGCGCTTCAACTCGGCATACGTGAATTTCCTGATTGTGCCCGAAATCGCGCTGTCATGGATCAACGCGATCTGGTCGGCACGGCCGCCCGCCACATGACGATCGACGGCATTGAAGCAGGTGTTGCACGAGGCGCCAACGAACCACCTGCCATAGACGCCGGCATTGGCGTCGAACACCGTCTCGAAGGGCGAGAACCAGTCGATTGCGCCGGCGGCATCGGCCCAGAATTTTTCCGGGTCGCGTTTCCAGCCGTCATAGACCTCGTGGTAGCGTGACGCCATCCAGCTTCCTCCCCAGGAATGTTTGCTGTCCTTGAAATAGCGTATGCTGGTTTGTGTAACCATGTATTTGTGCGTTTCGTTTGCTGTCGTTCTAACTTGGCCGCAAGTGCGGGTCATGGTGGTCTGGGGGCCGGTATCGTTCGAATTTTCGGCATTAGGGGCAGGGCGCGATGAAATTGCGATATGAGCTTGGGTTTGCCGCGGTTGCGACGCTGGCGGTGGTGCTCGCTTCAGCTGCTCAGGCAGGCGACGCGGCGGCCCGGCGCGTCATCGGCTTTTCGCCAGACGGCAACTACTTCGCCTTCGAACAGTACGGCACGCTCGATGCCGGTGCTTCGGATTCGGGCTGGTCGGAGATCGAGATCATCGACACGCGGACCGATGAGTTCGTCGGCGGCAAGCCGATCGTCATCGCCGACGAGACGGAGGATTCGACATTGACGCTTGCGCAGGCGAGGGCACAGGCCGCCGAACTGGCGGCGCCCTTGCTGGCCAAATATGCCATCGCGCCGCGCGGCGAGCGGACTGCCTTGGACAGGTTCACCTTTCCCGACGACATGGTCGCCTACAATGACATTGCGCGCCTCGAGCAGGTTTCGCAAAAATGGCTTTCGCCGGCCTATGACGAGCTTGGCACCATCCAGCTCGAGCAGATCCGTGCCGACAGCACGGCGGATTGTTCAGCGAGTTTCGACGCGACGCAGCAAGGCGAAACGACCGGCAAGGCGCTCGGCTTTCGCCTGACGCTGCAGGGTCAGGACGGCAAGCCGATCAAGCTGCTGCATGAGGACAAGGCGGTGCCCGGTTCGAGGAATTGCCCGACTTCCTACAGCCTGTCGGAATCTTACGCATTCACCCCGGATGGAAAACCGGGCGTGCTTGCGGTGCTCGTGCAGCGCTTCAGCCAGGGATTTGAAGGGCGCGACCGCCGTTTCATCGCCGTGACTGGCCAGGCGCACTGAGGCAACGCGCTGAGACGTAGTCCGCTACCCGAGTTTGTTGTCCCTAAAGCGGGAGGGCAGCGAGCATAAGTCCGACCCCGCCGACGATCAGCAAGGCGGCTGCCAGCACCTTTCCATGGCGCTCGAAACCCGTCGGCGCCCGATCCCAATTGTAACGCATGCTCGAACTCCCCAAACCCGCAGATTCTTTATCTTACGCGGGGTGAGGAGGGCAACTGTCTGGCGATGCGCGGCGTTGCCGATACCGGTCTTGTCACCGACTATTTCTGGGGCATTCTCCGCCGCTACATGCCCCAGCGCAGCGCGGCCGTATGTACCGGTGCATCCCACCAAACAGCCGCCTCGTCGTCGAGCATGCTCAGCGTGATCGAACAGCCGGCCATGTCGAGCGAGGTCACATAGGACCCGACCAGCGACCGGGTCACCGTCACGCCGTGCTTCTCGAAGATTTTGCGGGCGCTGTTGTACATCAGATAAAGCTCCATCAACGGTGTGCCGCCAAAGCCGTTGACGAAGAGTAGCGCCTGGCCTCTGGCACCGTCGCCCAGGTCACCCAGGATTGCGGTACAGATCTCCTCGGCGATAGCATCAGCGCTTTTCAATGTGTCGCGCCGCCTCCCAGGCTCGCCGTGGATGCCGACCCCGAACTCCATCTCGCCATCGCCGATATTGAAGGTCGGCTTGCCCGCCGCCGGCACGGTGCAACTGGTCAGCGCCACGCCCATCGAGCGCGTCGCGCCGTTGACGCGCTCGCCGAGCGCCTTCAACGGCTCCAGTGCCATGCCTTGTTCGGCCGCCGCGCCGACGATTTTCTCGACCACCAGCGTGCCGGCGACGCCGCGCCGGCCGGTGGTGTAGGACGAGTTTTCGACCGCAACGTCGTCATTGGTCACGATTTGCATCACGCCTTCCGACATTTCAGCGGCCATGTCGAAATTCATCACGTCGCCCTCGTAGTTCTTGACGATGAACAGGCAGCCGGCGCCCGTATTGACGACTTCGGCCGCCGCCATCATCTGGTCAGGCGTTGGCGAGGTGAATACCTGGCCGGGGCAGGCCGCATCCAGCATGCCGTGCCCGACGAACCCGCCATGTAGCGGCTCGTGACCCGAGCCGCCGCCGGAGATCAGCGCCACCTTGCCCGGTGTGAGCAGCTTGCGGCGGACAAATTTGTGTTCCTCGCCAAGCGCCAGGATATCGGCATGCGCGGCAACGAAGCCGTCGAGGCTCTCGGTCAGCACCGTATCGACCGAATTCAAAAATTTCTTCATGGCCGTCCTCCCGAAATAGCCCAGCGTCAGCTGCCCTTGCCGGCGATGCTGGTGATCTTCTGGATGAAATCGTTGACCGCCCGGTCGAGCGCCGCGTTCTGCTTGTCGTCGCCGAAATCGGGAACGATCAGCGAGACATGGCGTGTCTTGCGCAAGCCTGCGGCCAGCGACATCTTTCCCGGATGCGCCCGATGGTAGGCCTCAAGGAAATGATCGCGTTCGGCCGGGCTGAAATGGCAGACGGAGAAGATAGCCGGCAAATGCTTCGACGGGATCGGCGTCGAATAGGCCGGGCTGGAAATCTGCGTGACGAAGCTGCGATGCTTGCCCAGCGCATCAGCGAGGCGCTGGCGCATGCCGGACGGGCGCTGGTCGATCACCTGCGACAGGATCGTCTTGTAGGCGCGGATCGCCTCTTCGGGGCCGGATTGCGACGCCTTGTCTGCCATACCGGGGCCTAGATCGAAACGTCCGCGATGGCCGCCTTGGCCATCGCGAGTTGGGCGGGAGCGACGGAGAGGTCACGCAGGCCGGTTTCGAGCAGCGCCGGGATCGAGGCGGGGTCGCCGCCGGCATCGCCACACAGGCTGACCGGGATATTATGCTCGCGGCCGAAGGCGGCAACCGAGGCGATCAGCCGGAGCACGGCTGGGTGCCTGACGGAATTCAGATGTGCGACCGACGCATTGTCGCGCGCGGCGGCCATCACGTATTGGGTCAAATCATTCGAGCCGATCGAGAAGAAGGCGGCCTTGGCGAATGCCTCCGGTGCGATGGCCACCGACGGCACCTCGACCATGATGCCAAGCGGCGGCATTTTGTGCGCGATGCCGCGCGCCAAAAGGTCAGCCTGCTCCTCAGCGAACAGCGCGGTGGCGTGTTCATACTCTTCCGGAACGGCGATCATCGGGAACATCACCTTCAGATTGCCGTGCATGGCAGCACGTAGCAAAGCGCGGATCTGCACACGAAAGACCGCCGGACGCATCAGTGACAGCCTGATCCCGCGCAGGCCAAGGAATGGATTACCTTCCTCGACGGTCAGGCCCGGCACAGGTTTATCGCCGCCCGCATCGACAGTACGGATCGTCACCGGCCTGTCGCCTGCCCATTCCAGCACTCTACGGTAGGCGCGATATTGCGTCTCCTCGTCCGGCAGCGTCTTGCCGAACAGGAATTCGGTCCGCATCAGCCCGACACCGTCGCACGCCGCAGCATCGATGCGGTCGACATCGGACGGATCGGCAATATTCACCTGCACGTGGACCGCTATGCCGGTCTTCGTTGCTGCCGGCCTTGTCAAATAGGCTGCCGCATTGTCGCGATGCGCCGCGAAAGACGACGACGATCGCCGGAATGCCTCGATCTCCGCTTTCGAAGGCGCCAACACGATGCCGCCATGTTCGGCATCGAGCAGTGCGATTCCGACAAGCTGAGCCGGCGAAGCACCGGGCCCGGCTACCCCACGCGCTACGAGCCCCAACCCCACCACCATTGGCACGCCGCGTGAGCGTGCCAGCATTGCGACATGACTTGCGGCACTTCCGGCCGTAAGTGCTATGCCGCCGCCGGCACTCCAGTCGGTTTCGAGGAAGCGCGTCGGTGCGATATCCTCGCCGTAGAAGATCGCACCTGCCGGCGCGGCAATGTCGCCGCCCCCGGCAAGCGCGCGTAGCACCTGGTCGCGTATGTCGCGCATGTCGGCCGCGCGCGCCCGGAAATAGTCCTGCTCGGATGTTTCATAGCCGGCTATCTCGGCGTCGAGCGCTTTTCGCCAAGCCACATCAGCAGCCATGCCCTCGGCAATTCGCGCAAAGGCCGGGCCGGTCAGCGCGTCGTCCTCCAGCATGGCGAGCTGGAATTCGAGGATCCCGGCCGCCTCGCTGTCGCTGGTTTCGATCAATGTCGCGAGCCGGCCTGCGGCAATGGAGATGGCGGCCTCAAGCGCCGCCTTCTCGTCCGCGGCAGTCGCCTTGCGGACATAACGCACAGCAGCCTGGCCCAGATCGAACAGCGGCCCCTCGGCATAGCCGGCCGATGCCGAAATGCCCTGCAGCCTAAGCGGTTCGGGCATGGTCCTTGCCTTCGTCGAAATCGCGCCGCACCAGCTCGACCAGTGCGCCGACCGCCTCGCCGGCGCCGTCCCCTTTGGCTCTGATATGCAGGACAGTGCCTTTCGGCGCTTTCGCCGCCATCACCTTGACGATGCTCTTGGCGTCGAACCATGGCCCGTTGGCGGCGAGCGCAATCTCGACGTCGGCCGAAAACGTCTTGGCAAGCTTGGTGAACTTCACCGAAGGACGCGCATGCAGTCCCACCTCATGGGTGATCAGGACGCTGGCTTCGGCTGCTGCGGACATGCTTGTCAAAATTCCCGTTCGTTCACGACGGCGACAATTCGTGCGCCGTCGCCACCACTTCCCTGAGCGAGGCGCCGCCGGAAGCCTCGGTCGCCGCCATCACCGCGCCTTCGACGATCGGCGCATTGCAGACGATGATCTTCTGGGCGCGTGGTTCGCCGATCATCTCGACCGCCATCTCGCTATTGGTCTCGGCACCGCCGAGATCGACGAGGATCGCGACCCCCGCCTCCGACCAGGCCTTGTCGATGGCGCCCATGATCGCCTCGACATTGGTTCCCAGCCCGCCATGGCCGTTTCCGCCGCACCATGCAAGCGGCACTTCGTTGCCGACCATCTGCCGCACCATGTCGGCGGTGCCTTCGGCGACCAGCGGCGAATGCGATACGATGACGATGCCGACATTGCTCATGCGCGCCTCTCGATTGCCTCGGCTACGGCTCGCACCAGAAGCGCAGTCGAGCGTGCGCCGGCATCCATATGACCGATCGAACGGTCGCCAAGGAATGAGGCGCGCCCACGCAGCGCCTTCATCGGCACGGTCGCGTCGGCCGCGTTGTCGGCGATCTCGACGATGTCCGCTGCCGTCTTTCCCTGCAGCAGGGCCTCATGCACCGGCTGCAGCACGTCGAGCATGGTTTTTTGCCCGGCCTGCGACTTGCCTCTGGCGGCAACCGCTTCGATCGCCTTGCCGAAGGCCGCCGCCAGGTCGGCGCGACCCGGCGCGGCGGAAATCTCCTTGCCGAGCGCCATGAACAGCGTGCCGAACAAGGGACCGGAAGCTCCGCCGACGGTCATCACCAGTTTGGTGCCGATCGCCTTCAGCGCCTCGGGCAACGGCTTTGCCGCAAACGCGCCGGCCTCGGCCCGCACTGCCTCGAAGCCGCGTTTCATGTTGAGCCCATGGTCGCCGTCGCCGATGGCCTGGTCGAGACTGGTCAGCTCTTCGGCATGTGCGGCGATCGTGTTTGCCGCCGCCTCGATCAGCCTGGAAATATCCGCTGCCGCCATATCACCCATGCTCCTGGCCCCTGCGCTGCCGGCAGTACGAGAAAATTGCATATCCGGCAATTGAAGCATTCTTTTCCCCAGTCAAGCGGGTTCGAGCAACGCAGCGAGGGCAGTGAAGACCTCGGCGACGGCAAAGGCGCCGGGGTCGACCACGCCGTCGAGCTGGCTGCCAATATAGGCGGACCGCCCGGCCTTGGCCCTGCGCATGGCAGCGGTGGCCTCGGCTCCGCGTTGCGCCGCGACCGCCGCATCTTCCAGACTCCCCCTATCCAGCGCCCTCAAGGCGGGTTCCAGGGCATCGATCATCGTGCGATCGCCGACCCTCGCTCCACCATAGAAGGACATCCGATCGAGGCCGGCGAGAAGCGCCTTGGGAAGCGTTTCGCCAGACTCCAGCGCCTGCGCGGCGGCGGTGAAGAAGATCGACAACAGCACGCCGCTAGAGCCGCCCATGCTGGCGCTCAGGATGTCGCCGACGGCGGCGAGCGTTGCGGCAGGGTCAGCGAGCGGCAGTGTCGCAATGCGGCCAAGCACGCTGCGCGCACCGGCCGCCACAGTCGATCCGGTGTCACCGTCTCCCGCCTTGGCATCCAGTCCGTTCAACGCGCCTTCAAGCGAGATCAGCCGTTCGCAGACCGCGACAACCAACCGGTCGGTGCGTGCGTCCTTGCTGGCTTTCGACGCGTTGTTCGGGCCGGCGGCTTTGGCCATCGGCACGACGCTGGCTTGGCGAACGGCTCTTGCCGGCAGCCAGGCGTGAGGGCCTACCGGCGCCCGCAACGCCGCTTCGCGCGACGCATCGAGCCGGATCAGCGACAGGGAAAAGCCGTTCATGTTGAGCGCGGTCATAAGCTGCCCGGGCCCGATTGTCAGCGTCACCTTTTGTGCCAGCGGTGAAGCCAATACCGCATTGGCGACAAGCAACATTTCCAGCGGTGGCACCGAACCGAGATTATTGATCAGCAAGGCGTAGTCGCTGACCGGATCGAGCCGCGCGGCAAGGCGCTCCGACATGATCGCAACCAGCCTTTCGGCACTTTGCACCGCAATCCGCTCAACGCCCGGTTCGCCATGGATGCCGAGGCCGAGTTCAGCGTCGTTGGCGCCAAATCTTTCGTCATGGCTCTGGCCGGGGATCGAGCACGATGACAGCGATATGCCGAGTGAAACGATATCCGCCACCGCGGCCCGCGCCGCAGCGGCAACCGTCGCCAGATCGTTGCCGGCTTCCGACAGGTGGCCGGCGATCTTGTGCACGAACAAGGTGCCGGCAACGCCACGCGGCTGGGCAATATCAGGCAGGGCAATGTCGTCCGCGACGATCACCATCTCGACGGGGAAGCCTTCGACGCGCGCCTTCTCGGCGGCCAAGCCGAAGTTGAGGCGATCGCCGGTATAGTTCTTGACGATCAGCAGGCACCCGGCGGGACCGGTCACTGCGCGGATGGCGGCCAATACCGCTTCCACGCTCGGCGAAGCAAAGATCTCGCCCGAAACCGCCGCCGTCAGCATGCCAATGCCGACAAAGCCGGCATGGGCAGGTTCGTGCCCGGCCCCGCCGCCGGAAATGACCGCGACCTTGGTCTTATCCCAGTCCGCGCGGAGAATGACCTTGATCTCGGGATAGCCGTCGAGGCGAGCGAGATCGCCGGCGCCGGTCGTACCGAGGAAGCCGTCCAGGGCCTCAGTTACGATCGTATCCCTGCGATTGAAAAAATGCTTCAT
Source organism: Mesorhizobium sp. M0633 (assembly GCF_040320645.1). NCBI lineage: Bacteria > Pseudomonadati > Pseudomonadota > Alphaproteobacteria > Hyphomicrobiales > Phyllobacteriaceae > Mesorhizobium > Mesorhizobium sp. M0633. The sequence continues at coordinate 55,342 of NZ_JAMYQC010000012.1, forward strand.
CGAATTGGTCCAGTCCGGTGCCCGAAATTGCCGGTTGAAAGGTGCCAGGAAAACACTCGCGCAGCACTCACATCAGCCGTCGCCCATCGGCGCCGAAATACAGCGGCGAGCGATAGCGGATCATGATCTTGTCGCCCTGCGCCAGGTCGGTGTCGGGGTCGGTTAGCGTCACCAGCTTCCTGGTCCCCACCGTCACATGCAGATGGTTCTGGTCGCCGAGATGCTCGACCCAATCGACGACGCCGTCGGCATGGCCGTTCGCCGCCTTCTCGATCGAAAGATGTTCGGTACGAGCACCGATCGTCTTTGTTCCCGCCGGCGCGCCACCATCCGGCAGCAGTCCGACCGGCAACAAATTGATTGCCGGTTGGCCGAGCCTTGCGGCGACGTGAAGGTTTGCCGGCTCAGAATAGATCGTGCGCGGGGAACCGACCTGCACCAGCACGCCGTCGGCGAGAATGCCGATGCGGTCGGCCATGGTCATCGCTTCGATCTGGTCGTGCGTGACGTAGAGCATTGTGGCGCCGAGTTCCGCCTGGATGCGCTTCAGCTCGAGCCTGAGATCGGCGCGCAGCTTGGCGTCGAGCGACGACAGCGGCTCGTCCATCAGGTAGATCGACGGCTTGCGCACCAAAGCGCGGCCGATGGCGACGCGCTGCATCTCGCCGCCAGAGAGTTTGGTCGAGCGATTATTCAGCTTGTGGTGGATGCGCACCATCTTGGCCACGTCCTCGACGCGGCGGCGGATCTGATCCTCCGGCATTTTCCGTGCTGGCGAGCGCAGCGGAAAGGCGAGGTTGTCGTAAACCGACAGATGCGGATAGAGCGAATATTGCTGGAACACGAAAGCGGTGTCGCGCTCGGCCGGCGACAGCGTCGTCGTGTCGTGGCCGGCAATATGGATCGAGCCCGCTTCCGGACGCTCCAGCCCGGCGATCAGCCTGAGCGTCGTCGTCTTGCCGGCGCCGGTCGGCCCGAGCAGTACGACGAATTCCCCGTCGGCGATATGCAGGTCGAGATTGTCGACGGCGACATGCTCGCCAAAAGCCTTGGTCACGCTTTTGATGTGAACGTCAGCCATGATGTGCTCTCCCCTGGGAGGCCGAGTCATGGATTTCGGTGCGCACCGCACGGCCGGATCCTTTTGCGAACAGCGACAGCCGCGCGCTGCTCAGCGCCAGGCCCACATGATCGCCCGGATTGAGCCGGATTTCGGCCGGCACCCTGGCCTTGATGATGCCGTCTGCTGTCTCCACCGCCACGATCTGAGTGGTGCCGAGATATTCCGTGCCGTAAATGGCACCGCGCAGCTTCGAAGCGTCGTCGAAGCGGATGTGCTCCGGTCGGATGCCAAGCGCCATCTCGGCCGGCGCGACGTCCTCGCGGATCTCCGGCACGGCCACCTTCGCGCCTTGCACAACAATTTCCCTGGCGCCCTTTGAAAGCCCGCCGCCGAAGCCGAGGAAATTCATCGGCGGCGAGCCGATGAAGTCGGCGACGAACATCGTCGCCGGCCGGTCGTAGATCTCGCGCGGCGTGCCGAACTGCTCGATGACGCCGTGGTTCATCACCGCGATCTTGTCGGCCATCGACATCGCTTCCATCTGGTCATGCGTGACATAGACGGTGGTGGCGTGGATGCGGTTGTGCAGTTCTCGCAATTCATGGACCATCAGGTCGCGGAATTCGGTGTCGAGCGTGCCGAGCGGCTCATCCATCAGGAAACATTTTGGCCGCCGTACGATGGCGCGGCCGAGCGCCACGCGCTGGCGATCGCCGCCGGCAAGCCCGGAGACCGATTTGTTGAGCAGATGGTCGATCCGCAAAAGCTTCGCCGTCTCCTCCACTCGGCTCCGGATTTCAGCGCCTGGCATGCCTTGCGCCAGCAGTGGAAAGCCGATGTTCTTCTGCACATTCATGTGCGGATAGAGCGCGAACAGCTGGAAGACGAAGGCGATGTCGCGCTCGCGGGCACGCCGCATGGTGACGTCCTCGCCGCCAAGCAGGATCTTGCCGCCGGTCGGCAGTTCGAGCCCGGCGATCATGCGCAACGTCGTCGTCTTGCCGCAGCCGGACGGCCCCAGCATGACGAAGAATTCGCCGTCCTCGACGACGAAGTTGGAATCCTGCACGGCGACGAAATCGCCGAATGCCTTCCTCAGATGTTCGACCCTGATCTCGGCCATCGTCTACTCCGGAAATTTCGAGACGATGATGAACATCGCCGTGCCCGCAAGCATGGTGATGAAGGAATAGGTGTAGAGCACCAGTGCGAAGGGCTGGAACAGCATCAGGAAGCCGATGGCGATGATCGCGGTGGCGACGTTTTCCATCAGCCCGCGCCTGGCCCAGACGGGCCAGCGCGATTTGCGTTTTGCGGTCATGCTCATTTACGCACCGCGCCAAAGGTGATGCCGCGCAGCAATTGCTTGCGAAGCAGGATGGTGAAGACCAGGATCGGCACCAGGAAGATCGTCGTGCCGGCCGCGACCGCCGGCCAGTCCTGACCGCCTTCGCCGATGATGGTCGGGATGAAGGGCGGCGCGGTCTGCGCCGTGCCCGAGGTCAGTAGCGAAGCGAACGCATATTCGTTCCAGGCAAAGATCAGGCAGAAGATGGCGGTTGCGGCAATACCGGTGGTCGCCTGCGGCAGTACCGTGCGCCAGAACGCCTGCAGCCTGGTGTAGCCGTCGATCATCGCCGCTTCTTCATATTCGCGCGGGATCTCGTCGATGAAGCCTTTCAGCAGCCACACCGCCAAGGACACGTTGACCGCCGTATAAAGCAGGATCATGCCGAGAGCCGTGTCCGACAGGCCAAGCTCCCGGTACATCAGGTAGATCGGGATGGCGACGGCGATCGGCGGCATCATCCGCGTCGACAGGATGAAGAACAGAAGGTCGTCGGCGAGCGGCACCTTGAAGCGCGAAAAACCATAGGCCGACAGCGTGCCGAGGAACACCGCGCAAAACGTCGAGCCGAACGCGATGATCAGCGAATTGACGAAGCGCGGCATGAAGTTGGACGGGCCGGCGATCACCATGTTGCGCTTGCGCACCGTCTCGTCGCACAGGCCCGTCGCCGGTCCCAGCGAGTTGATGTATTCCGGTGTTTGCCGAGTCCGGGTCGAGAACAGGTTGCAGTAGCCCTCGAGGCTGGGCTGGAACAGGATCTTCGGCGGATAGGCGATCGAATCCGGCGGCGTCTTGAAGCTGGTGGCGAAGATCCACAGCAGCGGCACGATCGAGATCAGCGCGTAGGCGACGATGATCGTGCCGGCGACGCGCTTCGACGTGGCCGACGGCGCGACAACGGAATGGGCTGACGTCAGGCTCATCTCTGCTTCACCTTGTTGAGCGCCTTGACGTAGATGTTTGCGAGGCCAAACACTGCGACGAACAGGATGATGGCGAAGGCCGAGGAATAGCCCGTCCGCCAGCTTTCGAAGGCCTGCCGCTTCAGCGTGATCGAGGCCACTTCGGTGGTTGATCCCGGCCCGCCGCCGGTGAGCAAATTGACCATGTCGAACATCTTGAAGTTCTCGATGCCGCGAAACAGCACCGCCAGCATGATGAAGGGCAGCGCCATCGGCAGCGTGATCGACCAGAACTGCCGCCAGTTGGAGGCGCGGTCGACCTCGGCCGCTTCGTAGATGTATTCGGGGATCGAGCGCAGGCCAGCGAGGCAGATCAGCATCACGTAAGGCGTCCACATCCAGGTGTCGACGATGATGATCGACCATGGCGCCAGTGACACGTTGGAGAGCATGCTGATTTCGGTTGCCGGAATGCCGGTGACGAACGAAACGGCGTAGGCGAACAGCCCGATCTGCGGCTCGTAGAGGAAGCGCCAGAAATTACCGACCACCGCCGGCGACAGCATCATCGGCACCAGGATGATTGTCGTCCAGAAGGCGTGGCCGCGAAACTTGCGGTCGATCAGCCAAGCCAGCGTGAAGCCGATCAGCGTCTGCAGCAGGATGGTCCAGAACACGAAATGCGCCGTCGTCTGCATGGCGATCCAGATGTCCTGGTCGGCGAGGATGCGCTTGTAGTTTGCCAGCCCAAGGTTCTTCACAACCTCGTTGGGCCGATTGGCGCGAAAATTGGTGAAGGACAGATAGATTGCCCAGAACAGCGGAAAGATGTTGATAGCTAAAAGCAACAGGATCGTCGGCGAGATGAACAGCCAGGCGAGGCCCTTGTCGCTGATGCCCCGGACCTTGCGGGCCAACGGCTCGGGCGTAGCCCGGGCAACGCTGTCCGCCGTCCGATTGAGCATGGTCAGTCCTGCTTCGGTCACTTGGCTCGTCTCGACAATGGAATTTATCTGAACTGTGTCCCGTGCCAAGTGGCACGGGACGGTTCGGTCATGGGCTCGGGAGGAGCCGTTTACATCTTGCCATCGTCCTGGAAGACCTCGGTCCAGTCCTTGACGAGGCCGTCGAGCGCATCCTTGGCCGAGCCTTGCCCGGCAACGACATAGTCGTGGAAGCGCTTCTGCGATGCCTGCAACAGCGGGGCATAGCTCGGCTCGGCCCAGAAGTCCTTCACGATGGCCATCGAGTCGAGGAAGGTCTGCGCGTAGGGCTGGCTGGCCGGGAAGGCCGGGTCCTTGACGACCGCGTTGAGGCAGGAATAGCCGCCGAGCGACCACCATTTGGACTGCACGTCCTTGTTGGCGAACCATTTGATGTATTTGAGCGCGGCTTCCTGCTTGTCGGAATAGGAGACCACCGAGATGCCCTGGCCGCCGAGCTGGGCGAACTGGTCCCCGTCCGGACCTTTGGGATTGACGAAATAGCCGATCTTGTCGCCGCCGACATTCTCGTCCTTCTGCAGGCCTGGCCAGGTGAAGGCGAAGTTCATGTGCATCGCCACCTGGCCGGATTTGAACGCATCGACGCCTTCGCCCATGTAGCTGTTCGAGGCGCCGGGAGGGGTGCAGCAATCGTAGAGGGCTTTGTAGAACTCCAGGCCCTTCACCGATTTATCGGAGTTGACGAAGCCTTCCATCTCGTAGGGCTTTTTCGGGTTTTCGTACTGGAAGCCGAAGCTGTAGAGGACGTCCATGGCGCCCATGGTGATGCCTTCCGAGCCGCGCTCGGTGTAGATCGACGCGCCATAGACGGTCTTGCCGTCGATGTCGCGCTTCTGGAAGAATTCGGCGATCTGCTTCAATTGGTCGAAGGTCGTCGGCGGGCCGAGATCCCAGCCGTACTTTTCCTTGAATTCCTTCTGCAGCTCCGGCTTGGAGAACCAGTCCTTGCGGTAAGTCCAACCGACGACGTCACCCATGGCCGGCAGCGCCCAGTAATTCGGCGAGTTCTTCGGCCATTCCGAATAGCCGACGACGGTCGCCGGCACGAAATCGTCCATGCTGATCTTCTCCTTGTCGAAGAAGTCGTTCAGCTTGACGTAATGGCCGTTCTCGGCGGCACCGCCGATCCACTGGCTGTCGCCGATGATGAGGTCGCACAGCTTGCCGTGCGAATTCAGCTCGTTGAGAAAGCGATCGGCATAGTTGGTCCACGGCACGAATTCGAATTTCATGCCGATGCCGGTTTCCTTGGTGAAGTCCTTGGACAATTCCACAAGCGCGTTGGCCGGGTCCCAGGCTGCCCAGCAAAGCGTCAGATCTTCTGCCTGCGCGACATTCGAAACGGCTGTCGACGCAAAGAGTGTCGATGCCAGTCCCAACGCCAATTTCAAGGTCGATTTCATGCCTTCCTCCCATTTGCGAAACGCGTCCGGATGACGGTTTCAAGAGCCCGCTAAACCCCTCCTCGGGGGCCCAAACACAACGACGCGGCGGCGCACCGGATGTTTAGTAATTTGTTTAGTGATGCAATTTTTACTAAACAAGGCAAGCGAATTCGTTGCTGCATCGCAGCATGCTGGATAGGAAAGCAACGTGAGAAGTTGCGGCGACCTGCCTAGGTCACCGTCTTGTTGCTGACGGCCACCGGACGGATCACTGGGGCCGGCGGCAGCAGCGCGCGGATATCGGCGAAGGGGAAGACTGGCTCGAAGCGGAAGGCCTCGGCGAACGATCCGGCTGGGCCGTTGCACTGGCCGGCGCGAAAGGCGTTCTGCGTGCGCGCCGCGTCGACGAAACGCTCGGGATCCTGCGACTGGTGCGCCCGGATCGCCTCCGCCTTGAGATCGAAATGCCTGGAGGTATCGACGTAGTGCGTTGGCGAAAACCCGGTGCCGCCGAACGTGTCGGCATGTAGCACCGGCACCGAGAATGACGCTGCGATGCGCACGCCATCCGACAGCGCGCGGTGGTCGCCATGATAGTCGTTCGGCGCATGCGTTATCACCAGATCCGGCCCTATCTCGCCGATCAGTGCTTTGAGCGCCCCGATCAGCGCGGCATCCGCGACCAGCCCGCCATCGGGAAAGTCGAGGAAGCGCGGCGTCACGCCAAGCAGGCCGGCCGCCGCCGTCGCCTCCTTGCGGCGCGTGCGGGCAAGTGCGGCCGGATCGCCATAGCCGCCCCTGGTGCCATCCGTGGCTATGGCAAAAAAGAGTTCTGCGCCTTGCGCGGCATAGGCCGCCATCGTACCGAACATGAAGATCTCGATGTCGTCCGAATGCGCGCCAAGCGCCAATATCTTCACTCTCATCTCTCCCGGAAATGGAAAAACGTGCCCAACGGAATTCTGCTCGCGCTCATCGCCTATGCAAGCTATTCGTGCAGCGACGCTGTTGTCAAAAGCCTGGGCGGGCAGTTCAACGTCTTCGAGATCGGCTTCTTCTCGACATTGTTTGCCGGCTGCTTTCTGCTCTTTACCAGGCCGGCAGGCGAGCGCTGGCTCGATTTCTGGCGCACCAACCGGCCCTGGGCGGTACAGGCCCGGGCCTGGGCCGGCATCGCCTCGGGCGTGCTCAGCGTCTATGCCTTCACCACCATCCCGCTGGCGGAAGTCTATGCGCTCATCTTTCTGGCGCCGCTGTTCGTCACTATCCTGGCCACGCTGGTCCTCAAGGAAAAGGTCGGCCCATGGCGGTGGCTGGCGGTCGTCGCCGGCTTTGCCGGAGTCATGCTGGTCGTCAGGCCTGGTTTTCGCGAGTTGCAGCTTGGCCATCTGGCGGCGTTCATCATCGCCTTCCTGGCCGCCACCAATGTCATCCTGATGCGTTCGCTCGCCGCGCAGGAAAAGCGCACAACGATGCTCGGCGTGCTGATCGGCTACGGCCTGCTCTTCAACGGCGTCGGTGCGGCGGCTACCTCGTTCTCGCTGCCGGATGGCAGGCAATGGGCCTGGCTGGTGCTGGCCGGCGCCTTTACCGCCGGCGGCCAGCTGCTGCATCTGCTGGCGGTCAAATACGCGCCGGCCAACCGCATCGCGCCGACGCATTACTCGCAGATCGTCTGGGCGGTGGTTCTAGGTGCGCTGTTCTTCAGGGAATATCCGGATTTTCTGTCGCTGGTCGGCTTGGCCGTGGTCGGCGGTTCCGGCCTGCTGACGATGGTGCGCGAGGAGGTGCGGCTCGGCACGGTGCGCTGGAACCCGTTTTTGCGGACCAGGCTTTGAGTCGGCGCCGAGGTTGCGCCGCGACCGCCACCGCTGATATGCGGTCGCTGCCAACTGGCTGCACAGCATAGCACAATGACGACAAAACCCTTGCCGGACCTGCCGGTCTCCGTTGTCTTGCCGGCGCTCAATGAAACGCTGAGCCATGGTAACAGCGCCGTGCTGGTGGCGCCGCCCGGTGCCGGCAAGACGACGCTGGTTCCACTGGCGCTGCTCGACGCTGAATGGCTCGGCGGCGGAAAGATCATCCTGCTCGAGCCTCGCCGCCTCGCCGCCCGCGCTGCCGCCCGCCGCATGGCCGAATTGCTCGGGCAAGAGCCCGGCGAAACCGTCGGCTATGCCATGCGCATGGAAAACCGCAGTTCCGCAAAGACCAGGATTCTCGTCGTCACCGAAGGCGTGCTGTCCCGCATGATCCTCGACGACCCGGAACTGCCTGGTGTCGCGGCGGTGCTATTCGACGAGTTCCACGAACGCTCGCTCGACGGCGATTTCGGGTTGGCGCTGGCGCTCGACGTGCAGGGTGCGCTGAGGCTCGAACTCAGATTGCTGGTGATGTCGGCAACGCTCGACGGCGCGCGTGTCGCAAAATTGCTGTCCGGCGCGCCGGTGATCGAGAGCGCAGGCCGCGCCTTCCCGGTCGACATCCGCTATGACGAGCGGCCGGCCGGCGTCACCATCGAGGACGCCATGGCCAAGGCGATCCGCTCGGCGCTTGCCGGGGAGGAGGGCAGCGTGCTCGCTTTCCTGCCCGGCCAGCGCGAGATCGAGCGCACCGCAGAGCGGCTGGCGGGCAAGGTCGGCGCCGATACCGACATCGTGCCGCTCTATGGTATGCTCGACAACAAGGCGCAGGACGCGGCGATCAAGCCGGCGCCGCTCGGCCGCCGCAAGGTCGTGCTGGCGACGTCGATCGCCGAGACCTCCATCACCATCGACGGCGTGCGCGTCGTCATCGATTCCGGCCTGTCGCGGCTGCCGCGCTATGAGCCGGCGAGCGGCCTGACGCGGCTGGAGACGGTACGTGCTTCCCGCGCTTCCGCCGACCAGCGCGCCGGCCGTGCCGGGCGCACGCAGCCGGGCGTCGCCATCCGGTTGTGGCGGGCCGAGCAGACGGCGGCCCTGCCGGCCTTCACGCCGCCGGAAATCCTCGAGGCCGATCTTTCCGGCCTGTTGCTCGATAGCGCGGCGTTCGGCGTCGCCGATCCGACCAGCCTGTCCTTCCTCGACCCCCCGCCGGCTCCGGCGCTCACCGAGGCGAGGGTACTGCTACGTGCGCTCGATGCTGTCGATGCGGCAGGACGCCTGACGGATGCCGGTGCCGCGATGCGGAGGCTGGCGCTACCGGTGCGGCTCGCCCACATGGTCGCCGAGGCGGCAAGGACCGGAGAGGCGCTCGAGGCGGCGATGCTCGCCGTATTGTTGACCGAGCGTGGCCTTGGCGGCGATGGTGCCGATCTCGAACGGCGGCTGCTGCGCTTTCGCGCCGAAAGATCGCCGCGCGCCACCGCCGCCCGGCAGCTGGCTGAGAGGCTGGCAAAGCAGGCTTCACCCTCCCCCTCGAGGGGAGGGTCGGCGAGCGAGCCGAGCGCAGCGAGACGAGGGAGACGGGGCGGGGTCGTCGATGGCGTGCCCGAACCGACCCCACCCCGATCCGCTACGCGGATCGACGCGCCGGGGCGAGCCACGGGTCTCGCCCGTCCTTCCGACCCCCTCAAGGGGGAGGGCAGCACAGCCGGCGCTCTCCTCATCCATGCCTGGCCGGATCGGGTCGCCAAAGCGCGCGGCGAGCGTGGCCGCTTCGTGCTTGCCAACGGCTCGGGCGCCATGCTCGACGCCTCCGATCCGCTGGCCGGCGAGACCTGGCTCGTCGTCGCCGACCTGCAGGGCAAGGCGCAGAACGCCCGCATCACCGCAGCGGCAGCCATCGATGAGGCCGACATCCGCACTGCGCTGGCGGAAAAGATCGAGACCCGCCGCGAGGTGAGCTTCGACCGCGACAGGCGCGCGGTGCGGGTGCGCGAAACGGTTCGCCTCGGCGCCATCACGCTGTCCGAACGCATGCTGCCGGCGCCGACCGGTGCCGACGCGGATCGCGCCATCCTCGACGCCTTGCGCGAACACGGCCTGTCCCTGTTGCCGTGGAACAGGGAGGCGGAGACGTTGCGGCAGCGGCTCGGCTGGCTGCATCGCGGCCTCGGCGCGCCATGGCCCGATGTCTCCGATGCCGCGCTCGTCGAGCGCCTCGACGACTGGCTGCTGCCATTCCTTTCCGGCGCGGCATCCTTTGCGGCAATCGATCCCAGCATGCTCTCGCAAGGCCTGATGACGCTGGTGCCGCACGAATTGCAGCGCAAGATCGACACATTGGCGCCGACCCATTTCGACGCGCCGTCGGGCAGCCGGCTGCCGATCCGCTATGACGGCGAATGGCCGGTGCTGGCGATCCGCGTGCAGGAACTGTTCGGCTTCGACCGGCATCCGGCGATCGCCAACGGCACTGTGCCGCTGACGCTCGAATTGCTGTCGCCGGCTCACCGGCCGATCCAGACGACGCGCGACCTGCCCGGCTTCTGGCGCGGCTCCTGGGCCGATGTGCGGGCAGAGATGCGCGGCCGCTATCCCAGGCATGTCTGGCCGGAGAACCCGCTTCTCGCCGCCGCCACCAGCCGCGCCAAGCCGCGCGGTACCTGATGCTTCCAGACTGTCATCCCGAACCGAGGGCCGGCTTCGGCTGTTTTCGGAAAAGACCTCCGGCTGTTTCCCCTCTATAATCACTGGCCATGATAAACATCCTGCACGCACCCGACTTCCAGCAAAGCCAGCGGCTGCGCCTCAACACGCTGATCAGGTTGCGCTGGCTTGCCATCGTCGGCCAGAGCCTGACCGTGCTTGTCGTCGCTTACGGGCTGAAATTTCCGCTGCCGGTCAGCATGTGTTTTGCGCTGATCGCCTGTTCGGCCTGGATGAACCTTTTGCTGACCTTCCGCTATCCGGCGGCGCATCGGCTTACCCCGTTCTCGGCCTTCGCCATCCTGACCTTCGACAGCCTGCAGCTTGCCGGCCTGCTCTACATGACCGGCGGCCTTACCAATCCGTTTTCGCTGCTGATGACCGTGCCCGTCGTCGTCTCGGCGACGTCGCTGCCGCTGCGGCTGACCGCCATGCTCGGCGCGCTGGTGATCGTGGCGGCGACGCTGCTGGTCTTTTACCACCTGCCGCTGCCATGGCATGAGGGCGCGCCATTGGCGATGCCGTTCATCTATGTCGCAGGCATGTGGATGGCGGTGTTCTGCTCCATCGCCTTTACCGCGATCTATGCCTTCCGGGTGGCCGAGGAGGCGCGGCTGCTTGCCAACGCGCTTGCCGCCACGGAATTGGTGTTGCAGCGAGAGCAGCATCTCTCTGCCCTCGACGGCCTCGCCGCGGCCGCCGCGCACGAGCTCGGCACACCGCTCGCCACCATCACACTTGTCGCCAAGGAAATGGAGAAGGCGCTTGGCGAAGATCCGAAATACGGCGAGGACGTGAAGCTGCTGCGTTCGCAGAGCGAGCGCTGCCGCGAAATCCTGAAGCGCCTGACCAGCCTGTCCTCCGAGAGCGAGGTGCACCTCTCGCGCCTGCCGCTGACCTCGCTGGTCGAGGAGGTGACGGCGCCGCACCGCGATTTCGGCATTTCGATCAAGCTTCGGCCGGGCGAGCGCATCGGCCCGGAACCGGTGGGCCGGCGCAACCCCGGCGTCATTTACGGCCTCGGCAATCTGGTCGAGAACGCGGTCGACTTCGCCCGCAACAGCGTGACAGTGCGCTGGAACTGGAATGAGGCCGCCGTCAGCTTCTCGATCATCGACGACGGGCCGGGCTTTCCACCGGAGATCATCGACCGTATCGGCGAACCCTATATGTCGACGCGACAAGGCACCGAAGCCGGCGGCGGCCTCGGCCTCGGCCTATTCATCGCCAAGACCTTGCTCGAACGCTCCGGCGCGACGCTCGATTTCCGCAATTCAAGCGAGCCCGGCGAGGGCGCTATCGTGCAGATATCGTGGCCGCGCAGCGTCTTCCTCAATCCCGAGCAGGCTTCGGCCACCATGTTCGACACGGCCTAAATTGGACAATAGCGTTGCGAAACTATATTTGCGTAAAAATCAGGCAGCAGGATTTTCAGCACGATGAGTACTGACGAAACGATTGGCGCAATGGTCGAAGGCGAGGATACCTCGCTGCTGATCGTGGACGACGACAAGCCGTTCCTGACGCGGCTTGCCCGCGCCATGGAAACCAGGGGTTTCGTGGTCGAGACGGCGGAGAGCGTCGAGGAGGCGGTTGCCAAAGCGCGCGCCAATCCGCCGGCCTATGCGGTGGTCGACATGCGGCTGGCCGACGGCAACGGCCTCGACGTCGTCGCCGCGATTCGCGAGAAGCGCGACGATGCCCGCGCCATCATCCTCACCGGCTACGGCAACATCGCCACTGCGGTGACGGCGGTAAAGCTCGGCGCCATTGACTATCTGTCGAAGCCGGCCGATGCCGACGATATTTTTGCCGCCCTGACCCGCACCGCGGGCGAACGCGCAGCGCCGCCAGAAAATCCAATGTCGGCCGATCGCGTGCGCTGGGAACACATCCAGCGCGTCTACGAAATGTGCGACCGCAACGTCTCGGAAACCGCACGCCGCCTGAACATGCATCGCCGCACGCTGCAACGCATCCTCGCCAAGCGCGCGCCGCGCTAAAGGGCTCTCATTACAGGCTTGCCCGGTCAGCGCTGTTTGCGCATCATCGCTTGGCGGTGTCGGACCTTGCCGCTGATACGACGGAGGCGACATGCAGGACGAAAAGCGGCTGGTCTCCATGCTGCGCGAATTCCTCGACAGCGAGGCGGCCGGCGGCCTCATTCTGATGGCTGCGGCGGCCTTGGCCCTGATCGTCGCCAATTCGCCGCTGGGCGAGGCTTATTTCTCCGCCCTCCATGCCTATCTCGGACCGCTCAGCGTCTCGCACTGGATCAATGACGGCCTGATGGCGGTGTTCTTCCTGCTGGTCGGTCTCGAGATCAAGCGCGAAATGCTTGACGGCCAGCTGTCGACCTGGCCGCGCCGCGTGCTGCCCGGCATCGCCGCCGCCGGCGGCATGGCAGCGCCGGCACTGGTCTACGTCGCCATCAACCGCAACAATCCAGCCGCTCTGTCCGGCTGGGCGATCCCAACCGCCACCGATATCGCCTTTGCGCTCGGCGTGCTGTCGCTGCTCGGCAGCCGCGTCCCGGGCTCGCTGAAGATATTCCTCACGGCGCTCGCCATCATCGACGATCTCGGCGCGGTGCTCATCATCGCGGTGTTCTATACCAGCGGCCTCTCGCTCGCCTATCTCGGCGCAGCCTTCGCCGTGATCGCGCTGCTGGTGGTGCTCAACCGCATGCGGGTGCTGACGCTGCTGCCGTACATCTTGCTCGGCATCGTTCTGTGGGTTTTGGTGCTCAAATCGGGCGTCCATGCGACGCTCGCCGGCGTCGCGCTGGCCCTCACCATACCGCTGAAGATATCGCCGGGCAGCGGCCATGATCTCGACCATTCGCCGCTGCACCGGCTCGAACACGACCTGCACAAAGTCGTCGCCTTTTTCGTCATCCCGATTTTCGGCTTTGCCAACGCCGGCGTCTCGCTCGCCGGTCTCAGCGCTGCCGCCCTGGCCGAGCCGCTGACGCTCGGCGTCGCCGCCGGCCTCGTCTTGGGCAAGCTGGTCGGCGTGTTCGGGTCTTCCGCGCTTGCCATCCGGCTTGGCTTCGCCGATCTGCCGGTCAATGCCGGCTGGCTGCACATGGTCGGCATTTCGCTGCTCTGTGGCATCGGTTTCACCATGAGCCTATTCATCGGCCTGCTCGCCTTCGCCAGCGACGCCGCCCTGCAGGACGCGGTCAAGGTCGGCATCCTCGCCGGCTCCTTCATCGCCGCGCTCCTAGGCGCCGCTGTGCTGCTGGTGGCGCCGGCCGCAGGCGAGGCGGAGGGGGCGGAAGAATAGGCGTCTCCTCGCGGGCGCTACCCGTGAGCGACCATGACGTGGCGGACGGCGGTATAGTCCTCCAGCGCGTAGAGCGACATGTCCTTGCCGTAGCCGGATTGTTTCAACCCGCCATGCGGCATCTCGTTGGTCAGCATGAAATGGGTATTGATCCAGGTGCAGCCATATTGCAGCCGGGCCGCCGTCGCCATGGCGCGCGAAACATCCTTGGTCCACACCGACGACGCCAGGCCGTAGTCAGAGTCATTGGCCCAGTTCACCGCTTCGTCGACTTCGGAAAAGCGGGTGACCGAGACCACCGGACCGAACACTTCGCGGCGCACGATCTCGTCCTCCTGCAGCGCGCCGGCGACGACGGTCGGCTGGTAGAAGAAGCCGGAGCCCTCGCCCGGCTTGCCGCCCGTGGTGATCTCGATGTGCTTGAGCTCAGAGGCGCGCTCGACGAAGCTCGAGACGCGGTCGCGCTGGCGACGCGAGATCAGCGGGCCGATCTCGTTTTCGGTATCGTCAGGACGATCATACTTGATGGTCGAGACGGCAGCGGAGAGGTCGGCGACGAGCTTGTCGTAGATCTTCTTGCCGGCGTAGATGCGGCAGGCGGCGGTGCAGTCCTGGCCGGCATTGTAATAGCCGAAGGCGCGCAGGCCGTTGACCACCGCGCCGAGATCGGCGTCGTCGAAGACGATGACCGGCGCCTTGCCGCCGAGCTCGAGATGCGTGCGCTTGACCGATTTGGCGGCAGCCTGCAGCACCTTCTTGCCGGTGGCGACGTCGCCGGTGATCGAGATCATGTTGACCTTCGGGTGGTTGATCAGCGTGTTGCCGACGCTGTCGCCGCGACCGAGCACGACGTTGACGACGCCTTCCGGCAGGATCTCGGCAAGGATTTTCGCCAGCTTCAGCGCGGTCAGCGGCGTCTGTTCCGACGGCTTGAAGACGACGGTGTTGCCGCCGGCAATCGCCGGCGCCAGCTTCCAGGCCATCATCATCAGCGGATAATTCCACGGCGCGATCGACGCGACAACGCCGATGGCGTCGCGGCGGACCATCGAGGTGTGGCCGGGAATGTATTCGCCGGCGACCTGGCCGGGCATCGAGCGGACCGCGCCGGCAAAGAAGCGGTAGCAGTCGACGATCGCCGGGATCTCGTCATTGAGCACGGCATTGATCGGCTTGCCACAGTTCAGCGCCTCGAGCGCCGCGAAATCCTGTGCAGCAGCCTCGATGCGATCGGCGATCTTCAGGAGATAGCCGGCGCGCTGCGCCGGTGTTGTGCGGGACCAGGTGACGAAGGCTTTTTCGGCAGCAAGCACGGCCGCCTCGATCTGCGCTGGGCTGGCCTCAGGCAGATTGAGGATGGTCGCCCCGGTCTTCGGGTTGAGGATCGGCTCCTCGGTCTCGGTGCCTTTTTCGAATTTCGAGCCGATCAGCATCTGCGTGTCCATGGAAGTCTCTCCCTTATGAACGAGATCATTTGCCCGAACCGGCGATCTGGTCGCCGTCGCGGGTCAGGTAATAGGCAGCGAGGATGGGGAGCAGCGTCACCAGCACTACCACCATCGCCACGACATTGGTGACCGGACGCTGGCGCGGACGGATCAATTCTTCGAGCATCCAGATCGGCACCGTCTGCTGCTGGCCGGCGGTGAAGGTGGTGACGATGACCTCGTCGAAGGACAGCGCAAAGGCAAGCATGCCGCCGGCCAGCAGCGCGGTTGCGATGTTGGGCAGCACGACATGCCGAAAGGTCTGGAAACCATCGGCGCCGAGATCCATCGACGCCTCGATCATCGAGCCGGACGTGCGGCGGAAACGGGCGACCGCATTGTTGTAGACGACGACCACGCAGAAAGTGGCGTGGCCGAGCACGATCGTCCAGAACGAGAACGGGATTTCGGCCAGCGCGAAGGCCGAGCGCAGCGCGATGCCGGTGATGATGCCGGGCAGCGCGATCGGCAGGATGACCAGCAGCGAGATGGTTTCGCGGCCGAAGAACTTTGTGCGGGACACGGCGGCTGCGCACAGCGTGCCGAGGATCAGAGCGATGGCAGTCGATATCGCCGCGACCCGCACAGACAATGACAGCGCCTGCCAGACGTCGGGGCGGTTCCAGGTGACGGCGAACCATTGCGTGGTCAGGCCCGGCGGCGGCCAGACGAAGCTCTTCTCCTCGGTGGTGAAGGCATAGACGAAGATCAGCAGGATCGGCAGGTGCAGAAAGAGCAGGCCGCCGGTGGCAGCGAGCTTCAGGCCGATCGGCGCGGATGGGCCACGGTCAGAGCGCATCGAAAGCCCCCATGCGCTTGGCGCCCCAGAGATAGAAGCCCATGATGACGATGGGCACCACGGTAAAGGCGGCGGCGAGCGGGATGTTGCCGGCGGTGCCTTGCTGCGAATAGACGGCCTGGCCGATGAACAGCCGCGAGGTGCCGATGATCTGAGGAATGATGTAGTCGCCGAGCGTCAGCGAGAAGGTGAAGATCGAGCCAGCAACGATGCCGGGCAGCGCCAGCGGGAACAGCACGTTGCCGAAGGTCTGGCCGGGCGAGGCGCCGAGATCGGACGAAGCCTCGACCAAATTGCCCGGCACGCGCTCGAGTGCGGCCTGCACCGGCAGGATCATGAATGGCAGCCAGACATAGACGAAGACGATGAAGGTGCCGGTTGAGGAGACCGACAATGAGTTGCCGCCGACGATCGGCAGCGATAGCCAGGCATCAAGCAGCCAGAGAAGATGCAATTTGGCCAGCAGCCATGTCAGGATGCCTTCCTTGGCCAGGATCAGCTTCCAGGCATAGATCTTGACCAGGTAGCTCGACCACAGCGGCAGCATGACGCCGAGATAAAACAGCGCCTTCCAACGGCCGCGCGCATAGCGCGCCGCGTAGTAGGCGATGGGAAAGGCGATGACCGCCGCAGCCAGCGTCACCAGCGCCGCCATCGTCACCGTGCGCAGGATGATGTCGAGATTGGCGGCCTGCAGCAGGTCGCCATAAGTCTTCAGCGTGAACTCGCGGTTGATGAGGCCGGAGAACTCATCGATCGAAAAGAAGCTCTGCAAAAGCAGCGCAAACAGCGAGCCGATATAGACGATGCCGAGCCAAAGAACCGGGGGTAGCAGCATCAGGAGCAGCAAGAATTGCGGCCGGCGCCAGAAGAGATCGGAGAGCCCGCCGCGTACGCCGCCACTACCCGGCAGGATGGCGGGGGCCGTGGCCCGCGGCATGGCAGCGTCCAGGCTCATCCTAGCTCGTCCATCAGATGCAAATGCTCGCGGTTGAAGGTGAGCACCACCGCCTCGCCTTCCCGGGGCAAGGCAGCACCCGCCGGCACGATGGCATGCAGCCGCAAGCCCTCTGCATCGAGCGCCAGTCTTGTCGTGGCGCCGAGATAGTTGGTCGAGACCAGGCGGGCGGCAACCCCTTCGCCGTTGGCCCGGCCAATACGGATGGATTCGGGCCGCAGGCTGCCCCAGCGATGCTGGCCGGCATAGCGCTGGACGAAATCCGGCGGCAGCACGTTGGACGAGCCGACGAAATCGGCGACGAAGCGGGTCTTGGGACGCTGGTAGATGTCTTCCGGCGTGCCGATCTGCATGATCTTGCCGTCATTGAAGACGGCCACGCGGTCGGCCATCGACAGCGCTTCGCCCTGGTCGTGGGTGACGAACACGAAGGTGATGCCGAGCGCCTTCTGCAGCGATTTCAACTCCTCCTGCATGTTTTCGCGAAGCTTGAGGTCGAGGGCGCCGAGCGGCTCGTCGAGCAACAGCACCTTGGGCTGGTTGACCAGCGCACGGGCGAGCGCGACGCGCTGGCGCTGGCCGCCGGAAAGCTGGCCAGGGCGACGGGCGCCGTAGCCGGGAAGCCGCACCAGCGCCAGCGCTTCTTCCGCCGCCTTTTGCCGCTCCGGTCTGCCGACGCCCTTGACCATCAGCCCATAGGCGACGTTGTCGAGCACGTTGAGATGCGGGAACAGCGCATAATCCTGGAACACGGTGTTGACGTTGCGGCGATAGGGCGGCACGCCCTCGGCGCGTTCGCCGAAGATCGAGATCGAGCCCGCCGTCGGCTGCTCGAAACCGGCGATGAGGCGCAGGCACGTCGTCTTGCCCGAGCCGGAAGGCCCGAGCATGGCGAAGAACTCGCCCGGCACGATGTCGAGATCGACCGCGTCGACGGCACGCACGCTGCCGAAATGGCGAGAGACGTTTTGGAAGGAAACGGCGGAGGTCATGGGGCTGTCCTGATCTGTCAGGCTCATCAAATTTCAGGCGGTAGCGCTGCCTCTCATCCGCCTGCCGGCACCTTCTCCTCGTATAGTGGACGGGGAGAAGGGAGGCGCTCCAACGCTGGCGACCCCCCGTTCTTCACGGGGAGAGGGTAAGGTGAGGGGCAGCGCCGAGCTTCGTAGGTGAGGCGAACTCACCGCCCGCCGATGACGCCGATATAGTCCGACACCCAGCGGTAATAGGGTACGCACTGGTCGTTCTGGGTGGCGCATTTCGAGACCGGCGTCTTCCAGAACTTGATCTTGTCGAAATTGTCGTACCCGTTGGTCTTGCACCCTTCTTCGCCGAGCAGTTCGTTGCCCTTGCAGGCGGCGGGCACCACCGGCAGCGAGCCGAACCAGGCGGAGACGTCGCCCTGCACTTTTGGCGACAGCGAATGCTCCATCCACATGTAGGCGCAGTTCGGGTGGGCAGCATCGGCCTCCATCATCGTGGTATCGGCCCAGCCGGTGACGCCCTCCTCGGGGATAGTCGAGGCGACCGGCTTCTTGGCCGCGATCAGCGTGTTGACCTGGTAGGGCCAAGAACCGGAGGCGACGACGCCTTCGTTCTGGAAATCGTCGACCTGGATGGCGGCGTCGTGCCAATAGCGTCCGACCAGCGTACGCTGGACCCGCAACAGGTCGAGCGCCGCCTTGTACTGATCCTCGGTCAGTTCGTACGGATCCTTGATGCCGAGCTCCGGCTTGTGAGCCATCAGGTAATTGGCGGCGTCGGCGATGTGGATCGGCCCGTCATAGGCCTGGACGCGGCCCTTGTTCGACTTGCCGTCGGGAAGCTTCAATTCCTCGAAGACCACGTTCCAGCTCTTCGGCGCCTCCTTGAACACTTCGGTGTTGTACATCAGCACGTTCGGCCCCCACTGATAGGGGACGCCGTAATGGACTCCGCCGACGGTGAACCAGGGCGCATCCTTCAGCCGGTCGTCGACCGTCTTCCAGCTCGGGATGAGGTCGGTGTTGATCGGCTGGACGCGCTTGCCGGCGACCAGACGCAGCGAGGCATCGCCCGAGGCGGTGACCAGGTCGAAACCGCCCTCGTTCATCAGCGAGACCATCTCGTCGGAGGTGTTAGCGGTCTTGACGTTGACCTTGCAGCCGGTTTCCTTCTCGAAGGACGTGACCCAATCATAGCCCTTGTCGGTTTCGCCGCGCTCGATATAGCCCGGCCAGGCGACGATATTGACCTCGCCTTCGCCTTTGCCGAGCTCCTTGACCTGGGCGATGGCCTGGCCGGAGAAGCTCAGCGCGACCGTCATGGCAGTGCATGATTTCAGCAATGAATTCATCGTCGATCTCCCATTTTTTGCATGACCTCGAAACCGGAAGAAGATCATGCGCCCGTTCAAAAACGTTGGATGCGCGGCTCTGAAGGGCCGTGCTCCTCGCATCGGCCCGAAAATCGGAATCGATTTTCGGAAAGCCCGATGCGAAAATTGAAAGTCTTAGAGCGTACTATGTGCGTCCAATTGGATGCACGTCGCTCTAACAGCAGCTTTGTTCCCTGACCGAAAAGTGCTGCGAAATTTCCGGTTTCGCAAATTCATTTATCAGAAACCCGATATCGATTTTTCCGATACATCAGCGGCCGATCTTCTCGGGCCGTTGGCGCACCATGCGCTGCGACTGGGCAAGTCCGATGAAGTCGCGAGCCGCCTGCGGCAGGCCGGAGCCGCGCCGCCAGACCATGCCGACCTGGACGACTGGTAACGACCCCGAAATATCGCGCGATTCGATGCGGTCGCCTTCCAGCGACCATGGCCGGTAGACGAGGTCGGGCAGCAGCGCCACGCCGGCGCCGGTAGCGACGAGGCTGCGCACCGCTTCGACCGAGCGGGTGCGGAAGGCGACATGCGGCTTGGCGCCGATTGCCGTCAGCAGCTTTCCGGTATTCTCCTCGATCTCGTCGACGGTCAGCATGATCAGCGGTTCCGAGGCGATGTCGCCGATGCCGATGATGTCGGCACCGGCCAAGGGATGGCCGAGCGGCAGCCACAGCCGGTAGGCCGAGACTTCGAGGATTTCGGACTGCAGTGCCGTGCGGTCGCGCAGGTTCGAGGTGACCATGACGGCAATGTCGAGCTTGCCGCCAATTAACAGGTGCTCGAGATAGTCGCCATTGTCCTCGATCGCCGAGACCTCGACACCCGGATAGGCGCGGCGGTAGCGGGCAAGAAGATCGGAAAGCACATAGCCGGCGACCAGCGAGGTGACGCCAAGTTGCAGCCGCCCGCTTGCCGCGGCCTGTTCGCCGAAGAAGGCGCGGCGCGCATCGGAAACGTCGGCCAGGATCTTTCTCGCATGGCGCAGGAACTGGTGGCCTTTGTGGGTGATGTTCAAGCCGCGCGGGTGGCGCTCGAACAGCTCGACGCCGAGATCGTGCTCCAGCTCCTTGATCGCCTCGGTGACCGAGGATTGCGAGATCGACAGGTTCTGGGCGGCGCCCGACACTGTGCCCTGCTCGGCGACGGCGATGAAGAACTGCAATTGGCGGATGGTGAAAGCCATGGCCGGACTAAACACGGCAGAGGCGGCGCTGGGAAGTGGGTGCTGGCGCAGATCTCCCGATAGAGCTCCCGATAGAGCTCAGCCCTCGCTTCCGCCATCGGCAATGCTGAGCCGTGCGCCGGCCTGGGCAAGGGCGGCGGCGATGTCGTGCGGCGGCGGACGGTCGGTCGCGAGTTCGGAAAAGCCGCCGAAGCCGCAGACCTGAACAAGGCCCTGGCGGCCGAATTTGCTATGGTCGGTGACGACAAGCGAACGCTGGCCGCGCGACAGCACCATGCGGGCGAATTCGGCCTCTTCCAGATCATAGTCCATGACGCCGGTGACGGCATCGACCGCACCGGTCGATATCACTGCATGGCTGACGGAAAAGCGGCTGACGAATTCGATGGCCGAGACGCCGAAGGCAGCACCGGAATCGCTGCGCAGCTCGCCGCCGGCCATGTAGACCTTATTGCCGTTGACGGTGGCCAATGTGCGGGCGATGTCGGAGGAGTTGGTGACGACCGTCAGCCGCCGGTGGCCGAGCAGTTCCCGGGCCAGGAAAGAGGTGGTGGTGCCGGTGTCGAGCATGATCGATTCGCCGTCGCGGATGGTGGCGGCGACCATGCGCGCTATTGCCCGCTTGGCATCGGCGTTCTCGCGCATGCGCCGCTCGAACGGCGCTTCGCCGGCAATCGACGGCAGGCCGACGGCGCCGTGCATCTTGAGGATGGAACCGTCGCTGGTCAGTGGCTTGACGTCGCGGCGTACTGTCTCCAGCGAGACGCCCAGCCGGTCGGCCAGGCTCGCAATGGTCACGGTGCCTTCCTCCTTGAGGAGGCGCAGGATTTCGCCATGCCGCTTCGAGTGGACCATCGGTTCCATCCGGTCGGATTGTTGCACCGCTGACCGTTTCTACGGCATAAATGCCACTAACTCCAAGGAATTTAGCAAAATTCGGGCAAAAAACCAGAAAATACCACAATTTCGCGTTGACAACACCTCCAGCGTGGCGCGACATTATCGCTGTGACAGGCTCGGAACGGAGGACGACGGCTGAGCCGCACGAAAAATCGCTTGCCCGAACGCCCGGGAGATCGTCGGGTGCAAGGGTACCGAAATTCAGGATCCGCGGGGGCGGATGCCGGCGTCGAAGAACCCGGCACAAAGGGGCTCGTCGGTGCGGTGCGGGATACCGATCCCGAGATCTGCACCGACGAGATCTTCGCGTTGCCTCCATTCCTCCGTCCGATTGTCATCGCTGGCCAGCCGTGACATGCGTGGAAAATTGACCCAATGTTGGACGAGATCGTGACTGTCGAAGACCGCATCCGTGCGCTGCCTTGCTGGACCGGCAGCATCGACATCGCGCCGCTGCCGGGCGGGCTGAGCAATGCCAATTATCTGGTCAAGGACGCGGCCGGGCGGCACGTCGTGCGGCTCGGCCAGGACTATCCGTTCCACCATGTCTTTCGCGAGCGCGAGATGATGACGGCGCGGGCAGCGCACGCGGCAGGCTTCGCTCCGGCCGTCCACTACACTGGACCCGGCGTCATGGTGACGGAGTATCTCGGCGCCAAGGCCTATGTCGCGCAGGACGTGCGCGCCGATCTCGGCCGCGTTGCCGCGTTGCTGCGCGGTTTCCACCGGGAGATGCCCGGTCATGTCTCCGGCGCCGGCTTCATGTTCTGGGTATTCCATGTCATTCGCGACTATGCGCGCACGCTGGAGGAAGGCCGCAGCCGCAAGCTGGGCGAACTGCCGCGCCTGCTGACGCTGGCGAACGAGCTCGAGCGCGCGCAAAAGCTGCTGCCGATCGTCTTCGGCCATAATGACCTCTTGCCGGCTAACATAATCGACGACGGTCACAGGCTGTGGCTCATCGATTTCGAATATGCAGGCTTCAACACCGCGATGTTCGACCTTGCCGGCGCGGCGTCGAATGCAGGCATGAGCGACGAGGAGTCCTTCGCCTTCCTGACCGCCTATTTCATGAAGGAGCCGGACCCGGCGATACGGCGCTCGCATGCCGCCATGCAATGCGCGTCGCTGCTGCGTGAGGCGATGTGGGGCATGGTTTCCGAGCTTTACCTCGACGCGCCCGGTGTCGACTACGCCGCCTACGCCGACGAAAACCTGGCGCGGCTCGAAGCCGCCCTGGAAAACTACAGGACAAAATACGGGACGCGGACATGACCTTGCCCGCCCAGGCCGGCATCGTCGTCATCGGCGGTGGCATCATCGGCTGTTCGACGGCCTATCATCTGGCGCGCGACCACAAGGCCGAAATCGTGCTGCTCGAACAGGGCAAACTGACCTCGGGTTCGACCTGGCATGCTGCCGGGCTGGTCGGCCAGCTACGCTCGTCGGCGTCGATCACGCGCGTGCTCAAATATTCGGTCGATCTCTACAAGGGGCTGGAAGCCGAAACCGGCCTGGCCACCGGCTGGAAGATGACAGGCTGCCTGCGCCTCGCCACCAATGCCGACCGCTGGACCGAGTATAAGAGGCTGGCGACGACGGCAAAGAGCTTCGGCATGGATATGCATTTGCTGTCGCCGGCCGAGGTCAAGGAAATGTGGCCGCTGCTGGAAACCGGCGACCTCGTCGGCGCTTCCTGGCTGCCGAGCGACGGTCAGGCAAGCCCTTCCGATATCACCCAGTCGCTGGCCAAGGGCGCGCGCATGCATGGCGCAAAATTGTTCGAGGAGGTGCGGGTCACCGGCTTCGAAATGACGAACGGCCGGATCGTCAAGGTAAGGACGAACAAGGGCGATATCGCCTGCGACAAGGTGGTGAACTGCGCCGGGCAATGGGCGCGGCAGGTGGGTGCGCTGGCCGGCATCAACGTGCCGCTGCAGCCCGTGAAGCACCAATACATCATCACCGAAAGGATCGACGGCTTGGCGGGTGACGCGCCGACGATCCGCGACCCCGACCGCCGCACCTATTTCAAGGAGGAGGTCGGCGGGTTGGTGATGGGAGGCTATGAGCCGAACCCGCAGGCCTGGACGACCGATCTGCCCGGTGGTGATGTGCCGGACGATTGGGAGTTCCGGCTGTTCGACGATGATTACGATCATTTCGAGCAGCATATGGGCCAGGCGATCGAGCGTGTCCCGGCGCTCGCCAATGTCGGCGTCAAGCAGATGATCAATGGACCGGAGAGCTTCACGCCGGACGGCAATTTCATCCTCGGCGTGGCGCCGGAATGCCCGAATATGTTCGTCGGCGCCGGTTTCAACGCCTTCGGCATTGCATCCGGCGGCGGCGCCGGCTGGGTGCTGGCGCAATGGGTGGTCGACGGCGAGGCGCCGCTCGATTTGTGGGTGGTCGACATCCGCCGCTTCTCCAATCTGCACCGCGACCGGCAATGGGTCCGCGACCGCACGCTTGAAGCCTATGGCAAGCACTACACGATCGGCTTTCCGCATGAGGAATATGTCAGCGGCCGGCCGCGCATCGTTTCTCCACTCTATGAACGGCTGAAAGAACATCGCGCCGTGTTCGGCTCGAAGCTCGGCTGGGAGCGGCCGAACTGGTTCGCGCCGGAAGGGTTCGAGCCTAAAGACGTCTATTCGATGGGCCGGCAGAACTGGTTTTCGCCGGTCGGCGACGAACACCGCCACGTGCGCGAAAAGATCGGCATCTTCGACCAGTCATCCTTCGCCAAATACGAAATGACGGGCGCGGACGCGCTGAAGGCGCTGGACTGGATCTGCGCCAATGACGTCGCCAAACCGGTCGGCCGGCTGACCTACACGCAGCTCCTCAACACGCGCGGCGGCATCGCGGCCGATTTGACCGTGGCGCGGCTCGGTGAGGAGAAATTCTACATCGTCACCGGCACCGGGTTCCGCACGCATGATTTCTCCTGGATTGCCGATCATATCGGCAGGGAGTTCGACGTGACGCTGACCGACGTCACGGAGGATTTTGGCACGCTGTCGCTGATGGGGCCGCGCGCCCGCGACGTGCTGTCCGATGTGACCGACGCGGATGTGTCGAATACAGCTTTCCCGTTCGGCCATGTTCGCGAGATCGCCATTGCCGGCCACATCGTGCGGGCACTGCGCGTCACCTATGTCGGTGAGCTCGGCTGGGAATTGCATGCGCCGATCGCGGCGACGGGCGAGGTTTTCGATGCGCTGATGGCGGCGGGCGAGACCTACGACATCCGCCCGGTCGGCTACCGGGCGCTGGAATCACTGCGGCTGGAAAAAGGCTACCGCGCCTGGGGCTCCGACATCACGCCCAACGACACGCCGCAGGAGGCCGGCCTCGGCTGGGCGGTGAAGCTCAGAAAAAACACCGATTTCCTCGGCCGGCGGGCCTTGGAGAAGGTCGACGGTTCGCCGCCCAGGAAACGTTTTGCCGGCTTCACGGTCGACGATCCGGACATCGTCCTGCTCGGGCGCGAGACCATCCTGCGCAACGGCGAGGCGGTCGGTTATCTCACCAGCGGCGGCTATGGCTACACCATCGGCAAGAACATCGGCTACGGCTATGTGCGCAATGCCGATGGCGTCAACGATGATTTCCTCACTTCCGGCAACTACGAGCTGGTGGTGGCAATGGAACGGACGCCGGCTAAGATACACCTCGAGCCGCTTTACGATCCGGCAGGAGCAAAGGTGAAGGCGTAGAGCCTTCCGGTTTCAGCCTCAGTTCACGATGAGCACCAGCCCCCGGCTCGGCACGGTATCGGCCTCGCCTGGCATCGAAACATAGGGCAGCGTCTCTTCGGCGCGCGTGACGGTGGCTTGCGCCTCGAGCTCGGCGATCCGCGCGGCAAACCCGGCATCCCACAGCGTGTTCTTCACTGTCAGCACGATCACCCCGCCCGGCCGGCAGATGCGGATCAGCTCGTCCAGACCCTCGGCCCCGACATGGCCGGACGTGAAGACGCCGGCTGAGATGATCCCGGCATAGGCGTCGTCCACGAAGGGCAGCGGTCCGCCAAGCGCCAGGCAGTGAAGCGCCGAATAGACGCCCTTGCGCGCGGCTTGCGCCAGCATGCCTTCCGAGATGTCGAGCGCCTCGACCTGCGGATAACCGGTAATGGCAAGCCATTCGCCGATGAGCCCGGTGCCCGCGCCGGCATCGAGCAGAGGAGCGGCGCCGCGCGGCAGATGGCGGGCCAGCAAGGCAAGGCAGATGGTGGGATGGCGATAGCCAGCCGCCGACATGTCGGCGTCATAGGTGCCTGCCCAACTGTCGTAGAGCGCCGCGACGTCTTCCGGCCGCTTCGCCGCATAGGCTGCGGCGAGTGCGCTCTGCTGATTGCTGTCCGTCATCGCTTTCCGTCGCCTGGTATCGATCCGCAACGCGATCATAGCCAAACGGCGAAAACTGTGGAACCGTCGTCGTCCCAATAACACGGGGAAAGGAGCGAAATCCATGGCGGACGACCGGGCGCGCGCCGCACTTGCGGCCATTCCGATGCTGGCCGGCTATGACGGCCCTCTGGAACGGCTCGGCGGTCTCACCAACCTCGTCTTCAGGGGTAAGGATTTCTGCCTGCGTATCCCCGGCAAGGGCACCGAGGAATACATCAACCGCGCCAACGAGGCAGTGGCGGCGCGGGAAGCGGCGAAGGCCGGCGTCAGTCCCGAAGTGCTGCATGTCGATGCCGAGACCGGCGTGTTGGTGACCCGCTTCGTTGCCGGTGCCGAGACGATGTCACCGGAAAAGTTCAAGACTCGGCCGGGCAGCCCGGCACGCGCCGGCAAGGCCTTTCGCAAACTGCACACATCCGGCGCGGTGTTCCCCTTCCGCTTCGAGCTGTTTGCGATGATCGACGATTATCTGAAAGTGCTGTCAACCAAGGACGTCGCGCTGCCTGCCGGCTACCACGATGTGGTCCGCGAGGCGGAGGCAGTGCGCTCAGCACTTGCGGCTCAACCTCTGCCGATCGTCGCCTGCCACTGCGACCCGCTCTGCGAAAACTTTCTCGATACGGGCGACAGGATGTGGATCGTCGACTGGGAATATTCCGGCATGAACGATCCGCTCTGGGATCTCGGCGACCTCAGCGTCGAAGGGCAATTCGACGCCGCGCAGGACGAGGAGATGACGCTGGCCTATTTCGGCGGCGAGCCGAGACCGGCGGAGCGCGCCCGCATCGTCATCTACAAGGCGATGTGCGACCTGCTGTGGACGCTGTGGGGACTGATCCAGCTTGCCAACAAAAATCCGGCCGACGACTTTCGCGCCTATGCCGACGGCCGGTTTGCGCGCTGCAAGGCACTGATGGAGATGCCGGAATTTTCGCGGCATCTCGCAGCGGTGCGCCGGGGTTAATTCACACCCTTCGGCACGTTTTCCGGCGGCACGGTGTCGACCACCTTCTGGCGGTGGAAGATGAACAGGCCGGCCAGCACGACGATGGCCGAGCCGACCAGGATGCGCGGCCCAGGCACATCGCCGAAGAAGGCCAGGCCGAAGACCACTGCCCACAACAGCAGGCTGTAATGCAGCGGCGCCAAGGTCGAGGCAGGGGCAAGCTTCAACGCCCGGGTGATCATCAGGTGCGCGCCGCAGGAGACGACGCCGAGAAGCAGCATGGCGCCGAAATCGAGCGATGACGGCGTCTTCCAACTGCCTATGGTCAACGCAGCGCCGACCAGCAGCGTGCCGATGGTCTGCCAGGTGACCAGCGAAGTGTCGCTGGTGCCGCGCAGCCGCCGGTTGAGGATGATAGCGAAGGCAAATGAAATGCTGCCGGCGAGCGCGAACATCGACGACAGGGAGAACGCGGCCGAGGATGGCTTCAGCATGATCAGCACGCCGCAGAAGCCGACCAGGATCGCCGCCCAGCGGCGCCAGCCGACCCTTTCGCCGAGCAGGAAATGCGACAGCGCCGCCACATAGATCGGCCCGGCCATGTAAAAGCTCATCACATCGGCGAGCGGCAGATAGACGACCGCCGCGTAGAACAGCGCCGTGTCGAGCGTCGTCATCACCACGCGCAGCAGCTGCAGCTCCGGCCGCTCCATGCGAAACAGCTTGGCCGCACCCTGATGTGCAATCATCGGCCCGAGTATGAAAAACGCGCCGATCGAGCGGATCAGCACGACCTGGCCGACGGAAAAACTGGCGACCAGCCACTTGCCCATCGCGTCGTTCAGCGCAAACAGGAAGTCGCCGGCGAGCATCAGCAGGATGCCGGCCAGCAGCACGTTCATGATCGTTGAGTACTGGGCTGCGGGCTGCGCCATTCCGTTACCGGTTCCTCGCCGTGGGGTACGGTGACCCGCGTCGTAGTCGCAAGCTGCGGCCATGACGAGGCGAAAATCGAGAATTCGGTAAGACCAGCGCGGGAAATCGGCTGGACTAAGCGTGGCGCCGGTTCACCGTGCCCGGCCTTCCGGCGATCGAAAGCCGCGTGTCCTGCCGGCTGCGCTCGGCCACCACCTTGCCCCTGGCGATGACGCAGAGACGCTCTGGGCGCAGCCGCAGCGCCTCGACTGGGTTGCCGGCATCGAGAACGACCAGGCTGGCGCGCTTGCCGACCGCCACGCCAAGGTGGTCGAGGCCCATGATGGCGGCATTGACGTTGGTGACCATGTCGAAGCAGCGCGCCATCTCGGCCGGGCTCGACATCTGCGCGACATGCAGGCCCATGAAGGCGACGTCGAGCATGTCTGCGGTGCCCAGCGAATACCAGGGGTCGAGCACGCAATCCTGGCCCCAGCCGACGCGGATGCCTTGCGCCAGCATCTCCTTGACTCGCGTCAGTCCGCGGCGCTTGGGAAAGCTGTCGTGGCGGCCCTGCAGCATGATGTTGATCAGCGGATTGGGGATCGCCGAAACGCCGGCCTCGGCAATCAGCGGCAATAGCTTCGAAACGTAGTAATTATCCATCGAATGCATCGATGTCAGGTGCGAGCCGGCCACTCTGCCCTGCAACCCGAGCCGCTGCGTCTCATAGGCAAGCTGCTCGATGTGGCGCGACAGCGGATCGTCCGTCTCGTCGCAATGCAAGTCGACCATCAGGCCGCGCTTCGCCGCGATTTCGCAGAGCTCGGTGACGGAGCGCGTGCCGTCGGCCATTGTGCGCTCGAAATGCGGAATGCCGCCGACGACATCGACGCCTATGTCGAGCGCCCGGATGGTGTTGTCGCGCGCCGTCGGCGAGCG
This sequence comes from Mesorhizobium sp. M0633, assembly GCF_040320645.1. NCBI lineage: Bacteria > Pseudomonadati > Pseudomonadota > Alphaproteobacteria > Hyphomicrobiales > Phyllobacteriaceae > Mesorhizobium > Mesorhizobium sp. M0633. Next base: position 83,825 of record NZ_JAMYQC010000012.1, read on the forward strand.
GTAAAACCCGTCCTGCGGGAAGGCGACCAGCTGCAGGTCGATATAGGGGCCAACCGTCTTCTTCACGTCGAGCAGCGCCTCGACCGCCAGCAGGCGGTCGTCGCAAACATCGACATGGGTGCGGATGGCGAGCAGGCCCATCGACACCGCCCAGTCGCAATAGGCGAGCGCACGGTCGCGCACCGCTTCGTGGGTCAGAAGCGGCTTCAACTCGCCCCAAAGCGAGATGCCTTCGAGCAGCGTGCCCGAGACATTGATGCGCGGAATGCCGAGCGAAAGCGTGGCGTCCATATGGAAATGCGGATCGACGAAGGGCGGCGAGACCAGATTGCCATGGGCATCGATCGCCGTGCCGGCGCTGACGTTCAGCTCGGGCTCTATCGCTGCGATCGTTTCGCCGACGATGCCGATATCCGCGATCCTGCCGTCGGGCAGCGTCCCGCCGCGCACCACAAGGTCAAAATCCATCTAGCGCCACCTCGTTCAAAAAAGCCGTTTCTTTCCATGCAGCGTGCTGCCGCAAGGCGGAACCTTCAGGCGCGCCCCTTCCCTTCTCCCTTGTGGGAGAAGGTAGCCGCGAAGCGGCCGGATGAGGGGTGTTCCAGCTTGGCGCCGACGACACTCCGTCCAGCACCCCTCAACCGTCTTGGCGCTGCGCGCCAATCCACCTTCTCCCACAAGGGGAGAAGGAAAAGCCTCTATTCCGGCACGTACCGCACCGCCCCCTTGGCGGCACTTGTCGCCATCGCCGCATAGGCGCGCAAGGCCGTCGTCACCTTGCGCTTGCGCTTTTCTTCGGGCTTCCAGGCAGCCGTTCCCCTGGCCTCCATCGCGGCGCGACGGGCGATGAGTTCGGCGTCGTCGACAGCAAGCCTGATGGTGCGGTTGGGGATATCGATCTCGATCGTGTCGCCTTCCCTGACCAGCCCGATCAGACCGCCTTCCGCGGCTTCCGGCGAGACATGGCCGATCGACAGGCCGGAGGTGCCGCCGGAAAAACGACCGTCGGTGATCAGTGCGCAGGCTTTGCCGAGGCCTTTCGATTTCAAATAGCTGGTCGGGTAGAGCATTTCCTGCATGCCGGGTCCGCCGCGTGGCCCTTCATAGCGGATGACGACGACATCGCCGGCCTTGATCTCGTTCGACAGGATCGCCTTGACGCTGGCGTCCTGGCTTTCGAACACTCTTGCCGGACCGGTGAATTTCAGGATCGATTCATCGACGCCCGCCGTCTTCACGATGCAGCCATCGAGTGCCAGATTGCCTTTCAGCACGGCAAGGCCGCCATCCCTGGAGAAAGGATGTTCGGCCGAGCGGATGACGCCATTCTCGCGGTCGAGATCGAGATCGTCCCAGCGGCGGTCCTGGCTGAACGCGACTTGCGTCGGCACGCCGCCGGGTGCCGCCAGGAAGAAATCGCGGACATTCTGGCTGGTGGTGCGTGAAATATCCCAATGATCGAGCGCTTCGCCAAGGCTTGCGGTGTGCACCGTCGGCAGGTCGCGGTTGATCAGCCCGGCGCTATCCAACTGGCCGAGGATGGCCATGATGCCGCCGGCGCGGTGGACATCCTCCATATGGACGTCTGCCTTGGCCGGGGCCACCTTGCACAGCACTGGCACCCGCCGCGACAGCCGGTCGATGTCCTCCATGGTGAAGTCGACCTCGCCCTCATGTGCCGCAGCAAGGATGTGCAGCACGGTGTTGGTCGAACCGCCCATGGCAATGTCGAGTGTCATGGAGTTCTCGAAGGCGCCCTTCGAGGCGATGCTGCGCGGCAGCGCGGTGTCGTCGTCCTGCTCGTAATAGCGCTGGGCAAGATCGACGATCAGGTGGCCGGCCTCGACGAACAGGCGCTTGCGGTCGGCATGCGTCGCTAGCGTCGAACCATTGCCGGGCAAGGACAGGCCGAGCGCCTCGGTCAGGCAGTTCATCGAATTGGCGGTGAACATGCCGGAGCAGGAACCGCAGGTCGGACAGGCCGAGCGTTCGATGGTCCTGACGTCCTCGTCGGACACCTTGTCGTCGGCGGCCGCGACCATGGCGTCGACCAGATCAAGCGCCTGGCTCTTGCCGGCGAGCACCACCTTGCCGGCCTCCATCGGCCCGCCGGAGACGAAGACGGTCGGGATGTTGAGGCGCAGCGACGCCATCAGCATGCCGGGCGTGATCTTGTCGCAATTCGAGATGCAGACCATCGCGTCGGCGCAGTGCGCGTTGACCATGTATTCGACCGAGTCGGCGATCAATTCGCGTGACGGCAGCGAATAGAGCATGCCGTCATGGCCCATGGCGATGCCGTCATCGACGGCAATGGTGTTGAACTCCTTGGCGACGCCGCCGGCTTTTTCGATCTCGCGGGCAACCAGCTGGCCGAGATCCTTCAAATGGACATGGCCCGGCACGAATTGGGTGAAGGAATTGACCACGGCAATGATCGGCTTGCCGAAATCCGAATCCTTCATGCCGGTAGCGCGCCACAGGCCGCGGGCGCCGGCCATGTTGCGGCCATGGGTGGTGGTGCGGGAACGGTAGGCGGGCATTGAACTGTCCTTGCTGTCTGCGTCGCGCCCAAAGGTGCGGAAAACCGGAATTGAGCCGCAGGCCTTATAGACGCCACACTCTGGTCTGGCCACAATTTTGCGCTGCGCCAGGGTGCGGAACGAGCGGCCAGCCAAAGACGCAGCCGGTCCAGGCCGTAAAAAAGTCAGAAGTGCTGTCGGATCGTGTTTTGCTCGAGCGTCCTTGAGCAGACGGCGGGACCGGGCATCAATTGCCAGCCGGCCGTTTTGCGAGTGAAACAAGCCAAAACCAGCCCGAGGAGCAAGAGAATGCAAAAGATCACCCCCTGCCTGTGGTTCGACGACCAGGCCGAGGAGGCCATGAACCATTACATCTCCATCTTCAAGAATTCGAAGGTGCTGAGCGTGATGCGCTGGCCCAAGGGCAGCGGCGATAATGAGGGCAAGGTGCTGATGGTCTCATTCGAGCTCGACGGCGTTCAGTTCCAGGCGCTCAACGGCGGCCCGCAATTCAAGTTCACCCAGGCAGTCTCGCTCTCCATCGACTGCAAGACGCAGGAAGAGGTCGACTATTTCTGGGACAGGCTCATCGCGGGCGGTGGCCAGCCCAGCCAGTGCAGCTGGCTGAAGGACAAATTCGGCCTCTCCTGGCAGGTCGTTCCCGAACAGCTGCCCAGGCTGCTGCTGGACCCCGACACGGAAAAGGCCGGCCGCGTGATGCAGGCGATGATGCAGATGAGCAAGATCGACATCGCCAAGTTCGAAGAGGCAGCGAAAGGGTGAACGAACGCGATCTTTCCTTCTCCCCCTGTGGGAGAAGGTGGATCGGCGCGAAGCGCCGAGACGGTTGAGGGGTGCTGGACGGAATGAGACGTTGGTGTTTCCTGGAACACCCCTCATCCGTCGCCTTCGGCGACACCTTCTCCCACAAAGGGAGAAGGGAAGGGGCGCATCAAGCCGCTCTGTCGCGGACCTGATAATCCTTGACCGCGGTGAAGCGGATCGCCTTCCAGCGCTCGGCCTCGTAGTTGAGCGAGAAGGCGTGCTGGGCGAGGAACACCGGATCGTTGTCGAGATCGCGCGCGATGTCGCCGCGATGCGCCTCGATGAAGCGCTGGAGTTCGGCCCTGTCGTCGGCCGATATCCAGCGGCAGACGGAAAAGCGCGACATCTCGAAATCGACCGGCAGTGTGTATTCGAAGTTTAGCCGCTCCTTCAAGACGTCGAGCTGCAGGGCGCCGACGACGCCGACGATGGCTGGCGAGCCGTCCTCCGGCGAGAACAATTGCACGACGCCTTCCTCGGCCATCTGGTGCAGCGCTTCCTTGAGCTTCTTGGCTTTCATGGCATCGCCGAGGCGAACGCGGCGCAGGATTTCAGGCGCGAAATTCGGCACGCCGCGAAACAGGATCTCCTCGCCTTCGGTCAGCGTGTCGCCGATGCGCAGCGTGCCGTGGTTGGGGATGCCGACGACATCGCCGGCGAACGCCTCGTCGGCCGTGACGCGGGTGCGGGCGAAGAAGAATTGCGGTGCCGACAGGCTCATCGGTTTTCCCGTGCGCACCAGCTTGGCCTTCATGCCGCGCTCGAGCTTGCCGGAGCAGACGCGGACGAAAGCGATGCGGTCGCGATGGTTGGGGTCCATATTGGCCTGGATCTTGAAGACGAAGGAGGTCATCTTGTCCTCGGTCGCCTCGACCTTGCGGCTGTCGGCCTCCTGCGCGCGCGGCGGCGGCCCGTAGGCGCCGAGCGCCTCGATCAGGTCGCGCACGCCGTAATTGCGCAGCGCCGAACCGAAATAGACCGGCGTCAAATGGCCCTCGCGGAAGGCATCGAGGTCGAGCGGGCGACAGGCCGCGCGCGCCAGCTCCAGCTCCTCGATGAAGGCCTCCCGCTCGTTCTCCGGCAACAGGCCGGCAACGCGGTTGGAATCGGGACCGTTGACCGGCGTGCGCTCCTTTTCGGCGTCGCCCTTGCGCACCGCGTTCAGCGCCAGATGGTAGGTCCCGGAAAAGGTCTTGCCGCGGCCGATCGGCCAGGTGATCGGCGCTGTATCCAGTGCCAGCTTCTGCTCGATCTCATCGAGGATGTCGAATGGGTCTCGGCTTTCGCGGTCCATTTTGTTGACGAAGGTGATGATCGGGATATCGCGCAGCCGGCAGACCTCGAACAGTTTCAGCGTGCGCGGCTCGATGCCCTTGGCGGCGTCGATCACCATGACCGCGCTGTCGACCGCCGACAGCGTGCGATAGGTGTCGTCGGCGAAATCCTCGTGGCCGGGCGTGTCGAGCAGGTTGAAGACGGTGTCCTCGTATTCAAAGGTCATCACCGAGGTGACCACCGAAATGCCGCGCTCGCGTTCGATCTTCATCCAGTCCGAGCGGGTCTGGATGCGGTCCTTCTTGGCCTTGACCTCGCCGGCAAGCTGGATGGCGCCGCCGAACAAAAGCAGTTTTTCGGTGAGCGTCGTCTTGCCGGCGTCGGGGTGGGCAATGATCGCGAAAGTGCGGCGGCGCGATACCGCTTGTTCGATGTCTTCAGCCAATTTCATGGAATCCTGTCTGTGGCGCGGGCTTCTAGCAGCGCTTTTCCGGCCTGTCGAACGGAAACACCGCTGATACCCCGGCAGCAGGTTCAGTCTCTGACGATAGCCGCCTGCGTGACCGAGCCAGCGTCATCCAGGCGCATAACCAGCCATTCAGAGTCGATCGAAAAAAATCCTCTTTCCGAACCAAGAATATAAACCAGACTCCAGTCCTCGAAATAGTCCGTCTTCGGCGGCTCGCCGAGCATGGCAACAACTTCTGCCCGCGATTTCCCAACCAACGCCCCGGTCAGCACCAAACCGTCAGCAATGCGATGGCGCTTATGCAAAGGATCCAGCCAGTTGTCGTCCTGCCACCAAGATCGAACGATCGGCAGCGGGCCGAAGAAGACGGCATAGACAATGGCGGCTCCGGCTGCAGCAAAAACCAGCCCTTTTATCCAGCGGCGCAAATGACCCTCATGTGATTGAGCTGAACGTTTCCAGTGAGGCGATCGTCATCGACCCGCTTCGAGAGCGGTCCCGGCAACGCTCTTGGCAAGTCTGTAGCATGGTGGCAATCAAGGCAAGAAGTCCTGGGCGTTTGAAGGTACACGGCCGCGAGCAAGAACATCATCGTCATTGGATACGGCATCATTGGCGCCTCCATCGCTTGGCACCGGCAGAGCTAAGCTGTCGACCTCTCCGCCGGCCGCGGCCGCCGGTTCACGTCCCGACGTCAGGCCGCATGGCTCTCGAACGCTATCTCGGGAATCCACTCGGCAATGGCGGCGCCGATCCTGTCGGCATGATCCTCCTGCAGATAATGCGCGCCGGGTCCGAGATCGATCAGGCGGCAACTCTTCAGGCTCGCCGCGAATTCCCGTGCCGCCTGCGGCGAGACGAGGGCCCCCGGATCGCCTGAGAAAAGCAGCTTCGGGTAGGAGGAGAGCCGGAGCGCCCGATGGTCGTGCTCGCTGATGGCACCGACATCGGCGGGCTGGCCTTCAATCGGCAGGTCGCGCGGCAGCCGCAGGATCGGCTTGCGCGATTGCGGCGTCGGGAACGGTGCCCGGTAGGAGGCCATTTCCTCATCGCTCATCGTGCGCAGCACCGCAGCCGGCAGCACCTTTTCGACGAAGACGTTGTCTTCCAGGACAAGCTTCTCACCGACGCCAGGCGTGCGCATTGCCTTGAACAATTCGCGCGCCTGCGGACGCTGGTGAAAATCGTCCCAACTCTCGAAGGGGCGGATGAATTCCATGAAGGCGAGGCCGAGGATCCGCTGCGGCCGCCGGGCCGCGAGATGGAAGGCGAGCGCGGTGCCTCAGTCCTGCGCGACGACCACCACGTCGGTGATGCCAAGCGTCTCGATGAAGGCGTCGAGATAGCGGACGTGGTCGAAGAAGCGATAGTCGATGTCCGGCTTGCCGGATTGGCCATAGCCGATCAGGTCGGGCGCAATGCAGCGGCCGAACGGCGCCACATGCGGGATGATGTCGCGCCAGATGTAGGACGACGTCGGGTTGCCGTGCAGGAAGAGTACCGTCGGACCGGCAGTACCTGCCTCGACATAGGAGATGGTGGAATCGAGTACCGCGACTTGCGAGCGCGGCACCGTTGTGCGGGATTGCTGCTTTTCGAGTTTCGGGTTCATCGGATCAGCTCCTTTTTGCGAAGACTGTTTTGAAGACGATATTCTTGAAACGCTCGAGCGGTTCGGGACTGCGCTCCACCTTCATGCGCAGCATCGCGCCTTGCCAGGAACTCAACAGGAAATCGGCGAGGTCCTCGGCATCGAACGCGTCGGTGATGTCGCCAGCCGCCTGGCCCTCGGCGATGCATTCGGCAAAGGGCTTACGCCAGCGTTCGAAAATGGCGACGAGTTGCAGCCTCAGCGCCTCGCTGTGAGCCGCCGTCTCGAGGCTGAGATTGCCGATCATGCAGCCCCGTGCCCAATCATGCGCCTCCAGCTTCGACGTGATGATTTCGAGATAGCGGCGCAAGCGCCCGACCGGGGGCGTGCCGTCCCGAGCAAGGGCCTGCTCCACCAAACCGCTCACATAGGCGAAATAGCGGTCCAGCACCTCGCCGGTGAACGCCTCCTTGGAGACAAAATGATTGGTGAAGGACCCCGGGCGGGCATCGGCCGCGGCGACGATGTCGCGTACGCCGGCGGACGAATAGCCGGAATTCCAGATGGTTTTGAAACCGGCGTCGAGAAGTTTTTCGCGAAGTGAATGTCTAGCCATGCCGGTATAATACGTACGTACGTATTAAAGTCAAGAAGCATATTTTATACCGCGCGCTCTTGGCAGAACCCACGGGCAATGGCATCGCAGTGGTGGCGTTGGAACGAGGAGTGAAGCATGACAGCGGCGAAACAAGTCATCGTCATCGGCGCCGGCATCATCGGCGCCTCCATCGCCTGGCACCTGACCAGGGCCGGAGCAAAGGTGACGGTCATTGCCGACAGCGGCGCCGGCGGCGTCGCGACACCGAATTCCTTTGCCTGGATCAATGCCAGCTGGGGCAATCCGGAGGTCTATTTCCGCCTACGCATTCGGTCGATGGCCGAATGGACGCGGCTGGCGAACGAGGTGCCCGGCATCCCGTTGCAGTGGTGCGGTGGCTTGTGGTGGGACCTGCCACGTCCCGAACTTGAGGCCTATGCGGCCGAGCACTCCGCATGGGGCTACGGCATCGAGCGTGTCGACCGTGCCGGAGCGGCGCGTATCGAGCCCAATCTGGCCGAACTTCCCGATTTCGCCCTTTATGTCGCCGAGGAAGGTGTCGCCGAGCCGGTCGCCGCCACGCAAGCACTGCTGGCCGACGCCGAACGGCGCGGCGCGCGAATTGTAGCCGGGACGACCGTCACCGCTCTGGTGCAAGCCAACGGCAGGATTGCCGGCGTCGATACATCCGGCGGGCGGATTGCTGCCGACGAGGTGGTGATCGCGGCCGGAGCCGGCTCTCCGGCACTAGCGGCAATAGCCGGGATAGAACTGCCGATCGAGACGCCACCCGGCCTGATCGTGCATTCGCGCCCCTACGAAAAGCTGCTCAACGGCCTGGTGATCGGCGACCGCCTGCATATGCGCCAGACGGCGGAAGGCCGCATCATCGCGGGCTCGGATTTCGGCGGCGCCGATCCCGGCATGGATGCCGCGGCCACCGCCGGCGACCTGTTTGCGGCGATGAAGGCGATGCTACGCGGCGCGGATGAGCTGGAACTCGATTTCCACACCATTGGCTACCGGCCGACGCCAGTCGATGGCTTTCCGATCATTGGCCGCGCCGAAGGCACGAGCGGCGTCTACGTCGCGGTCATGCATTCCGGCATCACGCTGGCACCGGCCGTCGGCCTGTTCGCCGCCCGCGAAATCCTCGACGGCGAGCGCGATCCGCTGCTTGATCCCTACGGGCTGGCGCGGTTTACTCAATAACCGGGCGGGCGGCGAAAGCCGCCGGCCAGCGGGTCGATTGCCCTGGCGATCCCGAGCAGGCGCGACTCCGACCAGCGTTTGCCAACAATCTGTAGTCCGATGGGCAGGCCATTGCTGTCCTGTCCGCAGGGCAGCGACAGTGCGGGGTGGCCGCTGTAGTTGAACACCGCGCCATAGGCCGGCAGCATCCAGTAGCTTTGCTCGCTACCGTCGACCCCGATCGGCGTTCCTGGCTCGCAATGCGGGAAGGCGGTGGCCATGGCGACCGGGCACAGCAAGGCGTCGCAGCCGTCGAAGAACCGTTCCCACGCCAGGATGGAGCGGTCGCGGCGGGCGAGCGCCTCGAACCAGCGCGAGACCGGTGTCGGCTTCTCCCGCGGTTCGGGCTGGGCCGCCTCCAGCATCATGCCGATCAGCGCACCGCCTTGTGCTAGGTCGTCGTGCAGGTCGAACTCCGGCAACTTAGCTTCCTCGACGATGGCGCCCGCGGCCTGAAGCTCTTTTGCCAGACTTTCGACCGCCGCGCTGATCTCGCCGGCCACCGGAAAGCCCGGAAAGGACGGCGCGACGGCAATCCGCAAATTTCTGAGATCCAGCTCCGGCATGGTTTCGACCGGTACCGGCGCAAGGTCGGTATCGCTTCCATCCGGCCCGGCAATGAGGCCGTAGATCGGTGCCAGGTCCTCGACGCTGCGCGCCATCGGTCCGAGGCAGGAGATCAGCCTCACGCTGCGCGGCGCCCCGCCTGGATCGGGGAAGGCGCCGGCGAGCGAGACGCGGTGCTCGGTCGGCTTGAGGCCGTAGACGCCGCAAAAGGCAGCGGGCAGCCGGATCGAATCCTGCATGTCGGTGCCGACCTCGAACGGCGTCATTCCGGTGCCGAGCGCCGCCGCCGCACCGCCACTGGAGCCGCCGGCGGTGCGCTGGAGATTCCAGGGGTTGCCGGTGCGGCCGAACAGCGGATTGCTCGACTGCCAGTCACCGAGCATTGTCGCCACGTTCGTCTTGCCCACCAGTATGCCGCCTGCCGCCTTCAGCCGGGCAACGACCGGACTGTCTGCCCTCGGGGCATAGTCGGCGAAAGCCGGGAAGCCGACAGTGGTTCTCATGCCGGCGGTTTCGTGCGTGTCCTTCAGTGTGAACGGCACGCCGTGTAGCGGCCCAAGGGCCTCGCCGCGCGCCTGGGCTTCGTCGGCCTTGCCAGCGCGTTGCCGCGCACCTTCCCGATCGAGGGTTACGACTGCGTTGACCGCCTCATTGTGCCTGTCAATTTGCGTCAGATGCGCGTCCAGCGCTTCCACAGCGGAAATCTTGCGGTCGCGAATGGCGGCAGCCAATTCTGTCGTCGGGGAAAAGACGATATCCATCGTGGATGCTCCGGGCTATCGCGCCGCGCTCCTCAAAATGGCGGATTGCGGCGCGGCTTCAAGCCTGGCTCGACATTTCGACGATGGCGGCGCTTGATCGGGATTGCGCTGCCGGGATCCGTTGAGCGTTGGCGCCGTCCAGCGGCCTCGCCGCGCTCGGTACCTCTACGGCTTACCGTCCTCTGTTATGCGTCCGCTCATAGAGCTCACGGATGATGCCGCTTGCCGTGGTCTCGAACAGAAACGGCAAGAAAGCATGAATGAGCGCGGCAAAGGCCGCCATGAACAATCGCGACGAGAACCATGCGGCGAAAGCCATATGGCCGAAATAGCTCTCGCCGACCGCGGCCGGGTGAGAGGTGAAAAGTCTTGCGAGCCGTGCCGTCATGTCGATCCCTCCTGCCGGCATGAAGAGCCGGCGATGAGTATACTGGCATGGGTGTTCGGTTCATCGGTCTCAAATTGTCCTTGTGAAAGGCTGAATTTTGGGACAAACATCTCACATGACGCCGGAAATCGACGAAATAGACCGGAGATTGCTGGCCGAGCTGCAACGCGACGGCACGCTATCCGTCGACCAGCTCTCGGCAAGAATATCGCTGTCGCGCAATGCTTGCTGGCGCCGGGTCAAGCGGCTGGAGGAAGACGGCGTCATCACCGGCCGGGTGGCGCTGGTCGACGCCGACAAGCTTGGGCTCGGCCTTTCGGTGTTCATCCTGATCCGCACCTCGAACCACGATCCCGGCTGGCTGCAAAGATTCCGAGCGGCGGTGACCGGCTTTGCCGAGATCACCGCCGCTTACCGCATGTCCGGCGATCTCGACTATGTCCTGCGCGCCCGCGTCGCCGATGTGAAGGCCTATGACCGGCTCTATCAACGGCTGATCGCCAAGGTGGCACTATCGGACGTTTCGGCCTCCTTCGTCATGGAGGAGATCAAGGAGACCACGGTCGTTCCGATGGAACTGCGCTGAAGCGGAACTGTGCTGAAAGAAAGCCGTTGATAGCATTGCCGCCGAGTTGACTGAACCGGCGTTCGCGACGATAGGATCAGCCTCATGCGCGCAGCACTTTATCCTACCTCCGTCATCGGTCCGGCTGTCGGCTTCGTCAGGCTGCCGCATGGCGAGGGCTTGCCGCTTCCGGCCTATGAAAGCTCGGGCGCCGCCGGCATGGACCTGCGCGCCGCCGTCCCGGACGACAGGCCGCTTTTGATCCTGCCGGGAAAGCGCGCGCTGGTGCCGACCGGGCTGGTCCTGGAAATTCCGGAGGGCGTCGAAGGCCAGGTCCGGCCGCGTTCGGGCCTCGCCTTCAAGCACGGGCTCACCTGCCTCAACACGCCGGGCACCATCGACAGCGACTATCGCGGCGAGGTCAAGGTGCTGCTGATCAATCTCGGCGACGAGGATTTCGCGGTGACGCGCGGCATGCGGATCGCCCAGATCGTCTTCGCCCCGGTGACGCAGGCGACCGTCGAGGAGCGCACATTGGCTGGCGGCACAACGCGCGGCTCGGGCGGCTTCGGATCGACCGGCACGGCCTGATGAAAATACCCAAGCTCGTCATCTTCGATTGCGACGGGGTTCTGGTCGACACCGAGAACCTGGCCAATCGGCGCCTCGCCGAATGGCTGACCGCGGCCGGCTTTCCGGCCAGCTTCGAATATTGCCGCAAGAATTTCTCCGGCCGCAGCATGGTCTCGGTGCAGAAGGAAGTCGAGGCGACCGGCGTCAGCCTCGGCGCCGATTTCGTCGAGCGCTGGAACGCCGGCCTGCCGGACCTGTTCGCGCATGGCGTCGAGGCCATCCCCAACGTTCGCGAGTTCATCGAAACCGTGCACGCCGCCGGCATCGCCACCTGTGTCGCCTCGTCGGCACGGGTGTCCAAAATGCACATCACGCTCGGCCAGACCGGGCTGCTGCCGCTATTCGAGCATGCGCTGTTCAGCTCGACCATGGTCTCGCGCGGCAAGCCGTTCCCCGACCTCTTCCTGCATGCGGCAGCGACGATGGGCTTCGCGCCCGCCGACTGCATCGTCATCGAGGACAGCGTCGCCGGCACGGCAGCCGGCATCGCCGCCGGCATGCGCGTCTATTCCTACCACGGCGACCCGCTTTCCGACCGCGATGGACTGATCGAAGCCGGAGGCATCCTGTTCGACGACATGCGTAAACTGGCCGGGCTGGTGCCGATCCACTGATCGCCTTTGCGCAGGCTGCATGCGCGCCAGATCTCAGACCGGGCGCGGCGCCCCAAGTACTCGGTCGACCGTGTCGCGTATGAGAGTGCGCAGATTGGCCGGCCTGTCGAGATGACTGACGACAAGCAGGCCGTCGGCCGCCACTGTTAGCGCGTCCGCGGTGCGGTCCGGATCGGGATTTGCGTCAGCGATCAGCAGATCCCTGAGGATGCCCCACTTCCAGTGACGATGCTTATCGATTGCCTCGCGAACCGGGCTCCTCGGGTCGGGGTATTCGGCCGCGGCATTTTGGAACGGGCAGCCGCGGTAGCCCGGCTGATCCGCCGCATCGGCAATGAGATCGAATACGGCAAGGATCATCAGGCGAGGTGGCCGCCGGCCAAGGCTCGCGATTGCCGCCCGTCCTCCCTTGCTGATCTCCTCGATATAGGCGCGGACGAGGTCGTCCTTGGCCGCGAAGTGATGATAGAACGTCGCCTTCGCAACGCCGGCCTCGGCGATGATGCGGTCGATGCCGACTGCACGGACCCCCTCCAGAGAAAACAGCGCGGTCGCCGTATCGAGGATGCGGCGGCGCGCAAGACTTTCGGGACGATCGTTGATTCGGGCTGCGGACATGCCTTGACCGTATAGCAGACAGGTCTGTATACATCCATATGTAGACAGACAGGTCTACCTGTTAACGAAGGGAAGGCGAAACATGGCTTCGATAGTCAGGGAAATCATCGTAGATGCTTCACCGGAAAGCGTATGGGCGACGGTGGGCGACTTCGCCGGCGGCGCCCAACGGATAGCCCCAGGCGTTTTCGTCGACTGCCGGGTGGATGAGGGCGACGTACGGGTCCTTACTTTCGCCGACGGCAAGATCGTGCGAGAGCGGCTCATCGCCCGCGACGAGCAGGGCCGGCGGATCGTGTGGGGATGGCTCGTCGACGAGGTCACTCACGATAACACCTCCATGCAGGTCTTTGCCGAGGGCGAGGGCCGGAGCCGCCTGGTCTGGATTCACGATACTCTGCCCGACGAACTCGGCACGTGGCTCGCAGCCGCCATGGATCAGCTGGTGCCGGTTTTCCAGCAGACCCTGGCGAGCCAAGCCAAGCCAACATAGTGAGGCAACGCCAGGTGTTTCCTCTTGGCCGCAAAATGCTCTAGCTTGCGCGCGCCCGACATAACGAGCGCGCGCGCATGACCTTCTCCCTGCTTCGTTTCATCTTTGCCTGCCTGCTGCTGCCCTGTCTTTGGACGACGGCTAGCGCGGAGGCCGTCAGCTTCCCGGAGCTCGGCAGCGCTGTCCCCGGCCACGGCGATGTCACCTATCTCGATCTCGCCAGGATGGTCATTCCCGATCTGGCGGCGGACAAGGACGGCTTTTTCCGGGGTTCGATTCCGATCGAGATGCGCCACATCGCTGGACCGGACTACGACGGCTCGCCGCCGGCGACGTCGGGTCTTTCCAGCGGCGACGTGCTCGACATCAAGGCCGGCGGCAAGGACCGGCTGGCGATGCTGCTCGACCTCGGCGACTCGCCTGACAGCGCCGAGGGCTATGCAGTGCTGGCACTCTACGACATCACCGGCAAGCCGGCCTTGCTCGACGCGGTCAATGTTGCCGTCGACCGCAGCACCTACTTTCGCGATCCGGGCAAGCTGTCGATCGGGCCCGGCGATGACGTCATCATCACCACGAGCACGCATTTCAATTCGAGCCAGGGCTATGTGATCGCGCCGCTGGTCATGGTCCGCAACGACAGGTTCGAGCTGATCGACATGATCTATACGTTCGACGAAAACCTCTGCACCAACCGAAGGACGCAGAATGCGGCCTTCCAGGCGACGGCCGACGGCCAGCCCTATGCAGCCATCAAGGTTACGGTGACCGACGCGACAGTGCCGGGCGATGAAAGCTGCGACGGCCAGCCGCCGCCAGAGGCGTCTTCGCGCGACATTTCCGTCACCTATCATTGGGACAAAAACGCTTCGCGTTACGTCAAGGATTCCGATGCGCTGGACCGATTGGCAGGAGAGAACGCCAAACGCTTCTGAGCCAACCGCAATTATTTGCCCGGCGCGTTCCGCCGGGCTAGAATTTCCTTCATAATCCGCACCGGAGGGGAGCATCCATGGATAAGGGCAAGATTTTTCGCGACCTGCATACATCGATCTTCGTCATGGCCAATTCATGGGACGTCGGCACGACCAAGCTCTTGGCCTCATTCGGCTTCAAGGCGCTGGCCACGACCAGCGCCGGCTTTGCCTTTTCGCGCGGCCTGCCGGACGGCGCGGTGACGTTCGAGGCGATGATCCATCATTGCCGTGAAGTGTCAGCGGCGACCGGGCTGCCGGTTTCGGCCGACCTCGAAAAGGGCAAGGGCGACAGCGCGACAAGTGCCGGCGAGACCATCTTCGCCGCCGAGGCGGCTGGCCTCGCCGGCTGCTCGATCGAGGACCATACCGGCGAGCCCGCCAAGCCGATCTATGATTTTTCGCATGCCGTCGATCGCGTCGCGGCGGCGGAAGCGGCACGGGCACTGAAACGCGATTTCGTCTTCACCGCGCGGGCCGAGAATTTCCTGTGGGGCAAGCCCGATCTCGACGACACGATCAAGCGGCTGCAGGCTTTCGAGAAAGCCGGCGCCGACGTGCTCTATGCACCGGGCCTGGGCGACATCGAGATGGTGCGAACCGTCTGCTCGGCGGTGACCAAGCCGGTCAACGTCATGGCCAGGCCCGGCTTCACCATCGCCGATCTTGCCGTGGCGGGGGTAAAGCGCATCTCGCTCGGCCCATGGCTGACCAATTTCGCCTTCGGCATGCTGGAGACCGCGGCGCGCGAGATCCAGCAGGATGGCACCTTCGGCTTCACCCGCGCCGCCATGCCGTTCGGCAAGCTGCAGGCGCTGTTTGCCAAATCTTCAGCCTAGGTCGGGCCCGGCGAATGACGCTCACCGTCGTCGACATGCACACCGGTGGCGAGCCGCTGCGGATCGTCACCGGCGGCTACCCCGACATTCCCAAGGGCACGATCCTCGAAAAGCGTGCCTATGTGCGCGACCATCTCGATCATCTCAGAAAGATCCTGATGTTCGAGCCGCGCGGCCATTACGACATGTATGGCGCACTGCTGGTGGAGCCCGACCTGCCGGGCGCCGACCTCGCGGTGCTGTTCATGCACAATGAGGGCTATTCGACGATGTGCGGCCACGCCATCGTCGCGCTCGGCCGCTACTCCGTCGACGAGCG
This sequence comes from Mesorhizobium sp. M0633, assembly GCF_040320645.1. Lineage (NCBI taxonomy): Bacteria > Pseudomonadati > Pseudomonadota > Alphaproteobacteria > Hyphomicrobiales > Phyllobacteriaceae > Mesorhizobium > Mesorhizobium sp. M0633. The sequence goes on from NZ_JAMYQC010000012.1 coordinate 99,127, forward strand.
GCTGGTGGCGCCACGCGAGCCGATGACGACCGTCAATATCGAGGCGCCATGCGGGCTGATTTCGGCTGCGGTCGAGGTAAAGGATGGCAAGGCCGGCGCGGTGTCCTTCGAAAGCGTGCCGGCGTTTCTGTTCACCGGCGACCAGCGGATCGAGCTGCCGGGCTATGGTCCGGTCGGCTTCGACATCGCCTATGGCGGCGCCTTCTATGCACTGGCCGACTGCCGCCAGTTCGGGCTGGAATTTGGCAGGAACCGCGTCCGCGATTTCGTCGATGCAGCGACCGCGCTGACCGATAAGCTGAAGGCCGAATTGCCGCTGTCGCATCCCGACCATGCTGATCTCGCCTTTCTCTACGGCACCATCCTGACCGACGGACAGGATGCGTTCTCCGATACGCCGACCAAAAACATCTGCGTTTTCGCCGACGCCGAGGTCGACCGTTCGCCGACCGGCTCCGGCGTCACCGCGCGGCTGGCGGCCATGCACGCCAAGGGCCAGATCGAGATTGGCCGGACGCGGCTGTTCGAGAGCATCGCCGGCTCGCGCTTTTCCGGCGCCGTCGTACGCACGGCCACAGCCGGGCCGCATGACGCCATCATCGCCCGCGTCGGCGGCCGCGCCTATTACTCAGGGCGGGCCGAATTCATCGTCGAGGACGACGACGAACTGGGCAGGGGTTTTCTGCTGAGATAGCTCCCTTCCCGTGCCGAGATCGCCTTGTGCAGGTGCACCATCATGACGGCGGCGAACAGCGGCGTCAGAAGATTGAGTAGCGGCACGGCGAGGAAAGCGGCGACCACCAGCCCGGCCAGGAACACGGTGATGGAGTGCTTTCTGCGCAGCGCCTTGGCCTCGGCCTCCGGGCGAAAGCGCATGGCGGCGAATTCGAAGAACTCGCGTCCGAGCAGATACCCATTGACGATGAAGAAAGCGGCGATGTTCACGCCCGGCACCAAGAGCAGCAGCAGGGCGACGATGTTGCCGAGGATAACGACGCCGAAAAATCGGATCGCCAGCACCAGCGAGCGCAACGCCGGCACGGCGCGGCCGGGCGGGTCGTTTGGATAATCCGTGCGCTCGACCACTTCGGCGACGTCGTCGAGGAACAGGCCGGCGATGATCGCCGTCACCGGCGCGATGAGCAGCGCCAAGCCCAGCGCAAGGCCGATGCCGGCGACGACGGCGCCCAGCCATCCGGCCCAGGAGGGTAGGGCGGGGAGCCATGCATCGATCCACGGCCAGGCCAGCCATTCGAACAAGCTCTTGATCCCGAACCAAAGCGCCGCCAGCGCCAGCAAGGTCAGCCCCAGCGTCTTCAGGAACACAGAACGGAATTCGGGCGAGAACAGCCGGCTCAAGGCGGCACGGGCGGCGTCGAGGATCACGGCGTTTCCAATTCCATGTCAAACGAGGCCCATGGGCGATATTTCGGGATAGGCGGAGACAGGTCGCGAGACAAGCGCAAACCGCGCGATACGAAGCATGCGTTCTGCCCGGATTTATAACTCGCGGCCTAGGCAAAGCCGCATCAAACCGCTAGACCCGCCCGCGCCCGGCGTGGCAGAAAGCCGGTGGGTTTTTGGCGGAGACATGAATTGATGCCGGACTATGACGTGCTTTGTGTCGGAAATGCCATCGTCGACATCATCGCCCAGTGCGACGAGGCGTTCCTGGAGACGAACGGCATCATCAAGGGCGCGATGAATTTGATCGACACGAGGCGCGCCGAACTGCTCTACAGCCGCATGGGCCCGGCCATCGAAGCCTCGGGCGGCAGCGCCGGCAACACGGCGGCGGGCGTCGCCTCCTTCGGCGGCCGCGCCGCTTTCTTCGGCAAGGTCTCCAACGACGCGCTCGGCGAAATCTACGCGCATGACATCCATGCCCAGGGCGTCGCCTTCGACACCCGGCCGCTCAGCGGCGAGCCACCGACGGCGCGCTCGATGATCTTCGTCACGCCGGACGGCGAGCGCTCGATGAACACCTATCTCGGCGCCTGCGTCGAACTCGGCCCGGAGGACGTCGAGGCCGACAAGGCGTCGGGCGCCGCCGTCACCTATTTCGAGGGCTATCTGTGGGACCCGCCGCGCGCCAAGGAAGCGATCCGGCAGACGGCGAAACTCGCCCACGCCGCCGGGCGCGAAGTGTCGATGACATTGTCGGATTCGTTCTGCGTCGACCGCTACCGCGACGAGTTCCTCGATCTGATGCGCTCCGGCACCGTCGACATCGTCTTTGCCAACAGCCACGAGATCAAGTCGCTCTACCAGACCGCGTCGTTCGACGAAGCGCTGGCGCGGATCCGCAAGGACTGCAAGATCGCCGCCGTCACCCGCTCGGAAAAGGGCTCGGTGATCGTGCGCGGCGACGAGACCGTGACCATAAATGCGACCAGGATCCGCGAGCTGGTCGACACCACCGGCGCCGGCGACCTCTATGCCGCCGGCTTCCTCTACGGCTACACGCAAGGCCGCAGCCTGAAGCAGTGCGGCGATCTCGGCTCGCTGGCAGCCGGGCTGGTCATCCAGCAGATAGGCCCAAGGCCACGCCAGAATTTGCGCAGAGAGGCCGAGCAGGCCGGGCTGCTGTAGCGGCATCTCTTCCTTCTCCCCCTGGGGGAGAAGGTGGATCGGCGCGCAGCGCCGAGACGGTTGAGGGGTGCTGGACGGAGTGCTGCCGGTGCCAAACTGGAGCACCCCTCATCCGACCGAGCTTCGCTCGGCCACCTTCTCCCACAGGGGGAGAAGGAAAGAGGTGCTGCCGCTACGCGCTCCTCAAGCCCCCGCGCTATACGCCGCAATCGCCGCCATGTTGACGATGTCTGAATCCTTGGCGTTGAGCGAGACGATCTGAACCGGCTTGTTCAGGCCGACCAGCAGCGGGCCGATGACGGTCGAGCCGCCGAGCTCCTGCAGCATCTTGGTCGAGATCGAGGCCGAGTGGAAGGCCGGCATGACCAGCACGTTGGCGGGGCCGGTCAGCCTGATGAACGGGTACTGCGCCATGGCGCGGGCGTTGAGCGCCACGTCGGCGGCCATCTCGCCGTCATACTCGAAATCGACGCGGCGCTTGTCGAGGATGCGCACCGCTTCCTGGACGCGCTCGGAGCGCTCGCCCTGCGGATGGCCGAAGGTCGAATAGGCGAGCATGGCGAGCCTCGGCTCGTAGCCCATGCGGCGGGCGAAGCCGGCGGCTTCCTCGGCGATGTCGGCGATCTCGACGGCATCCGGCATGTCGTGCACCGCGGTGTCGGCAACGAGGACGGTGCGACCGCGCGCGAGCACGATCGACACGCCGATGACGCAATGGCCGGGCCTTGCGTCGATGACGCGGCGGATGTCGTCGAGCGCCGTCGAATAGTTACGGGTAACGCCGGTGACGATGCCGTCGGCATCGCCCAGCGCCACCATGCAGGCGGCGAAATGGTTGCGGTCGTTGTTGATCAGCCGCTGGCAGTCGCGGAACAGAAAGCCTTTGCGCTGCATGCGCTCGTAGAGATAGTCGGTGTAGACCGAGTTGCGCCGCGACAGCCGCGCATTGATGATCTCGATGCCTTGCTTGCCGAGGTCGATGCCGGCGTTCCTGGCGTTTTCCTTGATGATGTCGTCGCGGCCGAGCAGGATGGCGGTGCCGAGCCGCTGGTTCACATAGGAGACGGCGGCGCGCATCACCTGCTCCTCCTCGCCCTCGGCAAAGACGATGCGCTTGGGCTGGCGGCGCACCCGGTCGTAGATGCGCTGCAGCGTCGAGGCGATCGGGTCGCGGCGGGCGGAAAGCTCCTGCGCGTAGCGGTCGAGATCGAGGATCGGCTTGCGCGCGACGCCGGAGTCCATCGCCGCTTTGGCCACCGCAATCGGAATGGCCGAGATCAGGCGCGGGTCGAACGGCACCGGGATGATGTAGTTGGGGCCGAATTTCGGCCGCATGCCCTGGTAGGCGGCGGCGACGTCGTCGGGCACGTCCTGGCGCGCCAGTTCGGCGAGCGCTTTGGCCGCGGCGATCTTCATGTCGTCGTTGATGGTGGTCGCCCGCACATCCAGCGCGCCGCGGAAGATGTAGGGGAAGCCAAGCACGTTGTTGACCTGGTTGGGATAGTCGGACCGTCCCGTCGCCATGATGGCGTCGGTGCGGATCTCGGCGACTTCCTCCGGCGTGATCTCGGGGTCGGGATTGGCCATGGCGAAGATGATCGGGTTCTTGGCCATCGACTGCACCATTTTGGTGGTCAGCGTGCCTTTGGCCGAGAGGCCGAGGAACACGTCGGCGCCGTCCAGCGCCTCGGCCAGCGAGCGCGCGCCGGTTTTCACGGCGTGCGCCGATTTCCACTGGTTCATGCCTTCGGTGCGACCCTGGAAGACGACGCCCTTGGTGTCGCAAAGGATGATATTCTCAGGCGCAAAGCCCATCGCCTTCATCAATTCGATGCAGGCGATGCCGGCAGCACCGGCGCCGTTGCAGACCATTTTCGTGGTCTTCATGTCGCGGCCGGTGATTTCCAGCGCGTTGATCAGGCCGGCGGCCGAGATGATGGCGGTGCCGTGCTGGTCGTCATGGAAGACCGGGATGTCCATCAGCTCGCGCAGCCGCTGCTCGATGATGAAGCACTCCGGCGCCTTGATGTCCTCGAGGTTGATGCCGCCGAAGGAGGGGCCGAGAAAGCGCACGCAGTTGATGAATTCGTCGGCATCCTCGGTATCGACCTCGAGGTCGATGGAATCGACATCGGCGAAGCGCTTGAACAGCACCGCCTTGCCTTCCATCACCGGCTTGGAGGCCAGCGCGCCGAGATTGCCGAGGCCGAGGATAGCGGTGCCGTTGGAGATGACGGCGACCATGTTGCCGCGAACCGTGTAGTCGAAGGCGCGGCTCGGGTCCTCGGCGATGGCGAGAACCGGCACGGCGACGCCCGGCGAATAGGCGAGGCTGAGATCGCGCTGCGTCGCCATCGGTTTTGTGGCGACGATCTCCAGCTTGCCCGGACGGCCCATGGCGTGGAATTCCAATGCCTCCTGGGCGCTGACGGAGGGCCCGTTGCTTTCGGTTTTCTTGGCCATGGTACTTTTGGTTTCCTCGCCCGTACGGCACCGCTTGAGATGGGTGCGCATGCTTTCTTTTGTGGAAGGTTCGGGATTAAGGCTACACTTCGCCGCTGTAAACCGCCAAGCATGGCTTGGAAAATTTTGGAAGCAGCTTCTTGAACGACGAGACGCCCATTCGAAGCGACAACGCCACGCCAGCCTTCGCGCCGGCGACGCCGATGATGGAGCAGTATATCGAGATCAAGGCGGCGAACCCGGATTCGCTGCTGTTCTACCGCATGGGCGATTTCTACGAGCTGTTCTTCGACGATGCCGAGAAGGCGAGCCGGGCACTCGGCATCGTGCTGACCAAGCGCGGCAAGCACCAGGGGCTCGACATCCCGATGTGCGGCGTACCGGTGCATGCCGCCGACGATTATCTGCAGAAGCTGATCGGCCAGGGGTTCCGCGTCGCTGTCTGCGAGCAGATCGAGGATCCGGCGGAGGCCAGGAAGCGCGGCGGCAAATCGGTGGTGCGCCGCGACGTGGTGCGGCTTGTAACGCCCGGCACCATCACCGAAGACAAATTGCTGGCGCCGTCGGAATCGAGTTTTCTGATGGCGCTGGGACGGGTCAAGGGCGGCAGCAGCGATACAAGAGGCGGGGAGCGCGGCAGCGCGACAGGGAACCAAGGAAGTTTCGCCCTAGCCTGGATCGAGATCTCGACCGGTGTCTTCCGCGTCGCCGAGACAACCGCCGACCGGCTGCTCGCCGATGTCTTCCGCGTCGATCCGCGCGAGCTGATCGTCGCCGAACCGGTGTTTTACGACCGGGAGCTGAAACCGGTCTTCGACGTGCTCGGCCGCGTCGCCAGCCCGCAGCCGCCGTCGCTGTTCGATTCGGCTTCGGCCGCCGGCCGCATCGCCCGCTTCTTCGACGTGGCAACGCCGGATAGTTTCGGCGCGTTTTCGCGCGCCGAACTGTCGGCGATCTCAGGCGTCATCGCCTATGTCGAGAAGACGCAGAAGGCCGAACGGCCACCGCTGTCGCGGCCGGAACGCGAGGAGCAGGGTTCGACGCTGTTCATCGACCCGGCGACGCGCGCCAATCTGGAGCTGCTGCGCACGCTGTCCGGGAGCCGCGACGGGTCGCTGTTCAAGGCGATCGACCGCACGGTGACCGGTGGCGGCGCAAGGCTGCTCGCCGACCGCTTGATGGCGCCGCTGACCGACCCGGCGGCAATCGCTGCAAGGCTGGACTCGGTGTCGTTCTTCCGCTCCGAGACGCGCCTTTGCCAGGCGGTGCGGGCAAGCCTGAAGAGCGTCGCCGACATGCCGCGGGCGCTGTCCAGGCTGGCGCTCAACCGCGGCGGCCCGCGCGACCTCGGCGCGCTGCGCGCCGGTTTCGAAGCGGCCGGCGCCATCGCCGAACTGTTCGGCCAAACCGCATTGCCGGCCGAACTGACCGCGGCGTTGGGAGCTATCAAGGCACTGCCCAGTGATCTGGCGACGCATCTGGCACAGGCGCTCAGCGACGAGCTGCCTTTGCTGAAGCGCGACGGCGGCTTTGTCCGCGGCGGCTACCACGCCGAACTCGACGAGATGCGGGCACTGCGCGACGAGTCGCGAAAGGTGATCGCCGGGCTGGAGCGTTCGCTGATCGACGAGACCGGCATCCGCTCACTGAAGATCAGGCACAACAATGTGCTCGGCTATTATATCGAAGTCACCGCTAACCACCATGCGCTGATGACCGGCAGCGACGGCGCCAAGGCGCGCTTCATCCATCGCCAGACCATGGCCAACGCCATGCGCTTCACCACCACCGAACTCGCCGAACTGGAAACCAAGATCGCCAACGCCGCCGACCGGGCGCTGGCGATCGAGCTTGCCGCTTTCGAGGCGCTGACGGCGGAAGTGGTCGGCCAGGCCGACACGATCCGTGCCGGCGCCGAAGCGCTCGCCGTGCTCGACGTTTCGGCCGCACTTGCCTTGCTTTCCGAGAGCGAGGCCTGGTGCCGGCCGCTGGTCGATGCGAGCCTTGCCTTCGAGATTTCGGGTGGACGTCATCCGGTGGTCGAACAGGCGCTGCGGCGTTCCGGCGAAGGCCCGTTCGTCGCCAATGATTGCGATCTGTCGCCGCAAGGCGATGCCAAGGCCGGCGCGATCTGGCTGCTGACCGGCCCCAATATGGGCGGCAAATCGACCTTCCTCAGGCAAAACGCGCTGATCGCCATCCTTGCCCAGACCGGCTCCTTCGTGCCGGCGGCATCAGCCCATATCGGCGTCGTCGACCGGCTGTTTTCGCGGGTCGGCGCCTCCGACGATCTGGCGCGCGGCCGCTCGACCTTCATGGTCGAGATGGTAGAGACGGCGGCGATCCTCAACCAGGCAGGCGAGCGCGCACTGGTCATCCTCGACGAGATCGGCCGCGGCACCGCCACTTTCGACGGGCTGTCGATCGCCTGGGCGGCGGTCGAATATTTGCACGAGAAAAACCGCTGCCGGGCGATCTTCGCCACGCATTTCCACGAGATGACGGCGCTGGCCGGAAAACTGCCGCGGCTCTCCAACGTCACCATGCGGGTCAAGGAATGGGAGGGCGACGTGGTCTTCCTGCACGAGGTCGGCAAGGGTGCGGCCGACCGTTCCTACGGCGTCCAGGTGGCGCGGCTGGCCGGCCTGCCGGAAGCGGTCGTCGGCCGGGCCAAGGAAGTGCTGCACCAGCTTGAAGCAGGCGAGGTCTCGGGCAAGGCCAACCGTCTGGTCGACGACCTGCCGCTGTTTTCCGTGGCAGCGAAGCGGGAGGCGTCGAAGCCGATGAGTTATGGGCTGGGTTTGGCGCTAGCGGAGATCAATCCCGACGAGATGACACCAAGGGAAGCACTGGAGGCGTTGTACCGGCTGAAGGGGATGGCTGGGAAGTAGTGCTCATCGGATAGCGCTCTACGGCACCCCCTCTGTCCTGCCGGACAGAGGGGGTGTGACGGAACGCTGCTTTGGCTTGCCTTCCGCCCCACCCCTCAAATCATCGCCAGGCCCGACTTCCGCCTCGGCGGTGGGAAGGCGCGGTCAATTTCGGCGAAATCTTCGCTCGTGAGCTCGATCTCCAACGCCGCGACATTCTGCCGGACATGCTCCGGGCGGCTGGCCTTCGGAATGGCGATCACCCCCTCCTGCGCCATCACCCATGCAAGTGCGATCTGCGCCGGCGTCGCACCGTGGCGGGCGGCGATAGCATCTAACCTGGCGTTGCGCGCCAATACCCCCTGATCGACCGGCGAATAGGCCATCAGCGGCATGCCGCGTTGCCGGCTCCACGGGGCGAGGTCGAACTCGACGCCGCGCTGCGACAGATTGTAGAGCACCTGGTTGGTCTGGACGTTGCCGCCGGCCGGCAACCGGACCAGCTCCTCCATCTCGCCGGTATCGAAATTGCTGACGCCCCAATGGCGGATCTTGCCGGCCGCCTTCAACGCTTCGAACGCCTCTACCGTTTCCATCAAAGGCACGCTGCCCGGCCAATGCAAGAGATAGAGATCAATGCGGTCGGTGGCGAGATGCCTCAGGCTGTTCTCGCAGGCCCGTTTCACGCCGGCGCGTGAGGCATTGGACGGCAGCACCTTGGAGACCAGGAAGACCTCGTCGCGGCGCCCGGCGATGGCCTCCGCCACCACCTCCTCGGCACCACCGCTGGCATACATTTCGGCGGTGTCGATCAGCGTCATGCCGAGATCCAGCCCGAGCTTCAGGGCATTGGCCTCGTCGCCACGGCGGCGGCCGTCTTCGCCCATCTTCCAGGTGCCCTGGCCGAGCACCGGCACAGCTTCGCCGCAGGGCAGGGTGGTCGTTCTTATCGTCGATGGCATGGCATGCTCCAGTCCGAGGCCCGGATAGCACCATAGCCGCCAAGGCAAATCCAGGTGAAGCAGAAATCCAGGTGAAGCCTCTCGCCCCGATTCCCCGACAGCGTGACGCCTACTTCACCGGATGGGCGGTGAGCCAGTCCTGCATCTGCTTGATCTCGGCTTGCTGCGCGGCGATCACTGCTTCCGCCAGCTTGCGGATTTCCGGGTCCTTGCCATTGGCGAGCTCGATCTTGGCCATGTCGATGGCCGCCTGGTGATGCGGGATCATGCCGCGGGCGAAATCGACATCGGCATTGCCGGAATATTCGATTGCCATCATGTCGGTATGCATCTTGTCCATCACCGCCTTGTAGCCCTCGGTCGAGGGGCTCTGCGCGCCCATTGCGCCCATGTCGTGCTTCATCTCCTCGGCTTGTGCCGGAACGCTTTCGAGGAAAACAGCAAGCAGCATTCCCGCCGCCATCATCAGCAGCACGATCTTCTTGGCCAACGTCATTCGTCGTCTCCTTTTTTGAACAGGGTCTATCTGGAAGTTTTACTCAGAGTTTCAACGTCCTGAGCCGCAATGCGTTGGCGATCACCGAAACCGAAGACAGGCTCATCGCCGCCGCCGCAATCATCGGCGACAGCAGCGTGCCGGTGAGCGGATAAAGCACGCCGGCAGCAACCGGCACACCAAGCACATTGTAGAGGAAAGCGAAAAACAGGTTCTGGCGGATGTTGCGGATCGTCGCGCGGGCCAGCGTCCTCGCCCTGACGATGCCGTTGAGATCGCCCTTGACCAGCGTAATTCCCGCACTTTCGACCGCAACATCGGCGCCTGTGCCCATGGCGATGCCGACATCGGCGGCGGCCAGCGCTGGCGCATCGTTGACGCCGTCGCCGGCCATGGCGACGCCGGCGCCGTTTGCACGCAATTCCTCGACCAGCGCACCCTTCTGCTCGGGCAAAAGCCCGGCACGCACCTCGTCGATGCCGAGCTTGGCTGCGATGGCCTTGGCGGTGCGCTCATTGTCGCCCGTCGCCATGACGATCTTCAGCCCGCTGTCATGCAGCGCCTTGATCGCCTCGGCGGTGGTCGCCTTGATCGGGTCGGCAACGGCGACGAGACCGGCGAGCTTGCCTGCGACAGCGACGAACATCACGGTCTTGCCATCGGCCTGCAGCGCCTCGGCGCTGGCCAGGACCGAAGCCGTCTCGATGCCGAGATCGACCATCATCGCGGCATTGCCGAGCGCTACCTTCTGCCCCGAGACCGTGCCGGAAACGCCCTTGCCGGTGACGGCCTCGAAACCGCCGGCGTCGGGGACCTTCACGCCGCGTTCGCGGGCGCCTTCGACGATCGCCTCGGCCAGCGGATGCTCCGAGCCTTTTTCGAGACCGGCGGCGAGCGCCAGCAGCTCGTCCTGTGCCATGCCTTCGACCGCGATGACGTCGGTCAGTTTGGGCCGGCCTTCGGTCAGCGTTCCCGTCTTGTCGACGATCAGCGTATCGACCGAGGCAAAGCGCTCGAGCGCCGCCGCTTCCTTGATCAGCACGCCGGCATGCGCGCCGCGCCCGGTGGCGGTCATGATCGACATTGGCGTGGCAAGGCCGAGCGCACAGGGGCAGGCGATGATCAGCACCGAGACCGCCGAGACGATGGCAAACACCAGGCTGGGTTCCGGTCCGACGATCGCCCAGGCGACAAACGCAATGATGGCAATCAGAACGACGGCCGGGACGAAGTAGAACGAGACGCGGTCGGCCAACCCCTGGATCGGCGCGCGTGAACGCTGCGCCTTGGCGACCAGCTCGACGATGCGCGCCAGCGTCGTCTCGGCGCCGATCTTTTCGGCGCGCATGATCAGCGAACCGTTCTTGTTGAGCGTGCCGCCGGTGAGGTTGTCGCCTTCGGTCTTTTCGACCGGCAGCGGCTCGCCTGTGATCATCGATTCGTCGATGGACGAGCGCCCTTCGAGCACAATGCCGTCGACCGGCACGGCGTCACCGGGGCGGATGCGCAGGCGGTCGCCGGCCTTGACGGTTTCGAGCGGCACGTCGTTTTCGGAACCGTCCGCGCCGATCTGCCGCGCCGTCTTCGGCGCCAGGTCGAGCAGCGCGCGGATCGCCGAGCCGGTTTTCTCGCGGGCGCGCAATTCCAGCACCTGGCCAAGGAACACCAGCGCGACGATCACCGCCGCCGCCTCGAAATAGACCGGCACGGTGCCGTCATGGCCGCGGAACTGGTGCGGAAAGAGGCCTGGAAACAGCGTGGCGACGACGCTGTAGAGATAGGCGGCACCGACGCCGAGCGAAATCAGCGTCCACATATTGGGGCTGCGGTTGAGGACCGAGTTCCAGCCGCGATGGAAGAACGGGAATGCCGCCCACAGCACCACCGGGCTGGCCAGCGCCAGCTCCAGCCAGACCTTCGCGCGGTCGTCGATGAAGGCCTGAAACGTCAGGCCGAGCATCGGCGCCATGGCGATGAGCAGCAACGGCACGGACAGCACCGCGCTCACCCAAAAGCGCCTGGTGAAGTCGACCAGTTCGGGGTTAGGTCCCTCGTCGCCGGTCGGCACGCCCATCGGTTCGAGCGCCATGCCGCAGATCGGGCAGGAGCCGGGCTTGTCGCGGATGATTTCCGGATGCATCGGGCAGGTGTATTGCGTGCCCTTGGGCATCGGCTGCGGCGCCGGCCTGTCGCCGAGATATTTTGCCGGCCCGGCTTCGAACTTCGCCTTGCAGCCGGCCGAGCAGAAATAGAAGCCCCGGCCCTCGTGCCGCAAAAAGTGCTTGGCCGTGGCGCGATCGACGCTCATGCCGCAGACGGGATCGGTTGCGGTCAGGTATTTTTCCGGCTCGGCGACGAATTTCGCGCGGCAGCTCTCGCTGCAGAAATGATAGCGATGGCCGTCATGCTCGGCCGTTGGCTTGCCGGCAGCCGGATCGACGGTCATGCCGCAGACCGGATCGCGGACGACGGCGTCCGCAGCAGAGGAGACGCCTTTTGCCGAGCAGCAGCTGCCATGGGCGTGATGATGGTGATCGGAATGCGTCATGCCGAAAGCCCCTGTAGTTCGGTGTTGCGGCGGAGGTAGTGCTTCCAGTAACTGGAAGGTCAAGGGCTGATTTCGATTTTTCGTGGCCAGGCCCAAACTGCACCGGCCGCGGGCATGAGACGATCGTCCCGTTCCACGGCTGCGGAGAACGCGTCCGTCCGCCCCATACCCAGCGCCGCGAAAACGCGCTATAGACGCCGCCGAAACGGCGAGGCCGAACGGCATTTATGGCAAGAATATCCCTGAAGCTCGAGGAACTGATCGACGGCGAAGCCTTGCGCCGCGAGATGACCGAACTGACCGAGGCGACGGCAGGCGACGGCTCCGGCAAGGCCGCGCGCAGCGGCGTTCTCAAGCTTCTCAAAAGCCGGCTCGCCGACGGCCGCACGGTCGCCGAACGCATGCTGATGGACGATGGCAGCGGTACCGCCTGCGCCGCCCGGCTGTCGCATCTGATGGATGAGATCATCCGCGCGCTCTACGACTTCGCCGCCACCCATGTCTATCGCGTCAAAAACCCGTCATCGGCCGAGCGCATGGCGGTCGTGGCCGTCGGCGGCTATGGCCGTGGCACGCTGGCGCCCGGGTCTGACATCGACCTGCTGTTCCTGCTGCCCTACAAGCAGACGCCATGGGGCGAGCAGATCGTCGAATACATGCTCTACATGCTGTGGGACCTGGGGCTGAAGGTCGGCCACGCCACCCGCAACATCGACGAGTGCCTCAGGCTGTCGCGCACCGACATCACCATCCGCACCTCGATCCTGGAGGCGCGCTTCCTGTGGGGCGAGCAAAAACTCTACGACGAGCTTTTGCAGCGCTTCGACCACGAGGTGGTGCGCACCACCGGCCCCGAATATGTCCAGGCCAAGCTCGCCGAACGCGACGAGCGCCACGCCAAGGCCGGCGAGAGCCGTTACCTGGTCGAACCCAACGTCAAGGACGGCAAGGGCGGCCTGCGCGACCTGCAGACGCTGTTCTGGATCGCCAAATATTTCTACCGCGTGCGCACCGGCGAGGAACTGGTCGACAAGGGCGTCTTCACCGACGCCGAATACAGGGAATTCCAGAAGGCCGAGGATTTCCTATGGGCGGTGCGCTGCCACATGCATTTCCTCACCGGCAAGGCCGAGGAGCGGCTGCATTTCGACATCCAGCGCGACATTGCCGAGCGGCTGGGCTACACCACCCATCCCGGCCTGTCGGCGGTCGAACGCTTCATGAAGCACTACTTCCTCGTCGCCAAGGATGTCGGCGACCTAACCCGCATTTTCTGCGCCGCGCTCGAGGAGGAGCAAGCCAAGCATGTGCCGGGCTTCAACCGCATCTTCCTCACCTTCTCGCGGCGCAAGCGCAAGCTCGCCGGCACGGCCGATTTCATCGTCGACAACCACCGCATCAACATTGCCGACGACGAGGTGTTCGAGCGCGATCCGGTTAACCTGCTCAGGCTGTTCTGGTTTGCCGACAAGCATGGCCTGGAATTCCACCCCGATGCGCTGAAGCTTTTGACCCGTTCGCTCGGCCTCGTCGGCAAGGCGCTCAGGCGCGACGAGGAGGCCAACCGGCTGTTCCTCGATATCTTGACCTCGGACCGCAATGCCGAGCTCAATCTGCGGCGCATGAACGAGGCCGGACTGCTGGCAAAGCTGATCCCGGATTTCGGCAAGATCGTCGCCATGATGCAGTTCTCGATGTACCACCACTACACGGTGGACGAGCACCTCATCCGCTGCATCGGGGTGCTGGCCGAGATCGAGCGCGGCGACGGGGAAAAGATCCATCCACTCGCCCACTCGCTGATGCCGGGGCTGAAGAAGAGCCGCGAGGCGCTCTATGTCGCCGTGCTGCTGCACGACATCGCCAAGGGCAGGCCGGAGGACCATTCGCAAGCCGGCGCCAGGATCGCCCGGCGCATCTGCCCGCATATGGGGCTCTCGCCGGCCGACACCGAAACGGTCGCCTGGCTGGTCGAGAACCACCTCGTCATGTCGATGACGGCGCAGACCCGCGATCTCAACGACCGCAAGACGATCGAGGATTTTGCCGCCATCGTGCAGTCGGTCGAACGGCTGAAGATGCTGCTTGTGCTTACCGTCTGCGATATCCGCGGCGTCGGGCCTGGGGTCTGGAACGGCTGGAAGGGCCAGCTGCTGCGTACGCTCTATTACGAGACCGAGCTTTTGTTGACCGGCGGGTTTTCGGAGGTGTCGCGCGCCAAACGGACGGCGGCGGCGCGCGAACAACTGGCCGAGGCGCTTGCCGACTGGCCGGAAAAGGCCCGCAAGCGTTATGTCGGCCAGCACTACGAGAACTATCTGCTGGCGGTCGATCTTCCCGACCAGCTCCGCCATGCCGAATTCATCCGCGAGGCCGATCACGCCGGCAAGAAGCTCGCCACCATGGTGAAAACCCACCAGTTCGAGGCGGTGACCGAGATCACGGTGCTGGCGCAGGACCATCCGCGCCTGCTCTCGGTGATTGCCGGCGCCTGTGCCGCGGCCGGCGGCAACATCGTAGACGCGCAGATCTTCACCACCTCGGATGGTCGGGCGCTCGACACCATCCTGATCTCGAGGGAGTTCGACCTCGACGAGGACGAGCGCCGCCGTGCCGAGCGCGTCGGCCGGCTGATCGAGGACGTGCTGTCGGGCAAGAGCTGGCTGCCCGAAATGATCGAGAAGCGGACCAAGCCGCGGCGCGGCGCCAAGGTTTTCCGTATTCCGCCACGCGCCGAGATCCGCAACACGCTGTCGAACCGTTTCTCGGTGATCGAGGTCGAGGGGCTGGACAGGCCGGGCCTTCTGTCGGAGATCACCGGCATGTTGTCGGACCTGTCGCTCGACATCGCCTCGGCCCACATCACCACCTTCGGCGAAAAAGTCATCGACACGTTCTACGTCACCGATCTCACCGGCCAGAAGATCGACAGCCCGTCGCGTACGGCGACCATCCGCAACAGGCTGATCGCGGTGCTCGAGGGCACGGCGTCCGAGCGCGGCAAGACCAAAACGGCCGCCGAGTGACTGTTACCTTCCATTTGCCCCAATCGCACAGGCAGTCTTCAAGCGCATGAGCCTTGTCAAGAAATTCGCCACGGTCGCTTCCGGCACGCTGATGAGCCGCGCCCTCGGTTTCGGCCGCGAGATGCTGATGGCTGCCGCACTCGGCACCGGGCCGATCGCCGACGCCTTCAACGCCGCCTTCCAGTTTCCCAACACCTTTCGCCGGCTGTTCGCCGAAGGCGCCTTCAATGCCGCCTTCGTGCCGCTGTTCGCCAAGGAGATCGAGACACACGGCACCGACGGCGCCAAGCGCTTTTCCGAAGAGGTGTTCGGCGTCTTGTTCACGGCGCTTCTGGCGCTGACCATCGCCATGGAACTGGCGATGCCGCTGATCGTGCGCTACCTGGTGGCGCCGGGCTTTGCCGACACGCCGGGAAAATTCGAGACGACGGTGGCGCTGGCGACCGTCATGTTTCCCTACCTGATCTGCATGTCGCTCGGCGCCATGATGGCCGGCATGCTGAATTCGCTGCGCCGCTATTTCGCCGCCGCGGTGGCGCCGGTGTTCCTCAACGTCATCCTTATCGCCGTGCTTGCCTATGCCTGGTACAAGGGTTCGGACGCCCGCACCGTTGGTTTCGGCTTGGCCTGGGGCGTGCTGGCGGCCGGCCTGGTGCAGCTGGCGATCGTCTGGGCGGCGGTGCGCCATGCCGGCATTTCGATCGGCTTCCGGCGGCCGAAGATGACGCCGAACGTCAAGCGGCTGCTGATCCTGGCGCTGCCGGCGGCGATCACCGGCGGCATCACCCAGATCAACCAGCTGATCGGCACGGCGATCGCGTCGGCGCAGGACAGCGCGGTGTCGTCGCTGGCCTATGCCGACCGCGTCTACCAGCTGCCGCTGGGCGTCGTCGGCGTCGCCGTCGCCATCGTGCTTTTGCCGGAACTGTCGCGGGCGCTGAAATCAGGCAATCTGGTCGAGGCCGCCAATCTGCAGAACCGCTCGGTCGAGTTTACCCTTTTCATGACCTTGCCGGCGGCGGCCGCGCTGCTGGTCATGTCCGAGCCGATCGTGCGGCTGGTCTATGAGCGCGGCGCCTTTGCCGCCAACAATTCGACGCCGACGGTCGCGGCAATCCTGGCGATCTTCGGCCTCGGCCTGCCGGCCTTCGTGCTGATCAAGGCGTTCACCCCAGGCTATTTCGCCCGCGAGGACACGCGCACGCCAATGATTTTTGCCGCCATCTCGGTGGCGGTTAACATTACGACGGCGCTGACGCTGTTTCCGACCATGGGCGCGCCCGGCATTGCGGTTGCCTCGGCCGTCGCCGGCTGGGTCAATGCGGCGATGCTGCTCGCCGTGCTGATCCGGCGCGGCCATTGGGGCCGCGACGTGCCGCTCATGAAACGCATCCCGCGGCTGGTGCTGTCGGCGGCGGCGATGGCCGCGGCGCTCTATTTTGCCGAGCACTGGTTCGCCGCACGGCTCGCCTCCGGCTCGCCGCTGGTGATCAAGGCGGTGACGCTGCTTGCGCTGGTCGCCGGCGGGGCGCTGCTTTACTTCGTCACCGCCTTCGCCACCGGCGGCGCCGATTTCGGCATGATCCGCCGCAATATCGGGCGCAAGGGATCCCAGCCGGTCAAGCAACAGTCTCCAGATCCCTGAAGCGGAATTCGTCCGCCGTCGAAAGCATCGGAACGGCGTAGTAGCGCGCACAGGCGTAGTGGAAACAGTCGGCCATGTTGAGGCGGCCAGTGTTGTTGCGAAACCGCGACGCAGCCTCGACTGACAGAGATGCTGCGTCAGAGGGAGGCGGAAGCTCCCGCAAGGTGATTCCACGCTCTTCGAGAAAACGGCTGACTATCTTGAAGCTTGTGGCGACCGGTACGGCCAGCTTTTCCGATCGCGAAAGCGCCATCGCGGCTTCCCAAACCGCGATCGCCGACGTGAACGGAGCCGACGCCTTCATGACCGCCTGCGCGCAGCGCTGGGCTTCGGCCTCGTTGCTCAGTATTGCAACGATAGCCGCTGCATCGATGAACATCAGTCTTCGCCGGACAATTCGTCGTAGACCGAGCGCGGCAGCGGCTTGCGCGCCTGCTCGCTCAGCTCAATCCCGAACTCGGCCCGGAGCCGTGCCGCCGTCTCCAGCGGCGTCTCGCGATTGCGTCGGCGCTCCAGAGCTTCGCGCATGGCGATCACGATTGCCTCGGTGATCCCGACACCCTCAAGCCTGGCAAAAGCCCGCGTCAGGCTGTCCGCTTCCTTGTTGTTGATGTTGATCGTCATTGTTTTGCTTCCGCTGTGTAGCAAATACTATGTAGCTATCTACATCAGTCCGTCAATGTGGCCCTAAGCCAAATCGAAGCGATTGCCGAGGCGAGCTATTTTGTTCTTGCTTTGTGCCGGCAGCTATGCTACTGATTTCCGTATGGTGCTGATTGGCGCCGAGGAACCCGCCGCAAGGCGGGTTTTTGTTTCTGGTCGGCGTCATCCCCTTCAAACAGCCTCCTGCGGCGTCTTGCTCGGCCGACGCCAAAGCCTGCGCGCCCAGTCAATACCCCTCTTGATCGCCTCCTCGCTCTCGTCCATAAGCGCGCCGTCGCAAGACTTTCGCCGCGCGCGAAACGGCCCTCCACAAGCCAGGGAAACACTATGACCGACCTCAACCAGCCCGCCCCCAAGCCGCTCGTCTTTTCCGGCGTCCAGCCGACCGGCAATCTGCATCTCGGCAATTATCTCGGCGCCATCAAGAAATTTGTCGCCCTGCAGGACACCTCCGACTGCATCTATTGCGTCGTCGACCTGCATTCGCTGACCGCGCAGCTCGTCTATGAGGATCTTCAGGACCAGACGCGTTCGATCACCGCGGCGTTTCTCGCCTCCGGCATCGACCCGACCAAGCACATCGTCTTCAACCAGTCGCGGGTGATGCAGCACGCCGAGCTTGCCTGGATCTTCAACTGCGTGGCGCGCATCGGTTGGATGAACCGCATGACGCAGTTCAAGGACAAGGCCGGCAAGGACCGCGAGAACGCCTCGCTCGGCCTGCTTGCCTATCCCTCCCTGATGGCCGCCGACATCCTTGTCTACCGCGCCACCCACGTGCCGGTCGGCGACGACCAGAAGCAGCATCTGGAACTGACCCGCGACATCGCGCAGAAATTCAACAACGACTTTTCGGACCGCATCGCGGCGCTTGGCGTCGGCGTCGAGATGCAGGTCGGCGAGGAGACGGTGAACGGCTATTTCCCGCTGACCGAGCCGGTCATTGGCGGCCCAGCGGCGCGCATCATGTCGCTGCGCGACGGTTCGAAAAAGATGTCGAAGTCGGACCCGTCGGACCTGTCGCGCATCAACCTGACCGACGACGCCGATGCCATCTCGAAGAAGATCCGTAAGGCCAAGACCGACCCGGAGGCTTTGCCCGGCGAACTGGACGGCCTTGCCGGCCGGCCGGAAGCGGAAAACCTCGTCGGCATCTATGCCGGCCTCGCCGAAATCTCGAAAGAGGCCGTGCTGAAGGAATTCGGCGGCCAGCAGTTTTCGGTGTTCAAGCCGGCGCTGGCCGATCTTGCCGTGGAAAAGCTGGCGCCGATCGCCGGCGAGATGCGCCGCATCTCCGGCGACCGCGCCTATGTCGACGCGGTGCTGCGGGATGGCGGCGAGCGCGCCGGCACATTGGCCGAAGCGACCATGAAGACCGTGCGCGACATTATCGGCCTGCTGCAAGGCTGACCTTAGAGCGGCGCCTATCGCCACAGCCGCCGGTCGCTTGCGGGCGGGCTGTGGCGGTGGCAGATTGCGACCGAAACCATCGAACAGGGTGAATATGGTCTCCAAACGCCTCAGCCGCGAAGCCGGTCATCGTCGCAAGTTCCTGGCGATCATCGACGATACGCCCGAATGCGAGCGCGCCGTCGCCTACGCCTCGAAGCGGGCGCAAAGCACGGGCGGCGTACTGGTGCTGCTCTATGTCATCGAGCCGGATGATTTTCAGCACTGGCTGGGCGTCGAGAAGATCATGCGCGAGGAGGCGACCGCCACGGCGCGTGCCGCACTCGACAGCTACGCCAACAAGGTGCGCCAGAAGCTCGGCATCGAGCCGGAACTGGTGGTGCGCGAAGGCAAGCCGACCGAAGAGATCCACAAGCTGATCGAGGAAGACCAGGACATCGCCATCCTGGTGCTGGCGGCAGGCGCCGGCAAGGAAGGCCCAGGGCCGCTGGTCGGCGCGGTCGCCGGCAAGGGCGCCGCCTTTCCCATCCCGGTCACGGTGGTGCCGCAGAACCTGTCCGACGAGGAGATCGACAGCCTCGCCTGAGCGCGCCTCGCTCAAGGCAGGGGTAAAACATTCCGCCTGCCGCTACCGCCGGCGATGCCTTTCGCTTGAATGTCGGGCGGATAAAGCCTAATTAGAATTATTCCAAACTAGCTGCCCCAACGGGCACGGAGACGGCCATGTTCATCCAGACCGAGTCGACGCCAAACCCGGCGACGCTGAAATTTCTGCCCGGCAAGGAAGTGCTGCAAGAAGGCACCGCCGATTTCCGCGATGCCGATAGCGCCGCGACGGCTTCGCCGCTCGCCGGCCGGCTGTTCGAAATCCCCGGCGTCACCGGCGTCTTCTTCGGCTATGATTTCATCACCGTGACCAAGGACGGCCCCGACTGGCAGCATCTGAAGCCGGCTATCCTCGGCGCCATCATGGAGCATTTCATGTCCGGCGCCCCGGTGATGGCCAAGGCCGGCCCCGCCGCCGAGACCAGCCAGACCGGCGAATTCTACGACAAGGCCGACGAGGAGTTGGTCGTCACCATCAAGGAGCTGCTCGACACGCGGGTGCGCCCGGCGGTGGCCCAGGACGGCGGCGACATCACCTTCCGCGGCTTCGAGAACGGCACCGTGTTCCTGCACATGAAGGGCGCCTGCGCCGGCTGCCCGTCGTCGACCGCGACGCTGAAGCACGGCATCCAGAACCTGCTCCGGCACTTTGTGCCGGAAGTGCAGCACGTCGAACAGGTCTCCTGACGCACCGTTCCATCGTCAACGTCGATAGACAACAAAAAACCGGGCCAAAGTGCCCGGTTTTCTGTTTGCGACGTCTGTGTTGTTGCCTAGACGGTCCGCGTATAAGGGTTTTATATCACAATGACCTTGGCGCCGACCGAGGTGCGGTCGTAGAGGTCGATAATGTCCTGGTTCATCAGCCGGATGCAGCCCGACGACATCGCCTTGCCGATCGAATTCCACTCCGGGCTGCCATGCAGGCGATAACCCATGTCGCCGCCCTTGTTGAACAGGTACATGGCGCGCGCGCCGAGCGGGTTCTTCAACCCCGGGTCCATGCCACCGGCAAACTTGGCCAACTCCGGCTGGCGCTTGATCATCTGCGAAGGCGGTGTCCAGGTCGGCCATTCGCGCTTCAGCGCGATATGGGCGGTGCCGTGCCATTCGAAACCCTCACGGCCGACGCCGATGCCGTAGCGCATCGCTTCGCCGTCGCCCATGACGAAATAGAGGAACTTGTTCTGCGTATCGACGATGATGGTGCCCGGCTTTTCCTTGGTGTCGTAGTCGACGATCTGCCGGCGGTATTTGAACGGCACCTTTTCGATCGGAACGCGCGGCAAATGATAGCCGGCGTCGGTTACCGCGCCGTAGTTGTTGGTGAAGATCTGCGAGCCGATGGTGCTGCAACCGGCGACAGCCGTCGACAGCGCCAGGGCCGCGACGATTGCAAGTGACTTCATGCGCATGAAAAGGTCCGATGCCTGCCCAAACAACAGCGGCTCGAGTCGGCCGCTTTTTTCATCTTCATTCATGCTGGCATTTGCTTTGCTTGCCAAGCGGGCGATGCCTATATCCTTGGGCTTGCGTGCCGGTAAACCAGCGACTATGGCATTTCGGCAACAGCCCCCGCAGGATTATGTTGCAAAATCAATGGGCCAAGAACAAGAACCAGGAGACGAGGACATCACCGTGAATGTCGGTGCCGCTGCCCGGCGCTCTGGCCTGCGGCCAAGACCATCCGTTGCTGCGAGGAGATCGGCCTGAGACGCGGCCGCCGCAGGGGAAAGTCCAGACGGGCCGGGTTTAATAAAGGACGCCGCGAAGCACGGTCCAAGCCAGAAGCCCGAACGTGCCGATCACCACCAATGCACCCAGGACCGTGCCGATCGTTTCAGGCAGTCCATCGGGGCGACCAGGACCGTCGGCCATTCAACTATCGATCATGACGTAGGCCGCACCAAACACGGCAACGATAATTGCCCCAAGCACCGCCCATCCTCTGATGGCCGGGCGGATTTCCTCCGGCGTCGCTGATTTCCGGTCGTCATCTTCCGTCATCTAATGCTCCTCGTAAAACACCGTAGCCGACATTGAAAGCGCAAGCTGCCGGCGCTGCCAAGAGCCGCAGTGGACTCTTTTGCGCAAAAGTTTAGGAACGTGCGCAGTTCGCGAGCAAGCGTTACCAGCCTTCGACACTCCGCAAAGCGCGGGCGGCGGTCACGATCCCGGTGGGCGATACCGGATCGACTTGGCTTTCCCAAGGGCTTCCATCGTCTCTTCGACACTTAGCAGCACGGTGGTCTCGTAAGAGCTGAGCGCGCCTCCCGCACCGATGGCGAGCATGACGGATGCCATCGACACGTTGTCCGGCGCCTCCCATAGGTTCCAGCCATCGTACTCTCCGAAGGCATACCAGAACCCGTGCAGCTTTCCGCCGACCGACTCGATGTAGGAACGGGCAGCCTCGCGTCTATCCTCGGGATTATCCATCAAGCGCGCCCAGGTTTCGGGCCTGTAGCTGAATCGCGTGAGATACATCGGCATGGTTCGTCTCTCCCAGAGCTGCCCCCACCAAGACAGTTAAGCGCCCCAATCCGGGAGAACGCGAGTCGTTTCCGAGGCGTAGTACCGCTGGCTTAGTTGCGGGGCCGCTAATAGACCTGTTTCAATGTTTTTTTCAGGGAGTAAGGTCAATGGCCGCATATCTCATTGCTGATGTAGACATAACCGACGCCGCCGTTTTCGAGGAATACCGCCGGGATGTGCCGGCAACCGAAGCCCGCTATGGGGGGAGGTACATCGCTCGCGGCGGAGCCACCAAAGTTCTGGAGGGCGATTGGGAACCTCATCGCCTCGTCATTGTCGAATTCCCGGACATGGCGTCCCTCCTGGCATGGTACGACTCTCCAGAATACAGCCGCCTCAAAGCCATCCGCGAACGCTGCGCAAAGACGAGAATTATTGCCCTGGAAGGGATGATGCCGATTAGCTGAGGGCCGGGTCGATGACAATGGCAAATCTGAGTTGCCATATCTGGTGCGGCCCGGCGACGGGACAGGAGCATTCTGATATGAATCAGCAAGCTTTAAACTTGCGGGCGGGAAATGACGGCCAATGATGGGAGGATGACGCCGGAAGCACTCATTGACGGGACCTACAAATCAATATGACCCAACACCAGATCGGCAGGCGGTGTTGCAGCGTGACCTAGGGTTGTGTCATGGCATTGAAAATGCCGGCGCCAACTATCGCACATAAGGCTGCGGCCCCAAGCCCTCCCACAATGATGCACCACCAGGCGCGGCCATTTCCCCGAAGCACGGGATTCATTTTTATCATCCGTCGCGCCAGAAGCCCCTGGTAGAGTGCATAAGAAGACCCGAAACCGGCGAGCCAAATGACGGAAAATACGACGCCCCGCGTGAGCATCCTATTGAGCCTAGTCTGCTCGACCGTCAAACTTGCATTCTCAGTAACCATGCTTCGCCACCTTTTTGATTATGCTGCGACCACTATCGGGCCTGCAGCGGTGAATATTAGATCAACCGCGACGCCTCGCGAAAACATAGCTCCCCTCACCAGTAGGAAACGCATTCATAACGCGAGCGGCCCGCCTTGTGGAAGGGCGGGCCTTGTAGCGCCCGCTCCACAGTATTTTGCAGATTAGGTTTGTCAGCCAGATAATCGCCGCGACCGGGTTCAAACCGTGAACAAAATCTGGCATGGTGCGGTAATGCCGATCATCTCACCTCTACCCCTCAATCCGCTCATCGACGGCCGCCAGTCGGAGCGCGCCATGCTGGTCAGGCGCGGCGTGCAGCGGCTGCTCAGGCAGATGGGCGCGCATGTCTTGCCCGAACTGTCGCTGGCCACCGGCCGGCGGGCCGACCTGGTTGCGCTGACCCGCCAGGGCGACATCTGGATCATCGAGATCAAATCCTCGATCGAGGATTTCAGGGTCGACCGCAAATGGCCGGACTACCGGCTGCATTCCGACCGGTTCTTCTTCGCCACCCATCCCGGCGTACCCCAGGAAATTTTTCCGCAGGAGTGCGGCTTCATTCTCTCCGACGGTTACGGCGCCGAGATTTTGCGCGATGCGCCCGAGCACCGCATGGCGGCGGCAACGCGCAAGGCGCTGATGCTGAGGATCGCACGCGCCGGTGCGTCGCGGCTGCTGGCGGCGGAGCTTGCCGGCGTGTCGGTGCCCGCGCTGGACGGCGAGAGCGAATAGAGGTTTGCGCTCTCCGTAATTATAGACGTCGCGCTGCCCCTCATCCGGCTGCCGCCACCTTCTCCCCGTAAGTGACGGGGAGAAGGGAGTAAGCCGGACTGCTATTCCACGATGCGGTAGATGTTCCACAGGCTGGTGCCCGACACGACATAGGGCTCCATCTCCTTGCCCCATTTGGCGTGCGCGTCGATCTTGGCGATCCTGGCGAAGAACGCCTCCAATTGGGCGAGGCTTTCGACCTGGTGATGTGACCCGACCGTCGCTTCCCGCGCGCCGTTCGATTCGGTCATGATCTGGAACTTGAGGTCGTCGAGGCCGACCTGCGAGCCGATCTCGCGTTCTCATTCTTTAATAGTTCGAGCACGGTCTGCTTGTGGCCGAACTTGGCGTCGATCTGCCACCTGGCACTGAACATCGCCGCCGCCTCACTCGTCCCATGCCTGCACGACGGTCTGCCGCACGATCAGGCCGTTCTTCAGCTCCAGCATCGCCGCGCAGAACACCTTGGTCCCGTCCGGATAGGCGCAGGCCTGGGTGAAGGCGAGATTGTTGCCGTCGGCGATGGTGGTGTCGACCTTGTGGGTCATCGCCCGGCTGCAGATGTCGTCCCAGAACGTGGTGATCGCAGCGCGCCCGCGGATTTCGCGCGGCTTGCTCGGCGGGTTGTTGCGGTCGATCACCCGCACCAATGCGTCGTCGGCATAGAAGCTCGCCAGCAATTTTCCATCACGGCCCTCAATCGCCTTCTTGATCGCAGCGCCGTCTATCGTCTGTGTCTTGGTCGGCAATTTTTCCTCCATAGGCCCGTCTTCTCGGATCGGGTGGTTGCTTGATCAGGCACTGCCCGGCGCTCGCCGCCGGGCAGTGGCTTCTTCACTGCGACTTCGCCTTGACGGCCGCGAACACCTCGTCGGACTGCTTCTTGAAAGTGGCGAGATCGACCTGGCTGCCGTTGAGCATCGTCGACCAGTGGCGCACGATCGCCGCCATCGCCACCGCCTCCTTGATCTCCTCGTCGCTGGCGCCATTGAGCTTGGCCGCCTGCGTGTGGAAATAGATGCAGTACTGGCAGGGGATCTGCGAGGCGACGGCGAGGCCCATCAATTCCTTGGTCTTGCCGTCGAGCGCGGTGTTTGGGTTGAGCTGCACGCCCTTGATCTCGGCCCAGGCGCCGGCAACGGCGACGTCCGGCAGCGTCTTGAACATGTCCGGTACCGAGCCGAGCGTTGCCTGGATGTCCTTGTAGGCAGCCGTCGCCGAGGCGTCTTCGGCCTTGGCAGGAACGATCGCCAACAGCGCGCCAACGCCTGCCGCCAGCACCAGTGATTTGAGTGTCGACTTCAGCATTTTATTCCTCCCTTCGCAGCGCCTTTCCCGGCGACATCCGCCTGGCCTGCATGGGACGAAGTGATAGCGCTTACGCATGCCCGGCCGCTTCGCCCGAAAGCGCCATGGCTCCTATGGCCCGTGCGGGCCAGCGTGCCGGGCCGAGAACGCCGCCGCCGCCGCCCGCGACGGCAGGTCCAGCTTGAGCAGAATATTGGCTACGTGGCGCTTGACGGTGTGTTCGCTCAGCCCGAGTTCGGCGGCGATCGCGGCATTGCTCTTGCCATCGGCGATGAGGTTCACCACCTCGCTTTCGCGTGCCGTCAGTGCGGCCGGCTCGGCAGCCTTGGCCTTCGGCCGGCAGGCCGGCTCCAGATGCTGTTCCGAGGTCGCCTGCACCAGCGCCAGCGGCTCATCCAGCTCGTCAAGCGCGATGCGCCCGGCGTCATTGAAATGAAGGCCTGAACCGGCGGCGAGGTCGGCGACCAGCCGCGAAGCGAGGATGTCGCCGCGCCCGGCATGCGCGGCAAGCTGAATCGTCACGCGCGCCGTCAACCCCGTCGGCGGCCCACGCAACTCGACCTCGCCGACATGCACGCCCTGCGCGCTGGCGACGCCGATCTCCTGCGCCGCATCGCGCAGCGCCTCCGCACAGCGTACGGCCCGCGCCGGGCCGTCGAAGCGCGCCATCATCAGCTCGCCATTCGTGCCGGCCGGGCGGCCGCCATGGCGCCCGACCAGCAGCCGCCATGTTTCCTGAAAACGCTGGCTGCGCTCGCTCCACATGCGGTCGCCAAGCCGCGCCGTGTCGTAGATCCGGGTGACCAGCAGTGCAGCCAGCACGCGCTCGGCCTCGGCAACGGCGCGCGCTCCGGTCAGGAACTCCTCGATCAGATCGGCCACCCGGTCGACATCGCCGGTCCAGATCGGGTGATCGCGCCCGGGCACCTCGACCAGCCGCGAATTCGGGATCTTCCTTGCCAGGAAGCGGCTGGCCTCCGGGTCGACGCGCGCATCGTTGCGGCGATGGACCAGCAGCGTCGGTGCGCTGATCGCCGCCAGCACGCCGCGCACGTCGATAGCTGCATTCATGCGGGCCAGGGCGATTGCCGCGGTCGGGCTCGCCGACAGCCGCTCGAAGCGCGCCCACCATGTGGCGAAACGCGGATCGTCGACGCGGCCGGGTGCGAAATGCGGCAGGGTGGCGCCGGTGCCCCATGCGGTCTCCGCCGTCGCGATGAACGCCTCCAGGCGTTCCGGCGGCATCACCCATTTGTGGAAATGCGAATAGCCGCCATAAAGCGCCAGCGCCCGCGTCCGCTCCGGGTAGGTGGCGGCGAACAGCATTGCCATCGGCGCGCCTTCCGAAGCGCCGAGCAAGGCGGCGCGGCCGCTGCCGGTCGCATCCATCACCGCGCGCACATCGTCCATGCGGGTTTCGAGGCTGGGCAGATGGTGGGCATCGACGCGATCGGACAGACCGGTGCCGCGCTTGTCGAACAGGATCAGCCGTGAGAACGCGGAAAGCCGCTTCAACAGCCGGGTGTAGCCCTCGTCTTCCCAGTGCAGGTCGAGATTGGAAATGAAACCCGGCACGAAGACGAGATCGAGCGATCCCTGGCCGACCACCTGATAGGCGATCCGCACGTCGCCACTGAGCGCGTATCGAGTTTCGATCGGCCTCACGAGGTTTGTCCGCCCGACCCGACGAATTCTTGTCGCCGATCATAGCAGAGGCGCGCAGCTTGCGGCAGATGAAACTTTAGAGAGCGTGAATGTGGGCCCGCGGCGCCTACTTCTGTGACGCGGCGGTCGTCTCGGTGTTCGCTCCGCCAGCGCTGAAACCTGCGCCCTCCGGCGCGCCAGGCCGCTTGATGTGTGGCGCGGCCGCGACGACAAGCTCGTTGAACCCTTCGCCGCCGCTGTCCAGCATCTCGAACAATTGCCGGCGCATCCTCGGCTCCCAGAACTTGTTGATGTGCTCGGCGACGCCGGCAATGCCTTGCTCGCGCGGCTTTGAGTGGAAAAAGGCGGCGATCTGGTTGGCCATGCGAACCAGCTTTTCGCTGGTGCTCATGAGGTGGCCCTCGTCATGCGACATGCTTGGCAACTCCGGAAACCACTCGGTCAGGATGGGTAAAAATATCGAAATCGTCGCCGCGCACCAGCGCCACCAGCGTCATGCCGGCATCGTCCGCGGTGCGGATGGCAAGTGCGGTCGGCGCCGAGACGGCAATGATGACGGCCGAGCCGATCGCCGCGGTCTTCTGCACCATCTCGACCGAAACGCGCGACGTGACGACGACGGCCCCCGACCTGCCGTCGATACCGGCTTTGGCCAGCGCGCCAGCCAGCTTGTCCAGCGCGTTGTGGCGGCCGACATCCTCACGCGCCATGACGATGCCCTTGCCGGGGAGGTAAAAACCGGCGGCGTGGACGGCACCGGTCTCGGCGTGCAGCGGCTGCAGCTTCGACAAAAGCTTGACCGAGCGGACGATGTCATTGGCCTGAAGTGTAAGTTGCGACGCACCGACCGGGTTTACCGAGCGCATCGCCTCCTCGATCGATTCGATGCCGCACAGCCCGCAGCCGACCGGCCCAGCCAGCCTGCGCCGCCGCGCTTCGAAGCGGGTGTTGGCCTGGTCCTTCAGCCGGATCTGGATATCGATGCCGGCGCCGTGATCCTCGACCTCGATCGCTTCGATTTCGTCCGGCGAGGCAATGATGCCTTCGGTCAGCGAGAAGCCGAGCGCGAAATCCTCGAAATCAGCCGGGCTTGCCATCATCACCGCATGCGTGGTGCCGGCAAAGGAGAACGCCACCGGCGTCTCTTCCGGCACCATGCGGTTGGCGGCCGCAGTGCCGCCGGCGCGGCGCGCGAGGCGGCTGATCTGTGTGACAGCACGACGTTTGGGCATCACGCGGCACCCCCCTCTGGCCTGCCCTCTTTGTCATCATTTGGCATCTCCCCCTCAAGGGGGGAGATCGGCAGTTCAGGCGTCGCGGCGCACCTTTCGACTTTGGTGATTGGCGAAAGTCGAGATGACATCCAATCTCCCCCCCTGAGGGGGAGATGGCCGGCAGGCCAGAGGGGGGTACTCCGGCACGAAACCAAAACCGCTACTCCGCTGCTTGCAGCGGGGCGATGCGGCGGCTTTGCTTTGCCTGCTCGTCATAGTCGCGCTGCCATTCCGACGGGCCGTTGGATGCACCCACCTGCACCGCGGTCACCTTGTATTCCGGGCAGTTGGTCGCCCAGTCGGAGAAGTCGGTGGTGATGACGTTAGCCTGGGTGTCGGGATGGTGGAAGGTCGTATAGACGACGCCCGGCGACACCCGCTCGGTGATCAGCGCGCGCAGCGTCGTCTCGCCGGAGCGGCTGGTCAGCCGCACCCAGTCGCCGTCGCGCAGGCCGCGATTTTCGGCATCGTGCGGATGGATCTCCAGCCGGTCCTCGCTATGCCAGACCACATTGTCGGTGCGCCGGGTCTGCGCGCCGACATTGTATTGCGACAGGATGCGGCCGGTGGTCAGCAGCAGCGGGAAGCGCGGTCCGGTCCTTTCGTCGGTCGCGACGTATTCGGTGCGGATGAACTTGCCCTTGCCGCGCACGAAGCCGCCGATATGCATGATCGGCGTGCCTTCCGGCGACTTCTCGTTGCAGGGCCACTGCACCGAGCCCACCCGGTCGAGAAGGTCGAAGGAAACGCCGGCGAAACTTGGTGTTGTCTTGGCGATCTCGTCCATGATCTGGGACGGATGCGTGTAGTTCCAGCCGAGGCCGAGCGCCTTGGCGAGCTCCTGCGTCGTTTCCCAGTCGGCATAGCCGCATTTCGGCTCCATCACCTTGCGCACCATGTTGATGCGGCGCTCGGCATTGGTGAAGGTGCCGTCCTTCTCGAGGAACGTCGAGCCGGGCAGGAACACATGCGCGTAGTTGGCCGTCTCGTTGAGGAAGAGGTCGTGCACGACGACGCATTCCATCGCGGCGAGACCGGCGGCGACATGCTTGGTGTCGGGGTCCGACTGCAGGATGTCCTCGCCCTGCACATAGAGCCCCTTGAACGAGCCGTCGACGGCCGCATCCAGCATATTGGGGATGCGCAGGCCGGGCTCGTCGTCGAGCTTGACGCCCCACAGGCTCTCATAGATGGCGCGCACCGCGTCGCCTGAAATGTGGCGATAGCCGGGAAGCTCGTGCGGGAACGAGCCCATGTCGCAGGAGCCCTGCACATTGTTCTGGCCGCGCAGCGGGTTCACGCCGACGCCCGGCCGGCCGATATTGCCGGTCGCCATGGCGAGGTTGGCAATGGCGATGACGGTGGTCGAGCCCTGGCTGTGCTCGGTCACGCCGAGGCCGTAATAGATCGCGCCGTTACCGCCGCGGGCGTAGAGCCGCGCCGCGCCGCGTATGTCGTCGGGATCGACATTTGCAAGCTGGCCGACCACTTCCGGGCTATTTTCCGGCAGCGCCACGAACGATGCCCAGTCCTGGAACTCGTCCCAGTCGCAGCGCTCGCGGATGAAGGCCTCGTCGAACAGGCCCTCGGTGACGATGACATGGGCAAGTGCGGTCAGCATGGCGACGTTGGTGCCCGGCTTCAGCGGCAGATGGAACTGCGCCTCGACGTGGGCCGAGCGCACGATGTCGGTGCGGCGCGGATCGAGCACGATCAGCTTGGCGCCCTCGCGCATGCGCTTCTTCATGCGCGAGGCGAACACCGGATGCGCATCGGTCGGATTGGCGCCGATCAGCAGGATCACGTCCGTCTGCTCGATCGAATCGAAGTCCTGCGTGCCGGCGGAGGTGCCGAAGGTCTGGCCGAGACCATAGCCGGTCGGCGAATGGCAGACACGGGCGCAGGTATCGACATTGTTGTTGCGGAAGCCCTGCCGGACAAGCTTCTGGACGAGGTAGGTCTCCTCGTTGGTGCAGCGCGAGGAGGTGATGCCGCCGATCGAGGTGCGGCCGTACTGGTACTGGATGCGGCGGAATTCATTCGCCGTATGGGTGAGCGCCTCTTCCCACGACACTTCGCGCCACGGATCGCTGACCTTCTCGCGGATCATTGGTTTCAGGATACGGTCCTTGTGCGTCGCGTAGCCATAGGCGAAGCGGCCCTTGACGCAGGAGTGGCCGTGGTTGGCCTTGCCTGCCTTGTAGGGCATCATGCGGATGACCTCGTCGCCCTTGACCTCGGCCTTGAACGAACAGCCGACGCCGCAATAGGCGCAGGTGGTGACGGTCGAGCGCTCGGGCAGGCCCTTCGCCAGCACGGTCTTTTCCCTCAGCGCATCGGTCGGGCAGGCCTGCACGCAGGCCCCGCACGACACGCATTCGGAATCGACGAACGCCTCGTGCATGCCGGCCGAGACCCTGGATTCGAAGCCGCGGCCCTCGATGGTCAGCGCGAACGTGCCCTGCACCTCCTCACAGGCGCGCACGCAGCGCGAGCAGACGATGCACTGCGTCGGATCGTAGGTGAAATACGGGTTCGATTCATCGCGGGCGATGTAATCGATGGTCAGCGAGCCATGGCCGGGCGCCACGCCGTTTTCCTGCTTGACGTGGTTGCGGCCGTCCACGCCATAGCGGTTCTCGGTCAGGCCGACCGTCCTGACGACCTTGTCGAACTCGCTGGCGCCAGTGCCGGCCTTCTCGCCCCACGCCGCAGGATGGTCGGAGACGTAGAGTTCCATCACGCCGCGGCGAATGGCGTCTAGCCGGTCGCTCTGCGTATGCACGACCATGCCTTCGCCGACCGGCGTCGTACACGAGGCCGGCGTGCCGCCGCGCCCGTCGATCTCGACGAGGCAGACCCGGCAGGAGCCGAACGAGTCCAGCATGTCGGTGGCGCAGAGTTTCGGGATTTCGACGCCCGCTTCCATCGAAGCGCGCATGATCGAGGTCCCCGCCGGCACCGTCACCGACTTGCCGTCGACCGTCAGCGTTACCTTTTGTTCTGCTTCAGAGGCGGGTGTGCCGTAGTCGATTTCCTGGACCAGCGATTTGATGTCGAATGCCGCGTTCATACCTGTCCGCTCCTATTCCGCTGCTTCGGCGACCGGCGTCGGCCGAAAGTCGTCCGGGAAATGGTTGAGTGCACTCATCACTGGATATGGGGTGAAGCCGCCGAGAGCGCAAAGCGAGCCGAACTTCATCGTGTTGCAAAGGTCGGTGACCAGCGCGATCTGCTTTTCCGGTTCGACGTTCTGGGAGAGCCGGTCCAGCACCTCGACACCGCGCGTCGAGCCGATGCGGCACGGCGTGCACTTGCCGCAGCTCTCGATGGCGCAGAATTCCATGGCGAAGCGTGCCTGCTTCAGCATGTCGGCGCTGTCGTCGAAAACGACGATGCCGGCATGGCCGATCAGCCCGTCCTTGGCCGCAAACGCTTCGTAGTCGAACGGCGTGTCGAACAGGGCGCGCGGGAAATAGGCGCCGAGCGGACCGCCGACCTGTACCGCCTTGACCGGACGCCCGGTCGCCGTGCCGCCGCCGATATCGTCGACGATCTCACCCAGCGTCATGCCGAACGCGGCCTCGTAGAGACCGGGATACTTGACGTTGCCGGCAATCTGGATCGGGATGGTGCCGCGCGAACGGCCCATGCCGAAATCCTTGTAGAAGGCAGCGCCCTTGTCCATGATCACCGGCACCGAGGCCAGCGAGATGACGTTGTTGATCACTGTCGGCTTGCCGAACAGGCCCTTGTGCGCCGGCAGCGGCGGCTTGGCCCGCACCTGTCCGCGCTTGCCTTCGAGGCTGTCGAGCAGGGCGGTTTCCTCGCCGCAAACATAGGCGCCGGCGCCGACGCGCACTTCCATGTCGAATGAATTGGCCGAGCCGAGCACATTGACGCCGAGCACGCCGGCCTTGCGGGCGATCTCGACGGCCTTCTGCATCACCGCCACCGCGTGCGGATATTCGGAGCGGATATAGATAAAGCCCTTGGTCGCGCCGGTGGCGATGCCGGCGATCGCCATGCCTTCGATCAGCACGAAGGGGTCGCCTTCCATGATCATGCGGTCGGCGAACGTGCCGGAATCGCCTTCATCGGCATTGCAGACGATGTATTTGCGGTCGGCCGACGTATCGAGCACAGTTTTCCATTTGATGCCGGTCGGGAAGCCGGCGCCGCCGCGACCGCGCAGCCCGGACTCGGTCACCTGCTTGACGACCTCGGCCGGCGTCATCGCCACTGCATTCTGCAGGCCCTTCAGCCCGCCATGCGCCTTGTAGTGATCGAGCGACAGCGGATCGGTGACGCCGCAGCGCGCAAAGGTCAGCCGCGTCTGCCTGGCAAGGAACGGGATCTTGTCCGGTGCGCCCAGCCAGCGCTTGTGGTGGCCGCCGGTGAGGAAGCCGCAGTCGAACAGGCTTTTGACGTCGGAGGGCTTCACCGGCCCATAGGCGACGCGGCCATTAGCTGTTGCCACTTCGACCATCGGCTCGAGGAAATAGGCGCCGCGCGAGCCGTTGCGCACGATCTTGGCCTCGATGCCGCGCTCGGCCAATTCCGCACGAACCGCCTTGGCGACCTTTTCCGCACCGAGCGCCAGCGCGCCGGAATCGCCGGGAATATAGATACGCGGGATCATGAGCGCACCTCGGCAACGATCTCGTTGAGCTTTTCGTCGTCGAGCCGCCCGATCACCTCGTCATCCAGCATTGCCGACGGCGAGCAGGCGCAAAGGCCGAGGCAATAGACCGGCTCCAGTGTCACCGAACCGTCGCGGGTTGTCTCGTGGAAACCGATGCCCAGCAATGATTTGAGCTTGGCGGCAATCGCATCCGAGCCCATCGACTGGCAGGCTTCCGCCTGGCAGAGCTTCAGCACATGGCGGCCAGCCGGCTGGCTGCGATAATCGTGATAGAAGGTCACGACGCCGTGCACCTCGGCCCTGGAAATGTTCAGCGCCTCGGCGATGACCGGCAGCGCGTCCTGCGGCACATAACCGAACTCTTCCTGGATGCCGTGCAGGATCGGCAGCAGCGGGCCTTCGAGGCCTTTCAGCTCGTGGATGATCGCCGCGGTGCGCGATGCGATCTCGGTACTTGCAGGCTGCATCGTCATGCAGCGCCCTCCCTGGTCGTGGCGGTCTTCCGCTAAGTGCTTAGGAAATCAGAGGAAACCCGCTAAATCAATAAAGCCGATCCGTTGCTCGATAGAAATTTTCTATCGTTCGCGGTCACCAGCCTTGTCTAGCCTAGCGGCGGGCGCGGAAATCGTCCGCCAGCGCCATTGCCTCGTCCAACAGCGCCGAGACCAGTGGCGTGTGCGGTTCGCGCGGTGCCGCCACCAGCCCGACGGTGTGGCTGGCATCCGGCTCGACGATCGGGATAGCCCGGATCGGCTCGGAAAAGCCGAACGTTTCCGCAAGGTTAAGCGGCATGATGGACGACCATTTGCCGGTGCGGATATGCGAAAACAGCACGATCATCGAGTTGGATTCCAATGTCGGCCGCACCTGCACGCCGGCTTCGGCCAGATGCTGGTCGATGATGCGGCGGTTCTGCATGTCGGGCGTCAGCAGGCAGAGCGGCAGCTGACTGAGTTCCGCCCATGTCACTTTGTCGCGGTCGAAATAGGGGTTCCCGACGGCGGTGATCAGTTGGTAGCGCTCGTCGTAGAGCGGCACGCTGGTGACGCGTCCGAGCGGTTCGTTGTCGAGATAGGTGATACCGGCGTCGATGTCGAAATTGCCGAGCAGCGACAGCACCTCGATCGAGGTGCGCGACAGCACCGAGAAGGTGACGCCGGGATGCTTTGCCCGAAACGGCGTCGTCAATCGCGCCACCATGGCCAGCGCCGTCGGGATCGCGGCGATGCGGATGCGCCCCGACAGGCCGTGGCGTGCCGCCCGCATCTCCTCGCGCATGGTCCTGCTGTCGCCGACGATGCGGCGCGCCCACACCAACACCTGCTTGCCTTCCGGCGTCAATCCCTGGAAGCGCGAGCCGCGCAGCACCAGCATCACGCCGAGCTGGCCTTCCAGCTGCTTGATGCCGGCCGAAAGCGTCGGTTGGGTGACGCCGCACACCTCCGCCGCCCGGCCGAAATGTTCTTCCCTGGCAAGTGCTATGAAGAATTCCAGCTTATCGATCATGCCGTCGGGAGCCTGTCACGGACGCTGTGTCCGATTGTAGCGCGCAACGTCGTGGAAATCGCCTTCGGCCGCAAGCCGCGTGTGTAAATCGTCCGCATCCACATCTTTCAGCCGGCTTACTGTTTCCCGCGATGGAATGCGGCGCTATGTGAATGAGACGGGGTCGTGGACTGGACACGACGGGAGACCGAACATGCTGGGCTGGTTCCGCAAGCTGCTGCCGCGCGAAGATCGCTTCTTCGACCTGTTCGAGCGGCATTCCCGCACCGTGGTCGGTGGCGCCGAGGCACTGCAGCAGCTTTTGCAGGGCAACGACATCGACCGCTGGTGTCAGACGATCATCGATCTCGAGGACGAAGCCGATCAGATCACCGCGGAAGTGCTGCTGGCCGTGCGCCGCTCCTTCATCACGCCCTTCGACCGCGGCGACATCAAGGACCTGATCCAGTCGATGGATGATGCCATCGACATGATGCACAAGACCGTCAAGACGGTAAAGCTGTTCGAAAAGAAGGAATTCGACCCGCTGATGCAGGAAATGGGGGGCGTCATCGTCGAGGCCGCCAAGTTGGTGGCCGAGGCGATCCCGCTTCTCGGCAAGGTCGGGGCGCATACGGTGCGCCTCAACGCCATCGCCGAGGAAGTCATGCGCGCCGAAGGCCGGGCCGACGACCTGCACGAACAGGGCCTGAAGGACCTGTTCAAGCGGCACGGCCGCAGCGATCCTATGGCCTATCTGATCGGCAGCGAGATCTACGGCCAGCTGGAAAAGGTGGTCGACCGCTTCGAGGACGTCGCCAACGAAATCAGCGGCATCGTCATCGAGAACGTATAGTGGAAGCCGCGATAGCCTTTCCGGTGCTGGTCGGCCTTGTCGTCGTCGCGCTGTTCTTCGATTTCCTCAACGGCCTGCACGATGCCGCCAACTCTATCGCCACCATCGTCTCCACCCGGGTGCTGCGGCCGCATTATGCGGTGTTCTGGGCGGCCTTCTTCAATTTCATCGCCTTCATGTTCTTCGGTCTCCACGTAGCGGAGACGCTCGGAACCGGCATCATCGACGCCAGCATCGTCACGCCGGCAGTGGTCTTCGCAGCACTTGTCGGCGCCATCGTCTGGAATATCGTCACCTGGCTCGTCGGAATTCCGTCCAGCAGCTCGCACGCTCTGATCGGCGGTTTGGTCGGCGCCGGCGTTGCCAAGGCAGGCACCGGTGCCATCGTCTGGACCGGGTTGGGCAAAACGACGGCGGCCATCGTGCTATCGCCGGCGGCAGGTTTTCTGCTGGCGCTCGTCCTGATCCTCGCGGTCTCCTGGCTGTTCGTGCGGCGGACGCCGTTCGCCGTCGACAGCACCTTCCGCGTCATGCAGTTCTTTTCCGCCTCGCTCTATTCGCTCGGCCATGGCGGCAACGACGCGCAGAAGACTATGGGCATCATCGCCGTGCTGCTCTATTCGCAAGGCATGCTCGGCGCGAATTTTTACGTGCCGCTGTGGGTCGTCATCACCTGTCAGTCGGCGCTGGCGCTGGGCACGTTGCTCGGCGGCTGGCGCATCGTCCACACCATGGGCTCGAAGATCACCCGGCTGAACCCGATGCAGGGTTTCTGCGCCGAGACCGGCGGAGCGGTCACCCTGTTCGCCGCCACCTGGCTCGGTATTCCTGTATCGACCACGCACACGATCACCGGCGCCATCATCGGCGTCGGCGCCGCCCGCCGCGTCTCCGCCGTTCGCTGGGGCATTGCCGGTAACATCGTGGTGGCATGGATCGTCACCCTGCCGGCAACCGCGGCGATCGCGGCTCTCACCTACCTCGCGGTCGGCCTGGCATGGTGACAGCACCGTAGCACTGCGCGGCAGGCGATGCGCCGTATCTACCTATCCACAAGGTTCAGGATGTTGCCGTCCGGATCCTTGAACCATGCGACCTTCATGCCCTGACCGACATGAACATCGCCGTCCAGCGTCAGGCCTGGCATGTCGTAATGCTCGAAGGTCACGCCCTTCGATTTCAATGCCTCAACGATCTTGCTGAGTTCGTCGCCGACCGTCCATGTCACAGCCGTCGCCTTGTTGGTCCCAGCGAAGTTCGAACGGTAGACGTTGATGCTGGTGTCGCCGCTTTTATAGACGATCAGTTCGCCACCTTCATTGTGCACCTCTTTCAGGCCAAGGACCCCTTCGTAGAATGCCCTGGCCTTGGCCAGGTCCTTCACGGCGAGATTGGCCGTCGCGTTGCTGTTTGCGAGCATGATTCGTCTCCTTCCCTGGCTGTCATTCCATGCTCATGAAATAGGCTGCGTTGACGATTTGGCGACGGCTGCTCCCACTGGAAATGCCGTTATATGCTCGCTGCCTCCCCGATACGCCGCTGCAATTGGTGGTCCATCGCTTGGTTCTGTTCCGGAACTGCATTATCTGGAGCGGAAAAGTAGAGGAAAAACTCATGCCCGCCGCCAATGAAAACGTGACCAAGGAAATCGTTATCGAGCGCCTGAAGACGGTCAATGGGCCGGATTTCACCGGCAATATCGTCGACCTCGGCCTGGTTTCCGAGATTTTCATTGCTGATGCCAAGGTGTTCTTTTCGATCACCGTTCCCGCTGCCCGTGCCCAGGAGATGGAACCGCTGCGTGCGGCGGCCGAACGTGTCGTCAAGGCGATCCCCGGTGTTGCCGGCGCCGTGGTCGCGCTGACGGCGGAAAAGAAGGGCGGCGGCATGGAGGCGCCGGTTCCGCAAAGACCGGCTCAGAGGCCCGCTCCGCCGGCCGCACCTGCGCGTCCCGCGCCGCAGGCGCCCGCCTCGCACAGCCAGGGCAAGCGCGGCGTACCCGGCATCGAAGCGATCATCGCCGTCGCTTCCGGCAAGGGCGGCGTCGGCAAGTCGACCACCGCCGTCAATATCGCCCTTGGGCTTGCCGCCAACGGGCTGCGGGTCGGGGTGCTCGATGCCGACATTTATGGCCCTTCCATGCCGCGTCTGCTCAACATTCGTGGCAGGCCTCAGACCGTCGACGGCAAGATCCTGAAGCCGATGCAGAATTATGGCCTCAAGGTCATGTCGATGGGCTTCCTCGTCGATGAGGAGACGCCGATGATCTGGCGCGGGCCGATGGTGATGTCGGCATTGACGCAGATGCTGCGCGAGGTCGAATGGGGACCGCTTGATGTGCTCGTCGTCGACATGCCGCCCGGCACCGGCGATGCCCAGCTGACCATGGCCCAACAGGTGCCGCTGGCCGGCGCCGTCATCGTCTCGACGCCACAGGACCTGGCCCTGATCGATGCGCGCAAAGGCCTCAACATGTTCAGAAAGGTCGACGTGCCGCTATTGGGTATCGTCGAAAACATGAGCTATTTTCTCGCCCCCGATACGGGAAAACGCTACGACATCTTCGGCCATGGCGGCGCCCGCCGCGAGGCCGAGCGTCTCGGCGTCACCTTCCTTGGCGAAGTGCCGCTCGAGATGGGCATCCGCGAAAGCTCCGATGCCGGCACGCCAGTGGTGGTCTCCAAGCCGGATGGCGCTGAGGCGAAAATCTATCGCGACATCGCCGCCAAGGTCTGGGACCGCGTCAATGAAGAGCGCGGCGCGGCCGAGGCTGCAGTGCCGAGCATCGTGTTCGAGTGATGCGGATGTCCCTCCCCAAGTGGGCCCCTTGAGGGGGAGGGTGGCCGGAAGGGTCAGGTAGGGTCCGCGGCGACGCGCTCCAACTTTTCCGGGATAGCGGGCTGACAAACCACGATCCCGTCTAGCGCGGAGGCAGATGTATGTCTTTCGTACCAAAGAGCGGATTCGGATGGCGCGTGCCCCTTGCCTGCTCCCGCGCGTTGTCATATCGATTTGTCATACAAATACGGAGACCACGATGGCAGGCGCCCCCACCCACAAGAAAAAATTTCGCTCGCAGGAGTGGTTCGACAATCCCGACAATCCGGGCATGACGGCACTCTATCTGGAGCGCTACCTGAATTACGGGCTGACGCGGGCCGAACTGATGTCCGGCAAGCCGCTGATCGGCATCGCCCAGACCGGCTCCGACCTGTCGCCCTGCAACCGCCATCACATCGAACTGGCCAAGCGCGTGCGCGAAGGTATCGTCTCGATGGGTGGCATCCCTTTCGAGTTCCCTTGCCACCCGATCCAGGAGACCGGCAAGCGGCCGACTGCTGCACTTGACCGCAACCTTGCCTATCTCAGCCTGGTAGAGGTGCTCTACGGCTATCCGCTCGACGGCGTGGTGCTCACCATCGGCTGCGACAAGACGACGCCGGCCATGCTGATGGCCGCGGCCACCGTCAACATTCCGGCTATCGCGCTTTCGGTCGGCCCGATGCTCAACGGCTGGCACAAGGGCAAGCGCACCGGCTCCGGCACCATCGTCTGGGAATCGCGCCAGCGCCTGTCGGCCGGCGAGATTGGCTATGACGAGTTCATGGATATCGTTGCCTCCTCGGCGCCGTCGACCGGCTATTGCAACACGATGGGTACCGCCACCACGATGAATTCGCTGGCCGAGGCGCTCGGCATGCAATTGCCGGGCTCGGCCGCTATCCCCGCCCCCTATCGCGAGCGCGGCCAGATCGCCTACGAGACCGGAAAGCGCATCGTCGACATGGTGCATGAGGATCTGAAGCCCTCCGACATCATGACCCGTAAGGCCTTCGAGAACGCCATCGTCGTCAACTCGGCGATCGGCGGCTCGACCAATGCGCCGATCCACCTCAACGCCATCGCCCGCCATCTCGGCGTGCCGCTCGACAATGACGATTGGCAGAAGGTCGGCCTCAACATACCGCTCATCGTCAATCTGCAGCCGACGGGCGAATATCTCGGCGAGGACTATCACCATGCCGGCGGCGTGCCGGCCGTGGTCGCCGAACTGATGAAGGGCGGCCTGCTGCCCTATCCGGAAGCCATGACAGCTAACGGCAAGACCATCGGCGACAATTGCAGCGGCGCCGTCAACGAGAACCTCGACGTCATCCGCACGGTTGCCGAGCCGCTGAAAGCCAATGCCGGCTTCATCAATCTCAAGGGCAATCTGTTCGATTCGGCGATCATGAAGACCAGCGGCATCTCGCCCGAATTCCGCGAGCGCTATCTGTCGAACCCGAAGGACCCCGAAGCCTTCGAGGGCAACGCCATGGTCTTCGACGGCCCCGAGGACTATCACGCCCGCATCGACGACCCGGCACAGGGAATTGACGAGCACACCATCCTGTTCATGCGCGGCGCCGGCCCGATCGGCTATCCCGGCGGCGCCGAAGTCGTCAACATGCAGCCGCCTGCCTATCTGATCAAAAAGGGCATCCACGCGCTGGCCTGTATCGGCGACGGTCGCCAGTCGGGCACGTCGGGCTCGCCGTCGATCCTCAACGCCTCGCCGGAAGCCGCCATCGGCGGCGGCCTGGCGCTGCTGAAGAGCGGCGACCGCGTCCGCATCGACCTGCGCAAGGGCACCGCCGACATCCTCGTCAGCGACGACGAGATCACGCGCCGCCGCGCCGAGCTGCAAAACAATGGCGGCTATCAGTATCCGAAGCACCAGACGCCCTGGCAGGAAATCCAGCGCGGCATGGTCGACCAGTTTTCCGAAGGCATGGTGCTGAAGCCGGCGGTGAAATACCAGGATGTGGCTCATACAAGCGGCGTGCCGAGGGACAATCACTGACCAGGGTCCGTCGCACGAGCCAGCCGCCGGTGCAGGCAATTTGCCGAGGTCAGCGCCAGGAGGGGTAGGGGTGGGGGTACATCGTAGAGCGAAAGCCTCGGCTTTCCACCTGCGATAGCCTGCCGTTAATGGGCAGAAATGCCCGGCACAGGGTTGGACGCGGTCATTTGTCAACAGCGATTGCTCCCGCGAGAACGGCAATGCTTGACAAGCGGGCGTGACAAATCCACGATCATCGCAAGGGGTGCATCGCGACGACCCCGTGAGGCGTCAGCCCAACGTTCGCGTCCAAGCTTCTCTTTCAAGGAGGTGGACGCCATGCCGTCAACAACCGCTATCACTGTATCGCAACTGTCCCGTCTGATTGGGCTGCCGGGTGCACCCGCAATCATCGACGTCCGCATCGATGATGACTACAACGCCGATCCGCGCCTGCTGCCGGGGTCGGATCGTCGTGATTTCAGGAGTGTCTCGAACTGGGCTGCCGACTTCGCCGGCAGGCAAGTGACAGTCGTCTGCCAACAGGGAAAAAAGCTCTCGCAAGGCGTGGCCGCATGGCTACGGCAGGAGGGCGTTGCCGCCGAATCGCTCGATGGCGGGTTTGAAGCGTGGCGCGATGCCAAGGGCCTTCTCGTTCACGCCGACAAGATACCGCCCGCCGATGCCAAGGGCCGCACCGTTTGGGTGACGCGTACGCGCCCGAAGGTCGACCGCATCGCCTGCCCCTGGCTGATCCGGCGCTTCATCGATCCTCACGCGGTCTTTCTCTTCGTCGAGCCGGCCGAAGTGGCGGCCGTCGCCGATCGCTTTCAGGCCATCCCTTTCGACATCGAGAACGTGTTCTGGAGCCACCGCGGCGAACGCTGCACCTTCGACACCATGATCGAGGAGTTCGGGCTCAAATCCGAAGCGCTCGATCGCCTGGCCACGATCATACGCGCTGCCGATACTGCGAGCCTCGATCTTGTTCCACAGGCGGCCGGGTTCCTGGCCGCCTCGCTTGGCCTGTCACGGATGTTTCGCGACGATCTGGAGCAGCTCGAGGCCGGCATGCTCCTTTACGATGCGTTTTTCCGCTGGTGCCGCGATGCCACCGAGGAGACGCATAACTGGCCGGTCGCCGGCGCAGTCAGTCTCGGCGCAGGCAAACCATCGTGAGCGCCGTCCTTTCGAAAAAGCCGGCGGAGATCCAGGAGCCCGCTGTGCCGAGCTTCCGGCAGGCCGTGAAGGTCTGGGCGAAAATCGGCGTGCTCAGCTTTGGCGGCCCGGCCGGGCAGATCGCGCTCATGCACAAGGAACTGGTCGAGGAACGGCGCTGGATCGGCGAACAGCGCTTTCTGCATGCGTTGAACTACTGCATGCTGCTCCCTGGCCCCGAGGCCCAGCAACTCGCCATCTATATCGGCTGGTTGCTGCACAAAACGGTCGGCGGCCTTGTTGCCGGCCTCCTCTTCGTCGTGCCGGGCGCGCTTGTCATGCTCGTCCTGAGCAGCCTCTATGCGCTCTATGGCGATGTACCACTCGTCGCGGCGCTGTTTTTCGGGGTCAAGGCGACCGTGCTCGCCATTGTCATCGAGGCGGTGATCCGGATCGGCAGACGCGCGCTGAAAAACCCGGTCATGGTGTCGATCGCACTCGCCGCCTTCATCGCCATCTACGCGTTGAACGTGCCGTTTCCGCTGATCGTGCTGCTTGCCGGGCTGGCAGGCTGGATCGGCAACCGTAGTGCGCCGGCAGTTTTTTCCGGCGCCTCGCATGGCAAGGGCGATGTTCCCGACATAAAGGGCGTGGTCGATCTGATGTTCGAGCGCGGTGAACTGACCCACGTCAGGCCGACACGATGGCACGCGCCGCGCACTTTGGCGATCTGGCTGCCGATCTGGCTGGGGCCTGTTCTGCTGGTCTGGGCTTTCACCGGCCCTGCCAGCGTTTGGACTCAAATCGGTGGCTTCTTCAGTGTCATGGCGGTCGTCACCTTCGGCGGCGCCTACGCAGCCCTTGCCTATGTCGCGCAGGCAGCGGTCGAGTACTTCGGCTGGCTGGCACCCGGTGAAATGGCCGACGGCCTCGGACTTGCCGAAACCACGCCGGGTCCGCTCATCCTGGTCTTGCAGTTCGTCGGCTTCGTTGCCGCGTTCCGCCAGCCGGGCTTGCTGGCGCCGCTGCTTGCCGGACTGTTTGGCGGGCTGTTCACGCTGTGGGCGACGTTTACCCCATGTTTCCTATGGATATTCCTTGGGGCGCCTTACATCGAAGCGCTGCGCGGCAACAAGGCGCTGTCGGCGGCGCTCGGTGCGATCACCGCCGCCGTCGTCGGCGTCATCATGAATCTCGCTCTATGGTTCGGCTTGCACGTTATCTTCGGCGAAGTGCGCAATGTCGGGCTTGGAATGGACGTGCCGGTGCTTTCATCGATAGACTGGCGCGCGGCGCTGCTTTCCTGTGCCTCGATGATCGCCATTCTGAAGCTGAAGATCGGTATGCTGCCGACGCTTGCCGGATCGGCGCTGGCCGGTGTCTTGTTGCTGGCGGCGAGCGGGTAACGCTCAGCCGCCCATTCTGCCGCGCGGCAGCTTGATCATATCGCCGAAGCGGGCGCGCAATTTGTCGTCGACCGGCTTTGGCACATGGCGCGGGAAGCGTTCGGCAAGCACGCGTTTCTTCTCGATGATCGCCCGCTGCAGGATATCGGGCCTGCCTTTCTCATTCCATTCCTTCGGCGAAAAGCGGTCGCCGACGGCCGGATAGAAATATTCGGTCTGCATCAGCCGCAGCGTCTGCTCGTTGCCGAGATAATGGCCCGGGCCCTTCAGGCAGACATCGGCAATCGTGTCGATCGACAGCGACTCGTCCGTCACTTCGATGCCGCGCACGCAGCGCAGGCAGTGGCCGAGCATGTCGTTGTCGATGATCAGGCTCTCAAGGCAAAAGCCGAGCAGCGAGGCGTGCATGCCGGCCGATTCGTAAACCAGGTTGAGGCCGGCAAGACCGGCCATCACGTCGGTTATGCCCTTTTCGTAGCCGGACTGAATATCAGGCAGTTTCGAATCTGTCATGCCGGCGGCCGAACCGCCCGGCAGGTCGTAAAATTGCGCCATCTGCGCGCAGGCCGCGGTCAGCACCGCCTGCTCGGCCGAACCGCCCGACATGGCGCCGGTCCGGAGATCCGAGACAAACGGCCAGGTACCGAAAATCGCCGGATGGCCTGGCTTGATGGCGTTGACGTAGATGAGGCCGACGAGGACTTCGGCGACCGCCTGCACCACGGCGCCGGCAATCGCCGCCGGTGCCGTCGCACCCGCCTGTCCTGCCGACAGCAGCAGGATCGGAATGCCGCCCTCGACGCAGGCTTCGAGAACGCCACAGGCGTCCTCGGCAAACTTCATCGGCGGCACGACGAAGCAGTTCGAATTGGAGACGAAAGGCCGCGCGCGAAAATT
Organism: Mesorhizobium sp. M0633; assembly: GCF_040320645.1. Classification (NCBI taxonomy): domain Bacteria; kingdom Pseudomonadati; phylum Pseudomonadota; class Alphaproteobacteria; order Hyphomicrobiales; family Phyllobacteriaceae; genus Mesorhizobium; species Mesorhizobium sp. M0633. The sequence continues at coordinate 142,146 of NZ_JAMYQC010000012.1, forward strand.
CTCTTCGCCGCCCGCGATCGCATAGAGCATGTCGAGCGCCGGCTTGACGTTCTCACGCACGGTAAACGAGGTGCCGACATGCTTCGACGTGCCCATGACGCAGGCGTAGAGCGTGTTGAAATCCATATCGAGCGGGTCGGGAATGTCGCGCGGCACCATCGGCCGCTGGAAGAAATGGATGTTGTCGAGCCCTTCGACCAGGCGCGCGGCATCGTAAATGTCCTGCAGCAGCGACTCGCGATACTCACGCTTTTCGACATCGACAAGATGCACCGCAGCACCGGCCGTGCCGTAGTGCACACGCTTGCCCTGGATCACCATGTCGTGCTTCGGATCCTGGCCGTGGAGGGTGAAATGCCGCGCCGCGTTCTTGATGGTGTCGAGCACAAGGCCGCGAGGAAACCGCAGGCGGCCGTCCTCACTGAAGGTCGCGCCGGCTTTGGTCAGCGCCTCGATGCAGGAGGGGATGGCGTTGGCGAAGCCGACCGTCTCCAGAAGGGTAAGCACGGCCTCGTGGATACGTTCGCAATCGCTGCCGCTGAGCGGGCTGTAGCTTCCGCCTTCGAGGCCGGCACGCACCGGCTTGACGTCGTCGGCAAGCGGTGCCGCCCGCATGGCGCGGCGCGCCTCGCGCCCGCCGGACCGCCGCGAACGCTGGTCTGCGGACACGTCCTGCTTCTCATGGGCCATTGGCATGAAGGCACTCCAACTTTAGCTGCGGAGCGGGCGCGGCGGTTGGTCCACCATCGGCCTGCTTCGTCCCCTCTATACAGCGACTATGCCGCCGGCATTGGCACAGCCTATGTGCCAGCCGGTCCCGTCGCATATGCCAAGGAGCTAAAGAACCGGAGCCGCACTACATGCGCCAGGCTCCGGTCGGGGAAGGGAGATCAGGCCGCTGCCGGCCTGCGTCCAGCTGCCGTCGCCAGTTCGCGGATGCCGGGTTCGATGTGCTGCAACGCGATCGAGGAAATGCCCAAGCGCATGAAACGCGATGGCTTTTCGGTGCGGTCGAAGAAGCGGTCGCCAGGCTCGATGATGACGCTCCGTGAGGCCGCGGCCTCCGCCAGCCCGCGCGAATCGGTGCCGCGCGGCCCCTCGAGCCAGAGCGACGTGCCGCCGGCCGAATCGGTCGAGCGCCACTCCGGCAGGAAGGCGGAAATCGCATGGACCAGACGCTTGCGCCTCTCGTCGAAGGCGCTCGACAGCCGCCGCACCAGCGCCTCGTGATGGCCGAGCGACAGGAACAATGCGACGGCGCGCTGGTTGTTCGCCGGCGGATGGCGCAGCATGAAGCGGCGTAGCGCCCGAAGCTCGGAGATCAGCCCGGCCGAGGCGACGATGTAGCCGAGCCTGAGGCCGGGAGCCAGCGTCTTCGACATCGAGCCGACATAGACGACGCGGCCGGAGCGATCGAGGCTCTTCAGCGCCTGCTGCGGCGCCTCGTCCAGGAGCTGGCTGTCATACCCATCCTCGATGATGATCTGGTTGTGCCGGTTGGCGCGCGCCAAAAGCTCCTGCCGCCGCTCTGCCGACAGCGGCACCATGGTCGGGCAATGGTGGCTGGGCGTGACGAAGACGAAGCCGGAATCATTGGGAATGGCCGAGGTTACGATGCCGGAGTGGTCGACCGGAACCGGCTGGATCTCGGCGCCGGCCAGCCGGAAGATCGAACGTGCATCGGGATAGCCCGGGTCCTCCATCGCCACCTTGGAGCCCTTGGTCATCAACAGCGTCGCCAGCATGTAAAGCGCGTTCTGCGCGCCCAACGTCACGATGATCTCGTCCGGATTGGCGAAGATGCCGCGTCGCGGCAGCAGCCGTGCCTGGATCTGCTCGATCAGGAGCGGATCGTCGCGGTCGACCATGTCGGATGCCCAGTTGCGGATTTCGAGCACCGCCAACGCCATGCGGTTGCACTCGCGCCATTCGGCGGTCGGGAACAGCGCCGGGTCGAATTGGCCATAGACGAAGGGGTATGACGACTTGATCCAGTTGTCGTGCTTGGCCGGCGGCGGCATGTCGCTCGCCGCGATCTGCCGACGCGCCTTCCAGTCGATCTCGTTGGCCTGGTCGGGCGCCTTCTGATGCGGCTTGGCCGGCGTCGCCAGCACTTCGGGATTGACGAAATGGCCGCGGCGCTCGCGCGCCACCAGGAAGCCCTGGTCGACCAGCTGCTGGAAAGCCAGCACCACGGTGCCGCGCGCCACGCCGAGTTTTTCGGCAAGAATCCGGCAGGACGGAAGCGGCATGGAAGCCGCGATCTGCCGGTCGAGGATGGCGGCGACGATCGCCTGGCGGATCTGCGCCTGCAGGGTCTGACCGGATTCCGCCGAAATCCGGAACAGGCCGGACCATATGGCCGTGTCGTTTCGCTGTGGCATGGGAGATGTTCCTCGATGGCCAGCTTTTTTCACTTGGCTGGACCAGTCGAATGTACCGGTGGCACAAGGTGTTGCGCCAATCAATTTTTCTGATCGCTGGGATTTATGCCAGTGATCCTTTGCGTCGGCCCGCGCAGCGCTGCGGCATCGCTGCGCATTGAAACAGATGGAATTCGACCCGATAGTTTGCCGCGACGACACGCGCCGGAAACATCCGGCCTGATAAGATGCATCTCAAGAGACCGGAGCGAAGCAGTGGATCAATCGTCCTTTCAAAAGCAGCTCGACGCATTGCGCGATCATCGTGCGGCCAAATCGGGCTCGATGCGCGAGGCTTTCGCTGCCGATCCGCAGCGCTTCGAGAAATTCTCCGCCAGTGACGGCGACCTGCTGCTCGACTGGTCGAAATGCGCGGTCGATGCGCGGACTATGGAGTTGCTGGAGAAGCTGGCTGAGGCCGCTGACCTCGAAGGCCGGCGCGACGCGATGTTTGCCGGCAAGAAGATCAACGTCACTGAAGGCCGTGCCGTGCTGCACACGGCGCTGCGCAACCTGACCGGCAAGGGCATCGTGCTCGACGGCCAGGACGTGAAGGCGGAAGTCCTTGCCGTACTCGACGCGATGGGTGCCTTCGCCGACGCGGTGCGTTCCGGCAAGGCGGCCGGCGCGACCGGCAAGAAAATCACCGACATCGTCAACATCGGCATCGGCGGCTCCGATCTCGGCCCGGCCATGGCGACGCTGGCGCTGGCGCCCTATCATGACGGGCCGCGCGCGCATTACGTATCCAATATCGACGGTGCCCATATCCACGACACGCTGAAGGGTCTTTCCGCCGAAACCACCCTGTTCATCATCGCCTCCAAGACCTTCACCACGGTCGAGACGATGACCAATGCCGAAACCGCGCGCAGATGGGTCGAGAAGGCGCTCGGCAAGGAAGCGGTCGGCAAGCATTTCGCCGCCGTCTCGACGGCGCTCGACCTGGTCGCCAAATTCGGCATCGCGCCCGATCGCGTCTTCGGCTTCTGGGACTGGGTCGGCGGCCGCTATTCCGTCTGGGGTGCGATCGGTCTGCCGGTGATGATTGCCATCGGCCCGAAGGATTTTCGCGCCTTTCTCGACGGCGCCCATGAGATGGACGAGCATTTCCGCACCGCGCCGCTGGCGAAGAACCTGCCGGCGCTGATGGGGCTGATTGGCTGGTGGCACCGCGTGATCTGCAAATACCCCGCTCGCGCCGTCATCCCCTACGATCAGCGTCTGTCCAGGCTGCCGGCCTATCTGCAGCAGCTCGACATGGAATCGAACGGCAAGAGCGTCACCCTGGACGGCGGCGCTGTAACGACGCCGACCGGCCCGCTGGTCTGGGGCGAGCCCGGCACCAATGGCCAGCATGCCTTCTTCCAACTTCTGCATCAGGGCACCGATTTCATTCCGGTCGAATTCCTTGCCGCTGCCGTCGGCCACGAGCCGGAACTGAAGCATCACCACGACCTTCTGCTTGCCAATTGCCTGGCGCAGTCGGAAGCCTTCATGAAGGGCCGCACGCTTGAGGAAGCCCGAGCACAGATGCTGGCGAAAGGCATGAAGCCGGCCGATGTCGACAGGATTGCTCCGCACCGCGTCTTCTCCGGCGACCGCCCCTCGGTGACGATCCTCTACAGGAAACTCGACCCCCACACGTTCGGACGGCTGATTGCGCTGTACGAACACCGCGTCTTCGTCGAAGGCACGCTGTTCAACATCAACTCCTTCGACCAGTGGGGCGTCGAGCTCGGCAAGGAACTGGCGACCGGGCTGCTGCCCGTCGTTGAAGGCAAGGAGAACGCCGCAAAGCGGGATGCCTCGACTGCCGGACTGGTGGAATACATCCACCGCTTGCGCGGCCCGGAGTGAAAAGCTTGGCGGACATTAAGGGAATATTGTTCGACAAGGACGGCACGCTCGTGGATTTCAACGCGACATGGCTGGGCATCGCCGACTTCATGGCGATGGATGCGGCCGAAGGCGATCGGTGGAAAGCAGACAGGCTGCTTGCGGCGGCGGGCTTCGACTTCGCCACCAAGCGCTTCAAGCCGGATTCGATTTTTGCCTCCGGTACCAACATGGACGTCGTCGAGCTGTGGTTTCCACGGCTGTCCGACGAGGACCAGATGCTTGCCGTCGCCCGCTTCAACGCCATCACTTCGGCGCAAGGATCGGCAATGGCGGTGGCGCTGCCGGGTGTGGTCGAGACGCTTGGGCTGCTTCACAGAAAATCCTACCGGCTTGGCGTCGCCACCAACGACTCGACCAGCGGCGCGGAAAAAACCTTGGTCACGCTGGGCGTCGCGCAGCTTTTCGACGCCGCCTATGGTTACGATGCGGTGGCCAATCCAAAACCGGCGCCGGATACGATCCTTGCCTTCTCGGACCTGACAGGGCTCAGGCCGGCGGCGATCGCAATGGTCGGCGACAATCGCCACGATCTGGAAATGGCGCGCGCCGGCGGCTGTGGCCTGGCGATTGGCGTGCTGTCCGGCACCGGCACACGTGAATCGCTGTCGCAGATCGCAGACGTCATCCTCGATTCAGTTGCCGATCTGCCCGATTTTCTAGCGGCGCGGGTCAGCGAGACAGTCTAGACTCGCAGCTAGCTGGTCCGAACGAGAACACGCCGCTCGGTTTCATCGCCGCATTCCTGCCTTCGCCGACATCCGGCACCTCGTATTCGGCCAGCAGGCGAAGCCGCGAGCGGGGCAGATAGGCGCGGCCCGGATCGCCGATCAGCACGGCGATGCCGGCTGCAAGGCAGCGGTCGAGGAAAGAAATGGCCCGGCCAGCAAGATCATGGGCGTAAAACAGGTCGCCGACCACCACGACATCCACCGGTGGCGGCGGACCGCTGGTGATGTCTTCGCCAATGATCATGATAGCGACGCCGTTCGCAGTCGCGTTGAGGCCGAGCGCAACCACACCATTGCGATCGATCTCGGCCGCGACGACCGCGCTTGCCCCGGCTTTTGCCGCTGCAATGCCGACGAGACCCGAACCGGCGCCGAGGTCGAGCACGCGACGGCCGGCCACGGTCTTCGGCCGGTCGAATATGTAGCGGGCGAGCACCGCGCCGCCGGCCCAGACATAGGCCCAGTACGGTGGCTCCGGTTCAGGTCCGTCTTCTTCGGTCGCATGTTGGTTCCATTCGAGAAGCCGCCTGAGCCCGCTTCCCGGATGGGCGGTGTAAAGCCGAATTTCGGGAAGCGCGGGCACGGGGGCGATCCGCATGTTCGCCCGGATGAACTCTGCCGGGTCCGGGCGCGAACCTATACTCACGGCGTTGGCGCCGGCGATGCAATCGCTCAAGCTGCGCCTAGCCCCGCAACGCCCGTCGCAGGATCTTGCCGACCGGTGTCTTCGGCAACTCGGTGCGGAACTCAATATACCTGGGACGCTTGTAGCCGGTCAGGTTCTCGCGGCAATAAGCCGTCAGCATGTCGGCGGTCAGTGCCGGGTCCTTCTTGACGACGAACAGCTTCGGCACTTCACCCGAATGCTCGTCCGGCACGCCGATCGCCGCCACTTCGAGTACGCCTGGATGCTGCGCCACCACTTCCTCGAGTTCGTTCGGATAGACGTTGAAGCCGGAAACCAGGATCATGTCCTTCTTGCGGTCGACGATCTTGGTGTAGCCAAGCTCGTCCATGAAGCCCATGTCGCCCGATTTGAAGAAGCCGTCCTCGGTCATCACCTTGGCGGTCTCGTCCGGCCGGTTCCAGTAGCCGGCCATCACCTGCGGTCCGCGGATGCAGATTTCGCCGACTTCGCCGAGCGGCAAATTGTTGCCGTCGTCGTCGCGGATGGCGATCTCGGTCGAGGGCAGCGGCAGGCCGATCGTGCCGGTGTAAACGCCGTCGCTGAATTTGTTGATGGTTGTCCCCGGCGAGGTCTCGGTGAGCCCGTAGGCCTCGCTGATCGGGCAGCCGGTCAGCGCCTTCCAGCGTTCGGCGATGGCCCTCTGCACCGGCATGCCGCCACCCAGCGTCAGGATCAGCGGCTTGAAATCGAGCTTGCGAAAATCCTCATTATTGAGCAGCGCATTGAACAGCGTGTTGAGGCCCGGAAAGATGTGGATCGGGTATTTCTGCAGCTCCTTGACGAAGCCGGGAATGTCGCGCGGATTGGGGATGAGGACATTCTGCGCGCCTTGCTGCATGCCTACCAGCACGTTCGCCGTCAGCGCAAAAATGTGATAGAGCGGCAGCGCGCAGAGGAAGTTCAGATGCGCCGGCTTCGGCTTGACGGTAAAAGCGTCTTCGGCCCACAGCGCGTTCTGCGCGACGTTCGCCAAAATGTTGCTGTGCAAAAGCATCGCGCCCTTGGAGATGCCGGTCGTGCCGCCCGTGTATTGCAGGAAGGCGATGTCGTCGGCCGCGACCTTTGCGGGCCTGAAGGCCATGCCGGTGCCGGCCTTCAGCGCGGCGTTGAACTTGACATGGCCGGGCAGCGACCATGCCGGCACCATCTTCTTGACGCGGCGTACAACGAAGTTGACGATCATTCCCTTGAGCCCGCCGAGCATGTCGCCCATCGAGGCGACCACGACATGCTTGACTGCGGTCCTGGCGATCACCGCCTGCAGGGTGCAGGCAAAATTTTCGAGGATGACAATGGCTTGAGCGCCGGAATCCTTGAGCTGGTGCTCCAGCTCGCGCGGCGTGTAGAGCGGATTGATGTTGACCACGACATAGCCGGCGCGAAGCACTGCCATAATCGCCACCGGATATTGCAGCACATTCGGCATCATCAGGGCGACGCGCGCGCCCTTCTGCAGCCCCGTTGATTGCAGATAGGCGCCGAAGGCGGCCGACTGTCGCTCGAGGTCGGCATAGGTGATCGATTTGCCCATGCAGACGAAGGCCGGCCGATTCGCAAACTGCTTGCACACGGCGACGAGAAAGTCGCCGATCGAACTGGAGGGCAGGTCGCCAATCTCGGCCGGCACGATCTTTGGGTAACTCTGGAGCCACGGTTTTTCAGGCAGGCCAGCGGCCAGTGCGGTGATCGCCCTCGGTAATCTCTTGGCCGGACCTGCCGGCGGTCGTGGCGCTGTCGGCACTGCCTTCGCCGCCGGCTTGGCGGCAGATTTTGCAGCAGGCGCAGTCTTGCCGGTTGCCGGTTTAGCAGCCGTTCCAGCCGTGGTCTTCGCCGCCGGCTTCGCGCTTGCCTTCGCGGTAGCCGTCGGCTTGGCGGCGGCCGCTTTTGGCTTGACCGCTTTCGATGTTGCCTCGGCCTTTGCTTTCGCCGCGTTGGTTGTCTTTGCCGGTTTTGCCACCTGTCGCTCCCTCAATCGTTCTTATTGGTTCGGCATGCTTGCGCGCCACCACCGCCCTGATCAACAAAGATATCCCACCGCTTGCCGCAATATCCGGAACCTGGGAAAATCCGGCACGCTGCCCATCTATCTATGTATTGCCACAAGCGGCGGCCGTGCAAGCCTCGCCACCTGGAGTGCGGTAAGACTTGCCGTCAAACCTCTTGGCCGCGACCGGTTTTCGGACGCGCATCTCTTGAACCGAACGGCTCGATTCCCCCAATCGGCGGCATTACCGATCAACAAAAAATTGAAGTCGCTAATAATGTCGTGACCTGCGGATTCGGCTCGTTTTTTCCACAATTTGCCGCGTGCCGAAAATTTTTTCTGCTTCCCGTGGGTTAGGCAAACAAGCAGTTCCAAAGCTAGAAAAACGGTGCTTATATGCGGCCTTCGCGAGCCTGACAGAGGGGCTTGGAAGAACATCAGGGAGTGCTCAATGAAAAAGAAACTGACTTTTGCAGCCGCGTTGCTGGCTGCAAGCGTCCTCGGCGGCGTGGCCAATGCAAAACAACTGGTCTATTGCTCGGAGGCATCGCCGGCCGGCTTCGACCCGTCGCCATGGAGCGGCGGCAACGACTTCGACGCTTCGTCGCGCACCATCTATTCGCGCCTGGTCGAGTTCGAGCATGGCAAGACCACCATCTCGCCCGGCCTGGCCGAGAGCTGGACGGTTTCCGACGACGGTCTCGAATACACCTTCAAGCTTCGCCCGGGTGTGAAATTCCAGACGACCGATTATTTCACGCCGACGCGCGACCTCAACGCCGACGACGTGATCTTTTCCTTCGAACGCCAGTGGAAGAAAGAAAGCCCGTGGTACAGCTATCTGGAAGGCACCGGCTGGGAATATTTCACCGGCATGGGCTTCCCCGATCTCCTGAAGGAAATCGTCAAGGTCGACGACCTGACGGTGAAATTCGTGCTGAACAAGCCTGAAGTCGCGTTCCTGCCGGACCTCGGCATGGATTTCGCCTCGATCGTTTCCAAGGAATATGCCGACCAGCTCGACAAGGCCGGCACCAGGCAGCAGTTCACCCAGAGGCCGGTCGGCACTGGTCCGTTCCAGTTCGTCGACTATCAGGTCGATGCGGTCGTGCGCTATGCAGCATGGGACGGCTACTATGGCGGCCGCCAGAAGATCGATGATCTGATCTTCGCCATCACGCCCGACCCCGCCGTGCGCGCGCAGAAGCTGAAGGCGGGCGAATGCGATATCATGTCATACCCGGCGCCGGCCGACATTGCCGGACTGCAGGCCGACGCGAACCTCAAGGTCGACGAGCAGGAAGGCCTGAACATCGGCTACATGGCTTACAACACGACGCAGCCGCCCTTCGACAAGGTCGAGGTCCGCAAGGCCCTCAACATGGCGGTAAACAAGAAGGCGATCATCGACGCGGTCTATCAGGGCGCCGGTGCGCCGGCCATCAACCCGATCCCGCCGACCATGTGGTCCTATAACAAGGACATCAAGGACGATCCCTATGATCCGGAGGCGGCCAAGAAGATGCTGGCCGATGCAGGCGTCAAGGATCTGTCGATGAAGATCTGGGCTATGCCGGTCAGCCGCCCCTACAACCCGAACGCCCAGCGCGTCGCCGAGTTGATCCAGGCCGACTATGCCGCCGTCGGGGTCAAGGCGGAGATCGTCAGTTACGAATGGACCGAGTATCGCCAGCGCGGCAAGGCTAAGGATCGCGATGGCGCCTTCCAACTGGGGTGGACCGGTGACAATGGCGATCCGGACAACTTCTTTTTCCTGCTCGGTTGCGATGCCATCGGCCAGTCCAATTATGCGATCTGGTGCAACCAGGAATTCGAAGCCCTGCTGAAAAAAGGCAAGGCGACGACGGACGTCGCTGAGCGCACCAAGATCTACGAGGAAGCTCAGGTGGTGTTCAAGCGTGAGGCTCCGTGGCTGACCATCGCCCACTCCAAGGTCTTCATGCCGATGAACAAGAAGGTGTCGGGCTTCGTTATGGACCCGCTCGGCATTCATCGGTTTGACGGCGTCGACGTCACCGAATAAGTCCTGAGAAATTGAACGGCGGCGCTGGACTTCCCGCGCCGCCGTTCTATGAAGCAAGATGCTCCGTTATCTCCTCCACAAGCTCGCTTTGATCATCCCGACCGTGTTCGGCATATCGCTGGCGGCGTTCGCTTTCGTCCGGCTTCTGCCCGGCGATCCTATCCTGGCCCTGGCGGGCGAGCGCGGCGTCAGCCCCGAGCGCTACGCCCAGCTCATCGAGCAGTTTGGCTACAACCGGCCCTATGTCATCCAATACCTGGAATATATCGGCAGGGTTCTGACCGGCGATTTCGGCATATCCATTGCCACTAAGCGGCCAGTGCTCGGCGAATTCCAGGCGCTGTTTCCGGCCACGCTGGAACTGGCGACGGTGGCGTTGATCATCGCCGTCCTGCTTGGCATCCCCGCCGGCATTTTCGCCGCGGTCAAGCGCGGCTCCTGGTTCGACCAGGCGACGATGGGTGTCGCCCTGACCGGCTATTCGATGCCGATCTTCTGGTGGGGGCTGCTGCTCATTATCTTCTTCTCCGGCTATCTCGGCTGGACGCCGGTTTCCGGCCGTATCGGCCTGCAGTATTTCTTCAGGCCGACGACCGGGTTCATGCTCATCGACAGCCTGATCTCCGGCAGGAGCGGCGCTTTCAAATCTGCCGTCAGCCATTTGATCCTGCCGTCGATCGTGCTGGCGACGATCCCGCTTGCCGTCATAGCGCGCCAGACGCGCTCGGCGATGCTCGAGGTGCTGGGCGAGGACTATGTCCGCACCGCGCGCGCCAAGGGCCTGGCGCCGCGCCGCGTCATCGGTCTGCACGCTTTTCGCAACGCGCTGATCCCGGTAGTCACCACCATTGGACTGCAGGTCGGCACCTTGATGGCGGGCGCCATTCTGACCGAGACCATTTTTTCCTGGCCGGGCATCGGCAAATGGATGATCGATGCCATCGGCAAGCGCGACTATGTCGTCGTCCAGAGCGGATTGCTGATCATCGCGCTGATCGTCATGGCGGTGAACCTGATCGTCGACGTGCTCTACGCCGTCATCAATCCGCGCATCCGGGTGCAGTGAGATGACCGACGAATCCGCCGCCGAAGCTACCGCCGCCTCCATCCCGACAGGCGGCAGGCAACGGGCTTTCGCCGAGTTCTGGCACTACTTCTCGATGAACACCGGCGCGGTCATCGGCCTTGTCGTGTTTTCGGCGCTGGTGCTGGTGGCGATCTTTGCGCCGTTCGTCGCCCCACATTCGCCCGACGAGCAGTTTCGCGATGCGCTGCTGGCACCCCCTGCCTGGCAGGAAGGCGGCAAATCGATGTTCCTGCTCGGCACCGACGCGGTCGGCCGCGACATGCTTTCACGGTTGATCTTCGGGGCGCGTTTCTCGCTGTTCATCGGCCTGGTGGTCGTTGTCTTCTCGCTCACCAGCGGCATCGTGCTTGGCGTGCTCGCCGGCTATTTCCGCGGCTGGGTCGACACGCTGATCATGCGCATCATGGATATCATCCTGGCCTTCCCGTCGCTGCTTCTGGCGCTGGTGCTGGTGGCGATCCTTGGCCCCGGCCTTTTCAATGCCATGCTGGCGATCGCGCTGGTGCTGCAGCCGCATTTTGCGCGCCTCACCCGCGCCGCCGTGATGGCCGAAAAGAACCGCGAATATGTCATCTCCGCCAAGGTGGCTGGTGCCGGTCATCTTCGCTTGATGGTGAGGACGATCCTGCCGAACTGCCTGGCACCGCTGATCGTGCAGGCGACGTTGTCCTTCTCCAACGCTATTCTCGAGGCTGCGGCGCTCGGCTTCCTCGGTGTCGGTGCGCAGCCGCCGACGCCGGAATGGGGCACGATGCTCGCCTCGGCGCGCGAGTTCATCCTGCGCGCGCCTTGGGTGGTGACCTTCCCCGGCCTTGCTATTCTGATCACTGTGCTTGCCATCAATCTGATCGGCGATGGCTTGCGCGATGCTTTCGATCCCAAGCTGAAGAGGTCATAATCCAATGCCTCTTCTCGAGATCAAGAACCTGACCGTTTCCTTCGACACCGCCGCTGGACCATTCATGGCGGTACAAGGCATCGACCTGTCGGTCGAACCGCGCGAGGTGCTGGCGATCGTCGGCGAATCCGGTTCGGGCAAGTCGGTGGCGATGCTGGCGGTGATGGGGCTTTTGCCCAACACCGCGACGGTGAGGGCCGACCGCATGGCCTTCGACGGCATCGACCTGCTCAAGCTCGGCCCATCCGAGCGGCGCAAGATCGTCGGCAAGGACATTTCGATGATCTTCCAGGAGCCGGTCGCCAGCCTCAACCCGTGCTTCACCGTCGGCTTCCAGATCGAGGAGGTGCTGCGCTTCCATATGGGCATGGACCGCGCCCAGCGCCGGGCGCGTGCCATCGAATTGATGAAGTTGGTCGGCATCGCCGACCCCGAGGAACGGCTGGGCTCCTTCCCGCACCAGATGTCGGGTGGTCAGTGTCAGCGCGTCATGATCGCCATCGCCATCGCCTGCAATCCCAAGCTTTTGATCGCCGACGAGCCAACCACGGCGCTCGACGTCACCATCCAGAAGCAGATCCTCGATCTGCTGGTCGGCCTGCAGGCCAAATATGGCATGGGCCTGATCATGATCACCCACAATATGGGGGTGGTTGCCGAGACCGCCGACCGTGTCATCGTCCAGTACAAGGGCCGCAAGATGGAAGAGGCCGACGTGCTGTCGCTGTTCGAGTCCCCCAAGAGCAACTACACGCGCGCGCTCCTGTCGGCACTGCCCGAAAACGCCGTCGGCGACCGGTTGCCTACTGTTTCCGACATGCTGTTTGAGCCGGCCCCATCTGTAGTCGCAGCCCGGTCCGCAGGAGGAACCGCCTCATGAGCGTGACCGTAGTCGAAGGCAAGAACATCGTGCGCGACTATCATGTCGGTGGCGGGCTTTTCCGCCCCTCCCGTACGGTTCATGCGGTCAAGGGTGTTTCGTTCAGCGTCGACAAGGGCAAGACGCTGGCCATCGTCGGCGAGAGCGGCTGCGGCAAGTCAACACTCGCCCGCATCATCACCCTGATCGACCCGGCGACCTCCGGCGAGCTTTTCATCGACGGCAAGAAGGTAGACATCGGCAGGAACGGCCTGTCGAAGGAAATGCGCCGCAAGGTCCAGATCGTCTTCCAGAACCCTTATGGTTCGCTCAATCCACGCCAGAAGATCGGCGACGTGCTTGGCGAGCCGCTGCTCATCAATACCGACAGCACGGCCGACGAGCGGCGCGATCTTGCCATGAAGATGCTAAAGAAGGTCGGTCTCGGCCCCGAGCACTTTAATCGCTACCCGCATATGTTTTCGGGCGGCCAGCGCCAGCGGATCGCCATCGCCCGCGCGCTGATGCTCAACCCCAGCCTTCTGGTGCTGGACGAGCCGGTCTCGGCACTTGATCTTTCGGTGCAGGCGCAGGTGCTGAACCTGCTCGCCGACCTGCAGGACGAGTTTCAGCTAACCTATGTTTTCATCAGCCACGACCTGTCGGTGGTGCGCTACATCGCCGACGACGTGATGGTAATGTACTTCGGCGAAGCGGTCGAATACGGCTCGCGCGACGAGGTCTTCGCCGACCCCAAGCACAGCTACACCAGGACGCTGTTCGCGGCGACGCCGCGTGCCGACGTTGCCAGCATCAAGGCACGGTTGGCCAAGAAGAAGGCCGCCTGATCCGGCGAGGTTTGCCGGCCGGTTACCGCTTCTCGATCCCCGGAATGCCGGAGATCTGCTCGGCGAGAAAGTCGACCAGCAGCCGCACCCGGGCAATGCCCGCACGCTCCGGAACGATCAGCATGCTCAGCGGGACGGGAGGCGGAAAATAGCCCGGCAGGACCACTTCCAGCCGGTCGGCCGCCAGAAGATCGTCGACAAGCCAGTGGTGGGCGGGTGCGATGCCGCGTCCGGCGACAAGGGCTTGGCGCGCAGCAAGCCCATGGTCGACCAGAAATCTGCCGCCAAAGGGCACCGCAAAGGTCTCGCCGCCCGGCCCCTGCAAGGTGAGCGTGTCGCTTCCCGCGATGTTCGACATCCGGATGCCTTCATGGCCAGGCAGATCCTGCGGGACAGCCGGTCTGCCCCGCGCCGCCAGATAGGCCGGCGCCGCCACCAGCAGACGCCGGGATTGCCCGAGCGCCCGCAGTTTCATTGAGCTGTCGGTGAGCGGGCCGAGGCGAAGCGCGATGTCGACGCCCTCCCGCACAAGGTTGATGCGCTCGTCGGTAAGGCTGAGATCGATGCCGATGTAGGGATAGCGGTCCTGAAAGGCGAAGATCAGCCGGCTGACATGTAAGACCCCGAGCGCCGCCGTGCAGGATATCCGGATCGTGCCGGCCGACGCGCCGCGCGTGCCCCGCGCCTCATCGCCGGCCTGCTCGACGAGGCGCAGGATCTGGACGCTGTCGGCATAGTAACGGCTGCCTTCATCGGTCATCGTGACGCGCCGGGTGGTCCTGCTGAGCAAGGGCACTCCGACGGCCTCCTCGAGTTCTCGCAAATGCCGTGTGACCGTCGACTGCCCAACTCCGAGCTCGCGCGCCACCGCCGAGAGGCTGCCGCGCTCGGCGACGCGAACGAAGGTGCGCATGCGCTCAAGGGTGACGTCCGATCTATCCATTATTCGGCATTATCTTATACATTTCCTACATATAGTGGATCAGCCCACGGCTGGCTACCTTTGGTGTCTATCGTCCTTCTTCGGAGTAGACCCATGAAAGTCCTGCTTGTTTTTGCTCATCCTGAGCCGCGTTCGCTCAACGGCGCACTGCGTGACGTCGCCATCGGGGAACTTGAGGCCCAAGGCCATGAGGTGCGGGTGTCTGACCTCTACGCCGATGGCTGGAAAGCCGAGGTAGACCGTGCCGACTTTCCGTCGTGGCCGCCTGAAGCACGCTTCCTGCCGGCCGGCGCCTCCAAAAAAGCTTTTGCGAGCGGCACTCTGACCGAAGACGTCAAAGTGGAGATCGACAAGCTGCTATGGGCCGATACCCTGATCCTCCAGTTCCCGCTGTGGTGGTACGCCATGCCGGCGATCCTCAAGGGCTGGGTCGATCGCGTGTACGCCTACGGCTTCGCCTATGGCGTTGGCGAGCACAGCGACAAGCGGTGGGGTGATCGCTTTGGTGAGGGAACGCTCGCCGGCAAGCGCGCAATGCTGATCGTGACCACCGGCGGCTGGGAGGAGCATTATTCCGCCCGCGGCGTCAACGGCCCGATCGACGACCTGCTGTTCCCGATCAATCACGGGATTCTATACTATCCGGGCTACGACGTGCTTCCGCCGTTCGTGGTTTACAGGGTGGACCGTTTCGGGGAGGCGGATTTCGAGCCTGTCGCGGAGCGACTGCGCGAAAGGATGCGAACGCTCGAGACAATGCGGCCCATTCGTTATCGGCAGCAGAATGGCGGCGATTACTTGATCCCAAGCATGCAATTGCGCCCCGGCTTGGAGAACCCGGGTGCGACCGCCTTTGCGCTTCACGAGGATCGCGCCGGCGCCGCCGCCCAGTCCGATCAGGACAGCCGGGCGATGATGGTGCGCAGCGCCTCGCCGAAGCGCCGGACTTCCTCGATCGTATTGTAATGCACCAGCGAGGCGCGCACGGCGCCGCTGTCCATGCTGAGGTTGAGCCGCTTCATCAGACGCGGCGCATACATGTGGCCGTCGCGAATGCCGATCTGCATCTCGGCCATTTCCTCGACGATCCTCTGTGGCGACAGCGTGCCGACATTGAAGCAGAAGGTCGGCACGCGTTCGCTGAGGCGTGCCTCTTCGGCCACGCCGTAGATCGTCGCGCCGCAATCTTTGAGCACCGCCAGCATTTCGCGCGCCAGCACCTGTTCGTAGTCGCGGATGGCATTCATGCCGGCGACGATGTTGTCGCGGCGCGACTGGTTATTCTCGGACAAGAAATTGCGGCCGATCGATTCGAGGTAGCGCACCGCGGCATCCATGCCGGAGACGTTCTCGTAGATGAACGTGCCGGCTTCGATTTTGTGGGGCGGCTCGTCGGGGATGAAATCCTCGCGGAAGGTCGGCAAGCGCTTCAGTGTTTCGAAGCGGCCCCAAAGGAAGCCCATATGCGGCGAGAAATTCTTGTAGCCGGAGCAGACCAGATAATCGCAATCCCAGGCCTGCACATCGATCAACCCGTGCGGCCCGTAATGCACGCAGTCGAGGAACACTTCGGCGCCTGCCGCATGCGCAATCCCAGCCACGGAGGCAACGTCGACAATCGACCCGATCGAATGCGCCGTTACCGTGCAGGCGACGAGCCGGGTGCGCTCTGAGACCAGCGGGCGCAAATCGTCGACATGCAGATTGCCGTCCTCGCGCATCCGCCACCATTTGAACTTGGCGCCGGCGGGCGCCAGCGCCAGCCAGGTCGCGATATTGGCGTCGTGATCCATGTCGGTGATGACGATCTCGTCACGCTCCCCGTTTGGGCGCTCGGAAAGCATCTGGCCGATGCCGAGGCTGACCAGGCGGATGAACGAAGTGGCGTTCATGCCGAAGCAGATCTCCGCCGGGTTGGTGGCGTTGATCAGCAAGGCCACGCTTTCGCGAGCGCCGGCGACGGCTTGGTCGACGGTGACGCTGCGGCCATAGCGGCCGCCGCGCTGCACATTATGCGCGACCAAATGGTTGGTGACCGCATCGAGCACGCTTTGCGGGATCTGCGCGCCGGCGGCATTGTCCATGAAGACGAAGTCCCCGGCTTGCTGCAAGGCGGGAAACATGGCGCGGATCGTCTCGACCGGGAAAGCTGCGGCATCGCCGGTTTTCGAAATCTGATGCTGGTTCAAGGTCGTCTCCTGCGAAGTGCGCTGACAGAGTCAGCGGGTCTTTTCGGTTTGAAAGCGGCGTTCAAGGAGGCTGACGAGACGGACCATCGGCCAGAGAAAGATGAGATAGACCAGCGCCGCGCCGATCAGCGGTGAAGGATTGGCATAGAGCGATTGCGCGTTGGTCGCTTCCTTCAGCAGTTCGGGCAGCGCCACGGTGGAAGCGAGCGAAGTATCCTTGAACATCGAAACGCAATTGCTGGTCATTGGCGGAATGACGACGCGGATCGCCTGCGGCAGCACTACCTTGCGCAAGGTCAGCAAGAACGGCAGGCCGAGCGCCTGCGCCGCCTCGAACTGGCCGCGCGGAATGCTCTCTATACCGGAGCGGAACACCTCGGCCGAATAGGCCGCCATGATGATGGCGAAGGCCATCACCGCGGACGTCCACGATGACAGGCGAATGCCGAGGAACGGCAGCGCATAGTAGATCAGGATCAGCACGACCAGCACCGGCATCGCCCGGAAAATGTCAATGTAGCCGACAGCCAGCAGCCGAAGCGGCTTTGGCGCATAGAGCCGCACCAGGCTGATGGCGAGGCCGACGGGAATACCGATGCCGATGCTCATGATTCCGAGCAGCAGGGTGTTCAGGAAACCGCGCAGCAGCGCCGGCAGGCTGGAGACCATGACGTCGGCGTTGAAGAAGGTGTCCAGCAGCGACATCGCAGCATTTCCGAAACGTTTGGCGTCCCGCGACGCTCGAGCCCGAGCCCGAAATCCGAAATCGTGCCGGCATCGAAAGCCGGCACGACATTTAAGCGCGAACTGCCGCTCAGGCCTTCGGCATAGGCATTTCC
Organism: Mesorhizobium sp. M0633; assembly: GCF_040320645.1. Lineage (NCBI taxonomy): Bacteria > Pseudomonadati > Pseudomonadota > Alphaproteobacteria > Hyphomicrobiales > Phyllobacteriaceae > Mesorhizobium > Mesorhizobium sp. M0633. The sequence continues at coordinate 159,578 of NZ_JAMYQC010000012.1, forward strand.
TTGACGGTCGAGGAATCGGCAGGTGCGTCGCTGCCGAACCACTTCTTGTGGATCGCGGCCAGCGTGCCGTCCTTCTTCATCGCGGTCAGCGCGTCGTTCAGCTTGCCGAGCAGCGGGTGGTCTTTGGTCATCATCAGACCGTACTGCTCGCCGGTCTTGATGCGCTCTTTTACGGCGAGATCCTTCATCCTGGTGAAAGAATATTCCAGGCCCGGAATATCGCTGACCGCCGCATCGACGCGGCCGGAGCTGAGATCGAGCAGCAAATTCTGCTGCGTGTCGTAGCCCTTGACGTCACTGAACCCGTCCGCTTCCTGGTGGGCCGTGACCCAGGCTTCGCCGGTCGAGCCGGACAGCACGCCGACGATCTTGCCCTTGAGGTCGGCCTCGGCCTTGATCGGGCTGTCGGCCTTCGCGGCGATGCCCATGTCGGAATCATAGTAGGGCTGCGTGAACGACTGAGACTTCAGCCGCTCCGGCGTGATGGTGATCGACGAGATGGCGACGTCGATGCGCTTCGAGGTGGTGGCGGCGAACAGCGCCTGGAAACCGAGATCGGCGATATCAGTGGTCATGCCGATACGCTTTGCCGCCTCATTGATGATGTCGACTTCGAAACCCTCGAACGTGCCGCTCTCGTTCTTGTATTCAAAAGGCGGATTGGTCGGATAGGCGCCGACATTCAGCGTGCCTTCGGCGTAGGCCGGGCCGCCAGCGATGCCGATGGCAGCAGCAAGAAGCAGCAGGTTGCGACGGGTGAAGTTCATTTTCGTTCCCTCTGGTTGTGATCGGACGGGTTTGGCCCCGCACGGTTTTGATGCGCCAAGTGACGGGACTGCCGGAAAGCCCTCCCGGCACGGCAGTCGCAAGACATTGGATGCTATCCAAAGTACCGCGCTTTTCAAGGCGAAAGTTTTAAGCTTAAAAAATTGCCACGTGTTGCCGTCACTCCGGAATAACCGCCGTGGCCTGGATCTCAACCTTGGCGCGATCCTCGACCAGCGCCATCACCTGCATGGCGGCCATCGCCGGGAAATGCCGGCCGATCACCTCGCGATAGACCTCTCCGATCCCCTTGAGATTGGCCAAATATTCCGCCTTGTCGGTAAAGTACCAGGTCATCGAGGTGATATGTTCCGGCTTGGCGTCGGCCTCGGCGAGCACAGCAACAATATTGGCCAGCGTCTGCCGCACCTGGCCGACAAGATCATCGGTCTCGAAGCGGCCCTGTCCGTTCCAGCCGACCTGCCCGCCGACGAAGACAAGCTGCCCACGCGCGGCGACGCCATTGGCGTAGCCGACGGGTTTCGCCCAGCCTTCCGGCTGCAGGATGGTGTGCATGTCAAAACCTCCCAATGCTCAAATCCGGTCGCTCAAAACTCGAAGACAATAATTTTCACGCAAACTCCTGTCTCAGGCCGCTCCCATCACTTGCCGTGCAATCACCACCTTCTGCACGTCGGACGCTCCCTCGTAGATGCGCAGCGCCCGGATCTCGCGATACAGGCTTTCGACGATATGGCCCTTGCGGACGCCGTCGCCGCCATGCAGCTGCACAGCCTTGTCGATCACCTCCTGCGCTTTGTCGGTAGCGAACAGCTTGGCCATGGCGGCTTCGCGGGTAACCCGAGCCGCGCCCATGTCCTTGGTCCAGGCGGCACGATAGACCAGCAACGCGGCGGCATCGACATCCAGCGCCATGTCGGCGATGTGGCCCTGCACCATCTGCAGCTCGGCCATCGGCGCACCGAACAGCCTGCGCTCGGCCACTCTTGTGATGCTTTCGTCCAGCGCGCGCCGGGCAAAGCCGAGCGCCGCTGCGCCGACGGTCGAACGGAACACGTCGAGCACGGACATGGCGATGCGAAAACCGTCACCGGGTTTGCCGATCAGCGCCGAGGCTGGAATGCGTGCATTGTCGAAGGACAGCCGGGCGAGCGGGTGCGGCGCGATCACCTCCAGCCGCTCGGCAACGATCAGCCCCTCGGTTTCGGAAGGCACGACAAAGGCGGATAGCCCCTTGGCGCCGGGCGCTTCGCCGGTGCGGGCAAAGACAGCATAAAAGTCAGCGATACCGCCGTTGGAGATCCAGGTCTTTTCGCCGGACAAGAGATAGCTGTCGCGGTCACGCGTGGCCGTCATTTCCATATTGGCGACGTCCGAGCCCGAGCGCGGCTCCGACAGCGCGAAAGCCGAAATCGCCTTACCGGCCCGTGTCTTAGCCAGCCAATGCTGCTGCTCGGGCGAGCCGAACAGGCTGAGTGCGCCGGTGCCGAGCCCTTGCATGGCGAAGGCGAAATCGGCCAGCCCGTCATGCCGGGCCAGCGTCTCGCGCGTGAGGCAGAGCGTGCGCACGTCGAGTGCTGCAGGGTTGTCGGTATCGAGCGCCGTCGGCTTTAGCCAGCCGTCCTTACCGAGCTTGGCCACCAGCTCGCGACAGGCGGCGTCGACATCGTCATGCGCAACCGGCAGGTTCTTGGCGCACCATGCCTCCAGCCGCTCCGCCAGATCGCGGTGGCGATCCTCGAAGAACGGCCAGGAGAGGAAGGAACGGTCAGGCATTGCTGCCTCCACAATTCTCCGGCCCTGGCGCTCCACGGCGCCCCCCTCTGTCCTGCTGGACATCTCCCCCTCTAGGGGGGAGATTGGCGGCTTCGCTGCCACGGCTCTCCCTGCGATGTTGGAGATTGGCGAAAGCGGGCCTGATATCCAATCTCCCCCCTTGAGGGGGAGATGGCCGGCAGGCCAGAGGGGGGTGCTGTCCCGCCAGCGTGGAAGCGATCATCTCAATTTCCCTCGAACACCGGCTTCTCCTTGGCCACGAAAGCCGTGTACGCCCGCTCGAAATCGCGGGTCTGCATGCAGATCGCCTGCGCCTGCGCTTCCGCTTCGATCGCCTGGTCGAGACCCATCGACCATTCCTGGTTCAGCTGCGTCTTGGTCATGCCATGGGCGAAGGTCGGGCCGGAAACGATGCGCGCGGCCATGTCGAGCGCGTCGGCCTCAAGCGTTGCGGTATCGACCAGCCGGTTGTAGAAGCCCCAGCGCTCGCCTTCCTCGGCACTCATCGTGCGGCCGGTATAGAGCAGCTCGGCGGCCCGGCCCTGGCCAATGATGCGCGGCAGGATCGCGCAGGCCCCCATGTCGCAGCCGGCAAGGCCGACGCGGGTGAACAGGAATGCTGTCTTGGCCTGGGGCGTGGCGATGCGGATATCGGAGGCCATGGCGATAATCGCGCCGGCGCCGACCGCCACGCCATCGACCGCCGCAATAATCGGCTTGCCGCAATTCAGCATCGCCTTGACGAAATCGCCCGTCATGCGGGTGAAGGCGAGCAGCGCCTTCATGTCCATCTTGACCAGTGGGCCGATGATTTCGTGGACATCGCCGCCCGAGCAGAAATTGCCGCCATTGGGCAGGACCACCACAGCATCGACATCATCGGCGTAGACAAGGTCGCGAAATATGTCGCGCAATTCGGCATAGCTGTCGAAGGTCAGCGGGTTCTTGCGCTCCGGTCGATCGAGCCGGATCTTTGCGATCTTGCCTTCGACCTGCCAGAGGAAATGCTTCGGCTTGCGGCCGGCCAGCTTCGTCATTCCCGTCCCTCCCAATTGCTGCGGAAGGAGGTCAGCATGCCGGTCAGCCGGCGCGCCTCATCCTCGCTCACATTGCCCAGCAACTCGCCGACCCATTTCTCATGCGCGGCGGCGATCACGGCGAAAATCTTCGATCCCTCTTCTGTCAGCCGCACCATCGAGGTGCGGCGGTCGCCATTGCGTCGGGCCCGCATCACCAACCCTTCCGAGACCAGCCGGTCGATGATGCCGGTGACATTGCCGTTGGACACCAGCAGGAAGCGCGAAAGATCGCTCATCAGCATGCCCTCCGGCGCGCGGTAGAGCGCGGCCATCACGTCGAAGCGTGGCAGCGTTGTGTTGAACTCTTGCCGCAGTCGTTCGCGCAGCTCGGCCTCGATGGTGCGCGAGGCGCGCAGCAGGCGTATCCACAGCCGCAGGCGGTCCTTGCCGGGTCCGGAAGGGGCGGGCAGGGGACCGGCTACCATGTCTCACCTCCGGAGATCGAAATCGTCTGCCCGGTAATCGACCGGGCGGCGTCGCCACACAGATAAAGTACCGCGGCCGCAATTTCTTCCGGCTGGATGAAGCGGCCTTGCGGGTTGGTCGCGGCTAGGCTTGTCCGTGCCTGCTCGGACGAGCGGCCGGTCGTTTGGACGATGCGCTGGACGGTGCTCTCCAGCATCTCGGTTTCGACAAACCCTGGGCACACGGCATTCACTGTTATGCCGGACTTGGCGGTCTCGACGGCGAGTGCCCGCATCAGGCCGACGACGCCATGCTTGGCGGCAACGTAAGCTGCGACATAGGGATAGCCTTTCAGTCCGGCGGTGGAAGCGACGAAGATGATACGGCCAGTCTTGCGCACTGCCATGCCGGCCAACGCCGGCTTCACCGTCAGGAACGTACCGGTCAAGTTGACGTCGAGCGTGCGCTGCCAGTCTGCCAGCGAGGTCCGCTGCGCCGGGGCACTGCCGGACATGCCGGCATTGGCAACGACGATGTCGAACGCTCCGCGTGTCGCTTCCGCGGCCTCGTAGAGCGACGCCATCGACGTCTCGTCGGTGACGTCGGCGGCAATGGCGAAGATGGACTTGTTCTCCGCGGCGACCTCGGCAAGCGGCTCCACGCGCCGGCCGCAGATGGTCACGTCAACGCCCGCGCCGGCCAGCGCCAGCGCGATCGCGCGGCCGACGCCGGAGCCGCCGCCGGTGACCAGCGCATGACGCCCCGAAATCGTCGCCGCGGCACTCATACTTTCAACCCCGCTGCCGCTTCGCGTTCGGCCAGCCGGTAGAGCTGGTCGCGGCCGGGCAGATAGGGATCCGGCCATTTGACGCCGCGATCGCCAAGCATGACGGCCGCGTGCAGCGTCCAATACGGATCGGCAAGATGCGGCCTAGCCAGTGCGACGAGATCGGCGCGGCCCGCCATCAGGATCGAGTTGACGTGGTCCGGCTCATAGATATTGCCGACCGCCATCGTCGCCATGCCGACCTCGTTGCGGATGCGATCGGAAAACGGCGTCTGGAACATGCGGCCATAGACCGGTCTTGCCACGGCCGAAGTCTGGCCGGCCGATACGTCGCAGATGTCTACGCCGGCCTCATGCAGCAGCCGCGCGATCTCTACGGCATCGGCCGGCGTCACGCCTTCGATGCCCAGCCAGTCATTGGCGGAGATGCGCATCGAGATCGGCTTCTCGGCCGGCCACGCGGCGCGCACCGCATGAAAGATTTCCAAGGGGTAGCGCATGCGGTTTTCCAGCGAGCCGCCATAGGAGTCGGTGCGCCGGTTGGTCAAGGGCGTGATGAAGGAGGACAGGAGATAGCCGTGCGCGGCGTGGATTTCGAGCATGTCGAAGCCGCAGCGCGCCGCCATCTCGGCCGAAGCGACAAACTGGTCGCGCACCATATCCATGTCGGCGCGGTCCATCGCCTTAGGCACCTGGTTTTCCCGCGACCACGGCACGGAAGACGCTGCCATGACGGGCCAATTGCCTAAGGGCAGCGGCACGTCGGTTCCCTGCCAGCCGAGCCTGGTCGACCCCTTGGCACCGGAATGGCCGATCTGGGCGCAGATCTTGGCCTCGGTTTCGGCATGGACGAACTCGACCAGCCGCTTCCAGGCGACCTCATGCTCGGGCGCATAGAAACCGGGGCAGCCAGGCGTGATGCGGCCCTCCGCGCTGACGCAGGTCATCTCGATGTAGAGGAGACCGGCGCCGCCCTTGGCCCGTTCGGCGTAATGGGCGAAATGCCAATCGGTCGGACAGCCGTCGACCGCTTTGTACTGCGCCATCGGCGAGACGACGACGCGGTTCTGCAGCGCCATGCCGCGCAGCCGGAACGGCGCGAACATCGGCGCGCGACGCAGATTGTTGCCCCCGGCGCCGGCCTGGCGCTGGAACCACTCCTCGGCGCCGGCCAGCCATTCGGCATCGCGCAGCCGCAAATTCTCGTGACTGATGCGTTGCGAACGCGTCAGCAGCGAATAGTTGAACTGCACCGGATCGAGGCCAAGATAGCGCTCGACCTCCTCGAACCATTCGAGCGAATTGCGCGCCGCCGACTGCAGCTTCAGCACTTCGGTGCGGCGGGCGTCCTCATATTTGCTAAAGGCGGCCTCGAGGTCTGGCTCGGACTCGAGATAGTCGGCCAGCGCCACCGCGCTTTCCAGCGCCAGCTTGGTGCCGGAACCGATCGAGAAATGCGCGCTCGCCGCCGCGTCGCCCATCAGCGCCAGGTTCTTGTAGGACCAGCGTTCGCACAAGACGCGCGGGAAATTGATCCACGCCGAGCCGCGGATATGATTGGCGTTGGTCATCAGCGCGTGGCCGCCGAGATGACGGGCAAAGATGCGCTCGCAGACGGCAATCGATTCCTGCTGCGACATCGCGCCGAAGCCGAAGCGCTGCCAGGTCTGCTCGCTGCATTCGACGATGAAGGTCGCGGTATCGCTGTCGAACTGGTAGGCATGCGCCCACACCCAGCCATGCTCGGTCTTTTCGAAGATGAAGGTGAAGGCGTCGTCGAATTTCTGGTGGGTGCCGAGCCAGACGAACTTGCATCTACGAATGTCGATATCGGGCTTGAACACGTCGACGAAGGCGCTCCGCGCTTTCGAGTTCAACCCGTCGGCGGCGACAACCAGGTCGTGCGTCTCCATATATGGCTTGGGATCGGCGATGTCGGTTTCGAAGACCAGCTTGACGCCGAGTTCGCGCGCGCGCCGCTGCAGCAACGTGAGCAGCCGCTTGCGGCCAATGCCGCAAAAGCCGTGACCGGTCGAGACCGTGCGCACGCCGTCATGGATGACGGCGATATCGTCCCAATAGGCGAAATGCTTGCGGATCCAGACGGCGCTGACCGGGTCGTTTTTGGTCAGATTCTCCAGCGTTTCGGCCGACAGCACGACGCCCCAGCCAAACGTATCATCGGCACGGTTGCGCTCGAACACCGTGACCTCATGCGCGGCATCCCTGAGCTTCAGCGAGATTGCAAAGTAGAGCCCGGCTGGTCCGCCGCCGAGAACCGCAACTTTCATCGTGCGATCTCCTCTTCGCTTCTGTTTGTCGAGTTTACGCCTGAGACGGATTAATTCAAGCTTGAAGTTTCAGGATTGAAACAATCCGCCCCAGAAACCCAGCTTGCCGGCAGTCGGCTTGCGCAGGCCAGGGACGCCCCGGGCTATTTTTCCGGGTTCTTCGGGCTCCACAGCACCGTCTCCGCATCTTTTTCATAGGCCATGCCATTGGGATAGCTGATCGCTTCCAACTGCAAGCCCCAGGGCGCCTGGAAGTAGAGGATGGTCTGGCCGGCGGCCGGGCCTTCGGTAACCGGCAGCGGTCCCATCCGCGTCTTGACGCCCTTGCCGTCAAGATAGGCTTTTGCGGCGGCGATGTCGTCGACATAGAAGGCGATATGGAAGCCGCCTATGTCGCTGTTGCGAGGCGTCAGGTCCTTCTGGTCCGGCGCGGTGTATTTGAACAGCTCGATGTTCGACCCGTGTCCGCAGCGGATCAGGGTGATCTCCTCGATCACCGCCTTGGGATCGACGCCCAGCAGATCCTGCATGAATGTGCCCTTGTCGTCGGCGAACGGGCCGAACGACATCGCCTTCTTGCAGCCAACCACTTCTGTGAAGAAATCGACCGCCTGCTGCATGTCGGGGACGGTGACGCCGGTGTGGTCGTGGCCACGCATGCCGGGAATGGAACTGGCGTAAGCGGTGCCGATGCTTCCCAGCACGGTGGCGATGAGCACTGCGTAGCGGATTGCATTCTTCATGTCAGTCATCCTCCATCGCGGGACATTTTGCCGGCCGCACGCCCGAGGCCCGCTCTTTAGCGTGCGAATAGGATTGCGTTTCATGCCGGCGCCTTTGCGGCGGGAAGTAGCCAGGCATCATCGATCTCGGGCAGCGGAATGGCGGCGAGCAGATCGCGCGTGTAGGGCTGCTGCGGCTGCTCGAACAAAGCGTCGGTCGCGCTGGCTTCGACGATCGCGCCTTCGCGCATGACGATCACTTGCCGGCAGAGCCGCCGGATCACCGACAGGTCATGGCTGATGAAGGCAACGGTCAGGCCCATTTCGGCGGCGAGTTTTTCCAGCAGCGTCAGGATCTGTGCCTGCGTCGACACGTCGAGGCCTGAGACGATTTCGTCGGCCAGCACGAATTTCGGCGACAGCGCCAGCGCGCGGGCAATGCCGACGCGCTGGCGCTGGCCGCCCGACAATTCATGACGATAGCGGCTGGCGAAGCCTTGCGGCAGGCCGACGCGCTGAAGCGCCTCCGCGACACGATCCCTGAGGTTGTCGCCAAGCCCGTTCTGCTTGAGCGGTGCTGCGATGATGCTGAAGATGGTGCGGCGCGGGTTGAGCGACGACATCGGATCCTGGAAGATCATCTGCAGATTGCGGCGCAGCGGCCGGAGCTCGGCCTCAGGCAGATGTGTGATGTCGCGGCCGTCGAAGATGGCCTTGCCGGCGCTCGGCTCCAGAAGCCGCACTAAGGCGCGGCCAAGCGTCGATTTGCCGGAGCCGGATTCGCCGACGATGCCGGTCACCGATCCCTTTGGCAGGTCGAAATCCAGCCCTTTCAGGATCTCGGCCAAGGGCGCGCGGCCGATCAGCGGCTTGCGCGTCATGTCGGGCAGCGCGACCTTCAGCCCACGCACGGAAAACAGCGGCTCAGCCATGCGGGCGCCTCCAGGCCTGATCGGCGGCGGCGATCTCCGAAGCAAGCCCGGCCAGCACCGCCTCGTCCACCGGCTTCAGCGAGGCGAAGGGATCGGTGTAGCGTGGCGTCGCGGCCATCAGAGCTCGCGTGTAGGGGTGCTGCGGAGCGGCGAAGAGAGCGGCCGTTTCGGCCTCCTCGACCACCTTGCCAGCATAGAGCACCGAGACCTTCTGGCTGATCTTGGCGACGACGCCGAGATCATGGGTAACGAACAGGATCGCCGTGCCGTGCTCGCGCTGCAGTTGCGCGATCAGCCGCAGGATCTGCTTCTGCACAGTCACGTCGAGCGCCGTGGTCGGCTCGTCGGCGACGATCAGCCTTGGTTCGGCAGCAAACGCCGCGGCGATCAGCACGCGCTGGCGCATGCCGCCGGACAGCTCGTGCGGATAGCATTTGAGGACACGCTCGGGGTCGCGGATTTGCACCTCGTCCAGCAATTGGCGGATGCGTGCATCGGCCTTCTCGCCGCTCCAGCCGAGGATGCGCACCAGCCGGTCGGTCATCTGCGGGCCGATGCGGCGTGACGGGTTGAGTGCGGTCAGCGGATCCTGCGGGATCAGCGCCGTGCGCGCGCCGATCAGGGTGCGCCGTGCCTTGGCCTGCAGTTTGCCGAGGTCCTCGCCCTCAAGCAGCATGTCGCCTTCGACGATGCGCACGCTCGAAGGCAGCACGCCAAGCACCGCCTTGCCGATCATCGTCTTGCCGGCGCCGCTCTCGCCGACCAGCGCGCGCACCTCGCCGGGCTCGACGGCGAGCGACACCGAGCGCAGCACGCGCAAGCCATTAGGCAGCACCGCGCTAAGGCTGCGTATGTCGAGGCAGGGTTTCGCCAGCGCGTTCATCGCAGCACCGGATCGAAACGTGCCCTGAGGCCCTCGCCAAACTGGCTGAACGACAGCACCGTCAGGATCAGCGTGACCAGCGGGAACACCAGCACCCACCAAGCCTGATGGATCGACAGGCGGCCCTCGGCGATGATGCCGCCCCAGGTCGGGTCGTCGGTCGAGATCGACAGATTGACGAAGGACAGGATCGCCTCGACGATGACGGCAATGCCCATCTCCAGCGACAGCAGCGCGACGATCGATGGCACCACATTGGGCAGCACCTCGCACAGCATGATGCCGATGCGGCCGTAGCCGGCGATGCGGGCGTTCTCGACATAATCCATGCGCGACTGGCCCATGGTCTCGGCGCGGATCACCCGGCAGAAGCGCGTCCAGTCGATGACGGCAATGGCAATGATGACCGAGCTCAAGCCGGTGCCGAGCACGGCGACCAAAAGGATGGCAAACAGCACCGGCGGAAACGCCATCCAGACATCGACAACGCGCGAGATGATGCGGTCGGCCCAGCCGCCGAAATAACCAACGATCAGGCCGAGCGTCGAGCCGACCAGGCAGGCCGCGATGGCGGCGGCGAAGGCGACGATGAAGGCGATGCGGGCGCCGAAGATCAGCCGTGACAGGAGATCGCGGCCGAGACTATCGGTGCCGAGCCAGTAGCCGGGCTCGGCTCCATCGAGCCAGAACGGCGGCAGGCGCTCCAGCATCAAATCCTGCGCCAGCGGGTCCTGCGGTGCGACCAGCGGCGCAAAAATTGCGGCCAGCAGCGCAATCAGCAGCCAGCCGCCGGCCAGCCACAGGCGTGCCCGCGAGCCATGTCTCGAAATGCGGGCCTCATCCATGGCGCAGCCTCGGATTGAGCAGGGCGTACATCATGTCGACGGCAAGGTTGATCAGCACAAACAGCAGCGCGAAGACCAGCACGATGCCCTGGATCAGCGGCAGGTCGCGGTTGATGACGGCATCGATCGCCATGTTGCCGAGACCTTCATAGGAAAACAGTCGTTCGACGATGACCGTGCCGCCGATCAGGAAGGTGAACTGCACGCCGACCAGCGTCAGCGTCGGCAGGGCCGCGTTCTTCAGCGCCTCGCGCAGGATGACCTGCGTTTCCGAAAAGCCCTTTACCCGCGCCAGCACGACGTAGTCGAGGTCGAGCACTTCCTTCAGCGACTGTTTCAGCAGCTGCGAGATGATCGCGGCCAGTGGCAGCGCCAGCGCAATCGCCGGCATCAGCATGTGTGCCAGCAGGTCCCTGGTCAGGTCGAAGCGCAGCCGTACGATGCTTTCGAACAGATAGAATTGCGTGGCGAAGGGCAGGTCGAGCTGCGGCGACACCCGGCCAGAAATGTCGAAGATAGGCACCAGCACGCCGAACAGAAGGATCAGCACCAGGCCCCACAGGAAATCGGGAATCGAGAGTGCCGCACCGCTGGCAATGTCGATGCCGGCTTCGACCGCGGTGCCGCGTTCGCGCGCGCCGAGGATCGCCGTCGTGCCGCCGATCGCCAGCGCCATCACAAGCGCGACGATGGCGAGTTCCAGCGTGGCCGGGAGGCGATTGAAGACCAGCCCAAGCACGTCCTGCCGCAGTGAGATCGACGTGCCGAAATCGCCCCTGACGACACCGGCCAGCCAGATGAAGAATTGCTGGACGATGGTCTTGTCCAGCCCGTAAAGCGCGCGCAGCCGAGCGATGTCGGCATCGGTCGCGCCGGGCGGCAGCATCATCGCGATCGGGTCGCCCGGCGCGACACGGATGACGATAAAGACGACGACGGCCACGCCGAACAGCGTGATCGCCATCGTCAGAAGACGGATCAGGAATCTTTGCAGCAGCATGGTCGCCCGTGGCGGAAAATGCGCGCCGTCATTCCGGACGGCGCGCGGCAAGCCGAAGACTGTCTCAGGCCGGGCTCATCAGCGCCGGCAGAAGTGCGCCCGACACATGCTGCACCACATTGACGCCCTTGGCATGCACGATCGGCTGCGCATACTGGATCAGCGGCAGCACATAGGCCTGTTCGGCGATGTATTTGTCGACGGCCTTCCAGCCGGCAATGCGCTTGGCCTCGTCCTTCTCGCCCCATAGTGGATTGATCATGTCGATCAGGTCCTGGCTGTCCCATACCGAATGCGGGCTTGGGCCATACATGGCAAAGCCGGTCGACGTGGTGGGATCGCCGATGGCATTGCCCCAATTGTAGAAGGCCGCCGGCGCCAGCTTGTCGGCGGCGCGCAGCTCGTAGTGCTTGGCGATCTCGTAGACCTCGATCGTTGCCTCGATGCCGACCTTGCGCCACATGCCGACGATCGCCTGGATCATCTCGTAGTCCTTGGGCTTGAAGCCCTTGGTCGTCTGTATCGTGAACTTGACCGGCTTTTCCGGCGAATAGCCGGAGGCGGCCAGCAGTTCCTTGGCCTTGTCCGGATTGTGCTCCACCTTGATCGACGCATCGTAGGCCTCGTATTCCGGCGTCTCCAGCGTATCGATGGGCTGGGCGTAACCGCGCAGCAGCCGGTCGACCAAAAGCTTTTTGTCGACCGCCATCACCGCCGCCTGGCGCACGTTCTTGTCCAGCATCACGTCGATGTCGTTGAAGAAGATCATGCCGATGTCGGAGACGTTCTTGCATGAGCCGGCAAGTCCATCCTTGGCGATCAGGCGGTCATATTCCTCATAGGGGATTTCCAGCGTCACCTGCGAGGAACCGGACTCGATCTCGGCGACGCGGCTCGCCGCATCGGTGACGAACTTGATGGTTACGTTTTCGAAGGCCGGCTTGCCGCCCCAGTAGTTCGGGTTGGCCTTGAGCCGCAGGAAGGCGTTGCGCTCGAATTTGTCGACCATATAGGGCCCGGTGCCGATCGGGGCTTTCTCAAAACCCTCGGCGCCGACCTTTTCGTAATAGGCCTTCGGCATGATGTAGCCGGTCAGGAACGACATCCACTTGAAATACACCGGGTCGAATTGCACGACGTCGCCGGTGATCTTGTTGCCGTCGATCTTGAAGTTGTTGACGTTCTTCCAGACGAACTGGATCGGGTTGCCGGTCTTTTCATCGCCCGCCCGCTGCAGCGACCAGACCACGTCTTCGGCCGTGAATGGCGAGCCGTCATGCCAGGTGACGCCCCCGCGCACCGTCATCATGATCTTGCTGCGACCCTCGTTCCAGCCCCATTCGGTGAGCAGGCCGGGCGCGAAAGAAAGATCCGGCTTCTGCGGGATGAACTGGTCGAACACCGACTGGTAGAGACCCTGGATGGTCGGGTTGACCGCCGAAGGCCCGGTGGTCGGGTCCCAGGACGGCAAATTGACATTGTAGGCGATGGTCAGTTCGCCGGCAGCCTTGGCGATTTGCGGCAGGCCGAGCGCCGTGGCGCCAAGTGCGGCCGCGCCATATCCGAGCAATTCTCGTCTGTTGATTGTCATGGTCGTTCCCCTGTTGCTTTTATGCGCGGTGTCGTTGTCAATCGGTGGGTTCAGGCTCCTTGGGCAACCGCGCCTTGTCCTCCTTCACCCTAGATGAAAAATGGAGCCTACCTCCCGCCAAGTTGTTGCGCGAGCATGAAGCCCGACGCCGCCCCGGTGCCGGCGCCGGGCCATGTTGCCGCCCCGGTCAGGTGCAGATTGCCGACCGGCGTGTTCCAGCCAGCGTAACCGCGCGCCGGCCGGAACAGGAAATTCTGCGCCAGATGATGGCTGCCGCAGATCTGGTCGCCGCCGACAAGGTTCGGGTTCTCGCGTTCGAGGTCGATGGGCGAGAACACGGCGCGGCCAAGGATCTTCCGGCGAAGGCCGGGCGCATAGGTCTCGATGATATCGAGGACGCGCTCGGCGTAGTGCTCCCTAGCCTCGTCCCAGTGAGCCGCCGCGATCGTGCCCGCCGCATCGCCTGCAATCTCGGCTGGCAGCATGCGCACCTGCACCCAAAGTACGTGCTTGCCGTCCGGCGCGCGCGAGGGATCGACGGCCGTCGGCTGGCCGACGACCAGCACCGGTTCGTCCGGCAGCATGCCTGACATCGCCTGCTGATAGGTCCGCGACATGGCATCGAGCGACGGCGACAGATGCACATAGGCGAACTGCCGAAGCTCGGCGCCGGCGCGCCAGTCCGGCAGATCGTCGAGCGCCAGATGGATCATCAACGTCCCCGGCGCGTGGCGGAATTTTTTCACGGCCGTGTCGAAGCCGGTGTCGCCCGATCCGTTAGGCAAAAGTTTCCCGGTCAGCGCCTTGGGCGCGACACCGGCGATGACGGCCTTGGTGGCTGTGTGGGTCTCGCCGGAAGCGAGCCGCACGCCGGTCGCTTTGCCGGCCGAAACCGTGATCTCGGCGACATCAGCCCCGGTGACGATCTTGCCGCCGGCGGCCGTGAGCATGCCCGACAAAGCGCGGATAATCGTGTCGGCGCCGCCTCTGCCGAGCACCATGCCGAAGCACTGGTTGGCCATGGATTCGAGGTAAGGGAACACCGCGCCGCCGGCGATGTCAGGCGCGAAATCGAGATGCATGCCCCAGGTGGCGAGCGTCGCCCGGACATGCGGTGAATGGAAAGTCTCCTCGAGCCAGGCGCGGGGTGACGAAAGCAGCAACCGACCAGTATCGAGCGCGCCGGCAAAACCCTTCTTGCGCCAGAGGTTCCAGGCGGTGCCGGCGAGCGCACGGCCGCTCATCGGCGAGCCCAGCAGCCGGAACAGATGCTCGGCCTCCGCCGGGAATGCCGCAACCAGACGGCGCCATGTCTGTGCGTCGGCGTCGGAAAAAGCGGCCATGCGCGAGGCGGTCTCTTCCAGGTCGCTGCTGACGCCGAACCAGCGACCGTCGGGGAAGGCGCTGGCAAAACAGTCGGCCACCGGCACGAATTCCAGCCCGTGGGTTTTCAATTCATTTGCATATTTCTTGTGAAAGGCCGAGCCGGCGAACAGGCTGAGATTCATCGCGCCGAAATCGTGCCGGAAGCCCGGAAGCGTCAATTCGCGCGTCTGGACGGCGCCGCCGATCTTTGCATTACGCTCGAAAACTGCCGTTTTCCAGCCTTTGAGCGCCAGATGCGCGGCGCATGCCAGACTGTTGTGGCCTGCCCCGACAAATATGGCGTCGAACTCGCTCACGCCCCGTCCCATTTTCCTTTATGCTTAAAGATAATTGCAGATGCATATGTTTTCGTCTAGTAGGATATTAAGGGCCGCGAGAGCCTTCAGCACCATCGAGAAAGAGGGAACAGAGACCATGGACACACAACAACTTCTAGGCGAAGTCGCCGGCCAGCTGCTTTCAGGCGCCATCCAGGTGGTCGACCTGACGGCGCCGCTCGGGCCCGACACGCCACTGATCAAGCTGCCGCCGGAACTGGCGGTCGACACGCCGAAGATCGAGATCCACGCCATCTCCGCCTATGACAAGAATGGCCCGTGGTGGGCGTGGAACTGGCTCAAGCTCGGCGAGCATTCGGGCACGCATTTCGACGCACCCAACCACTGGATCACCGGCAAGGATTATCCGGACGGCGCCACCGACACCATTCCGGCGCAGAACTTCGTCGGCCCGGTCAACGTCATCGACTGTTCGAAGCAAGCGGCAGCCGATCACGATTTCCTGCTCACCGTCGATCACATCAAGGCTTGGGAAGCCGAACATGGCGCTATCAACCCCGGCGAGTGGGTGGTGATGCGCACCGACTGGTATAAGCGCAACGGCTCGGAAGCCGAGTTCCTCAACGCCAATGAGACCGGACCGCACACGCCTGGCCCGACCGCCGAAGCCATCCAGTATCTGATTAGCAAGGACATCAAGGGCTGGGGCAGCGAGACGATCGGCACGGATGCTGGAAAAGCAGGGGGAATGGAGCCGCCGTTCCCGGCGCATAGCCTGATGCACAAGGCTAACCGCTACGGCCTCGCCAGCCTTTGCAACCTCGACCGGCTGCCGCCGAAAGGCGCGATCCTGATCGCGGCGCCGCTCAAGATCGAGCACGGCACCGGCAGCCCGATCCGCGCGTTGGCGCTGGTGCCAAGGCAATAGGGTAGCTGCGGTCTTCGGGAGAAGATCATGTGCGGAAGTGGCACTGTGGTGACGGAGTGGGAGCGGCAGCCTTGCAAAGCTGCGGCTCTACGGCGCCGTAGAGCGCCAATCTCTGCAATTGAACTCCTGCCGGCTAGGAGCACGCATCGATGAGCGCTCCCGATCACATCGTCGTCGGCAGCGGCATCAACGCGCTGGTCTGCTCGGCGATGCTTGGCGGCAAGGGGGCGAAGGTGCTGGTGCTCGAGCGCAACGACCGCATCGGCGGCTGCATGCGCACCGAAGAAATCACCGCGCCCGGCTTCATCCACGACGTGATGGCGACGACCTTTGTCCTGTTCATCACCTCGCCGGCCTATGCGGCGCTGGGCAAGGATCTGGCGCGGCACGGCCTGGAGTTTTGCAACACCTCCACGCCGACCGGCGTGCTGCGCCCGGACGGCAGCCATGCCGTCCTGCGCACCGATCGTATCGCCAATGTAGCGGCGATCAATGCGCTTGCCGCGGGCGACGGCGACCGGCACGCAAACGATGTCGGCGAGATCGAGCGCAACGCCGGTCTGCTGTTCGGACTGCTCGGTGGCAGCCTGTGGTCCTACCCGACGGCCAGGCTGCTGGCGGGTGAGGCCTGGCGGCGCGGCCCGCGTGGCCTTGCCGCCTTTCTCGGCAGCGCGCTGGTGCCGGCGCGCGGTTGGCTGGAAAGCACCTACCAGTCGGAAACCATGCGCGCGCTGTGGGCGCCCTGGGTGCTGCATGCCGGCCTCGGGCCTGAGGACGCGTTCTCCGGCCAGATCGCCAAGGTCATTGCCTTCGCGCTTGAGGCGGCCGGCGCGCCGATCGTCAAGGGCGGTGCCAGGAATCTGCTGGCCGCCTTCCAAGCCCTGATCAGGGAACGTGGCGGCGAAATCCGCACCGGCGCCGACGTCGCGGCTATTGTCCAAAGCGGAGGCCGCGCCGCCGGCGTGCGGCTGGCTTCGGGCGAAACGATCAACGTGAACAAGAGCGTCATCTGCTCGGTCACGCCGACGCAGCTCTACGAGCGGCTCCTCGGCGACGCGGCGCCGAAAGCCGACGTCGAGGCAGCGCAAAAATACCGCTACGGCAAGGGCAATTTCCAGATCCACTATGCCTTGGACAAGCCGCCAGCATGGCGCGGCGAGGGCCTGGACAAGGTCGCGCTGCTGCATCTGACGCCGGGGCTCGACGGCGTCTCGAAGGCCTGCAACGAAGCCGTGCGCGGCATGCTGCCGGAGGTGCCGACCATGTGCGTCGGCCAGCCGCACGCGCTCGACCCATCGCGCTGCCCGGACGGCAAGGCGGTCCTGTGGCTGCAACTGCCCGAGGCGCCACGGCATATCAAGGGCGATGCCGCCGGCAAACTGCAAACACCGGCAGACGGTCGCTGGACCGAGGCGCTGCGCGAAGCCTATGCCGACCGTGCCGAAGCGATCCTCGCCAGCCATATCGATGGGTTCAAGGACAGCGTCATCGCACGCCGCGCCTGTTCGCCGGCCGACCTGGAAGCGATGAACATCAATCTGGTCGGCGGCGACCCCTATGGCGGTTCCTCGGCTATCGACCAGTCGTTTCTGTGGCGGCCGTTCAAGACGAGCCGCAATCACGCCACCGGGGTCAGGGGTCTCTACCACATCGGTGCCTCGACCCATCCGGGTGCTGGCTTGGGCGGCGGCTCCGGCTTTCTCCTGGCGGGGAGGCTGTGATGGAACAGAAGGTTGAAAAGCGCCAGCGCATCTCGACTTTGGGCCAGATCGGCCTGCAGCAATTCGCGCCCTATCTGATGAACCGCATCATGGGCCGCTACAACGCCACCTTGCGCGACAATTTCCGCAGGCAGGGCCTGACCATTCCGCAGGTGCGCACGCTGGCCGTGCTGTCGGTCACCGATGGCGTCACCGTCAACGATCTCTCGGTCTATACCGTCATCGAGCAGTCGACCTTGAGCCGGACGCTCGACACGCTGGAGGGGCAAGGGTTTGTGCGGCGCGAGCAGGGGGTCACCGACAGCCGTATCCGCCATGTGTTCCTGACCGACGATGGCCGCGCCGAATTCGCGCGCGCCTGGCCGGCCATGCACGACGCTTTCGAGGCAATGTTCGACGATGTCGACGATGCCGAATACGCGGCGCTGATCGCGACATTGCAGAAGATGCTGAAGAACATTCGCAAGCACGACATCTGATCTTACGCGCCGCCATCGGGGCGGTAACGGAAGGAGCCCAAAATGGCCGAACGGTCTTTTGCCAAGGAAGTCGAAAAGCTCAGGCTCGGCGCCGGCGAGGAGTTTTCCGGCGAAGGCATTCTCGCCATCACCAAGGCGCTGCTGCAATGCGGCGTCGGCTATGTCGGCGGCTATCAGGGCGCGCCGATCAGCCATTTGATGGACGTGCTGGCCGACGCGCAGGATATCCTGGGCGAGCTCGGCGTGCATTTCGAGGCGAGCGCCTCGGAAGCGACCGCCACCGCCATGCTGGCGGCATCGGTGCACTATCCGATCCGTGGCGCGGCCACCTTCAAGTCTACGGTCGGCACCAATGTCGCGTCCGACGCGCTCGCCAATCTCGCTTCCGGCGGCGTCACCGGCGGTGCATTGATCATCGTCGGCGAGGATTACGGCGAAGGCTCCTCCATCATGCAGGAGCGCAGCCACGCCTTTGCCATGAAGAGCCAGGTCTGGCTGTTCGACCCGCGACCGAACCTGCCGTCGATCGTCAAGGCGGTGGAGGACGGCTTCGAGCTGTCCGAGGTTTCCAACACGCCGGTCATGCTGCAGGTCCGCATCCGCTGCTGCCATGTCCACGGCCATTTCATCGCCAAAGACAACAAGCGCCCGGCAATGACTGTGGCCGATGCGCTCGAGGCGCCGCGCCGCGACACCGGCCGCATCGTGCTGCCGCCCGCGTCCTTCCTGCACGAGAAGGAAAAGGTGCAGAAACGCTGGCCGGCGGCGGTGGATTTCATCCGCACCAACAAGATCAACGAGTTTTTCGGCCCGGAGCACGGCTCGGTCGGCATCGTCATGCAGGGCGGCATGTACAATTCGGTCATCCGGGCGCTGCAGCGGCTTGGCCTCGCCGACACTTATGGCGACACCGACGTGCCGCTCTATGTGCTCAACGCCGTCTATCCCTTAGTCGACGACGAGTTCCTGTCTTTCTGCGAAGGCAAGGACGCCGTCCTCGTCGTCGAGGAAGGCCAGCCCAACTACATCGAACAGGCCTTTGCCGCGATGCTGCACAAGGCCGGCCGCGGCACCAGGCTCGTCGGCAAGGAACATCTGCCTATGGCCGGCGAATATACCGGCCAGGTGATGCTCGACGGCATCGGATCGTTCCTGCGCGCCACCATCCCGCATCTGCTGCCAAGCGAGGTCCGCGCGCCGAACAAGATCGGCGACGGGCTCGACACCGCCGACCTGATCAACGTCGTCCCGGGCCGGCCGCCCGGCTTCTGCGTCGGCTGCCCGGAGCGGCCGATCTTCGCCGCCACCAAGCTGGTCGAGCAGGAGCTGGGCAAGCACCACATCGCCTCCGACATTGGCTGCCATCTGTTCTCGATCATGCCGCCTTTCGAGCTAGGTGCCACTACCATGGGCTACGGGCTGGGGCCGGCCTCGGCTTCGGCGTTCAATTCGCCCGATGCCAAGCGCCGCTCGATCTCCTTCGTCGGCGACGGCGGCTTCTGGCACAACGGTCTGACCTCGTCGATCGGCAATGCCGTGTTCAACAAGAACGACGGCGTCATCGTCATCGTCGACAATTTCTATTCGGCCGCCACCGGCGGCCAGGACATCCTGTCGTCCCGCGCCGGCAACAAGACCAAGTCGACCAAGCACCCGATCACCGAGGCGGTGAAGGGCATGGGCGTCAAATGGCTGCGCCACATCGACCGCACCTACGACGTAACCAAGATGCAAGACACGCTGCGCGAGGCGCTGACGACGGACGAAAAGGGCCCGAAAGTCATTGTCGCCTCGTCCGAATGCATGCTCAACCGGCAGCGCCGCGAAAAGCCGCTGGTCGACAAGGCGATCAAGGGCGGGACGCGCATAGTCAAGCCGAAATTCGGCGTCGACGAAGATATCTGCACCGGCGACCATGCCTGCATGCGGCTTTCCGGCTGCCCGTCGCTGTCGGTGAAGTCGCTGGACGACCCCCTGCGCGACGATCCGGTGGCGCATATCGACCAAAGCTGCGTCGGTTGCGGCAATTGCGGCGAGGTCGCCGATGCGGCGGTGCTCTGCCCATCCTTCTACCGCGCCGATGTCGTGCACAATCCGAGCCGCTGGGACCGTTTCCTTGAAGCCGCTCGCCGCGCCATGATCGGTCTCTTGCAGCGGCGCCGTGAAAGCCGGCGCCTGATATTCGCCGATGCTTGACGCCGTGCCCTCATCGCGCTCGAAAGCCGGCGCCCCCGAAGACGAGCGCGTCATCAAGCTTGCCGTGTTGGCGGTCGGTGGCCAGGGCGGTGGCGTGCTGGCCGACTGGATCACCGACGTCGCCGAGCGCAACGGCTACGTCGCGCAATCGACCTCGGTCGCCGGCGTCGCCCAGCGCACCGGCGCCACCATCTATTATGTCGAAATGTGCCGCGACACCGGCCGCCTGCCGGTCTTCGCGCTGTCGCCGTCGCAGGGCGACGTCGACATCCTGATTGCCGCCGAACTGATGGAGGCCGGCCGCGCCATCATCCGCGGCTTCGTCACGCCCGAGCGCACCACGCTGATCGCCTCGTCGCACCGCATCGCCGCGGTCTCGGAGAAGATCGAGCCCGGCGATGGCCTCGCTTCGTCCTCGAAGGTGCATGCCACGGCGGAAGCCGCGGCCAAGCGCTTCATTGCCTTCGACATGGAGAAGATCGCCGCCGACAATGGCTCGATGATCTCGGCCAGCCTGCTCGGCGCGCTGGCCGGCTCCGACGCCTTGCCGTTCAGTCGCGAAAGCTATGAGCAGGCGGTCAGTGCCGGCGGCCGTGGTGTCAAGGCCAGCCTCGCCGCCTTCGGCGCCGCCTACGATCGGGCGCGCGGCATCGCGAGTGCGCCTTCGGGCGACAAGACTGCACAGCCGGCGGCCGCTGAAACCCGCTCGGGCGCGGCGACAAAAGTCAGCGGCCCGGAAAGCCTGTTGAAGGGCTGGCAACAACTGGCGGCGCGCGTCGCCGCGTTGCCGGCACCTGTGCACGACATGGCGCTTCGCGGCCTGAAAAAAGTCGTCGACTACCAGGACATCGCCTATGGCGGCGAGTATCTCGACCGGCTGGACCGGGCGGTCGTCCTGGACAATGCCGAACACGCCTACGCGCTGTCGATCGCCGCCGCCAAGCATCTGGCCAACGCGATGTGCTACGACGACATGATCCGCGTCGCCGATCTGAAGACACGCTCGACGCGCGACCAGCGCGTACGCCGTGAGGTTGGTGTCAAGCAAGGCTCAGTCCTGCAGGTGACCGAATATTTCCATCCGCGCATCGAGGAATTCTGCGGCACGCTGCCGGCCGGGCTCGGCAGCTACATCGAGGCGCGGCCGAAGCTCGCCGCCTTCCTCGACCGCCGCATCAACCGCGGCCGCCATATCCGCACCGACAGTTTTGCCGGCTTTGCCGCATTGTGGTTCATCGGCGGCCTGCGCCGCTGGCGCCGCCGGCTGCTGCGCCACAAGATCGAGACCGCGCATCTCGAGCGCTGGTATGCGCTGGCGCTGGGCCAAGTCGGCGAGGACTACGCGCTTGGCACGGAGATCCTCAACTGCCGCCGGCTGATCAAGGGCTACAGCGACACCCACGCCCGCGCGCAGTCGAAATTCGACCGGGTGCTGTCGGCGCTCGACCTGGTCAAGGGCCGCCCGGACGCCGCAGACTGGATCCGGCGCCTGCGCGAAGCCGCGCTGAAGGACGAGAAGGGCGACATGCTCGACGGCGCGCTGAAGACCGTGGCGTCGCTGGGCGACGGCGACGTTCCATCAAGTTGATCTGTGAAATGGTCCCGTTTAATTCATCGAGAATTTTGGTGCCGCTTAGGTGACTCGAACACCTGACCCCATCATTACGAATGATGTGCTCTACCAACTGAGCTAAAGCGGCCCGGGAAGCCGAGCTTCCAGGATGGGCTGCGTGATAGACGCAACCGGCCGCGAATTCAAGATGGCAGTCGCGATTTCAGGACGAGGCAATTCGTGCCGCCTCCGGCCGGGCGCAAGGGCAGTCGCCGCGCGGATCTACCATTGGCCGCGTGATGCCGCATCGGCACGCCGCGCGACCGCCACGTTGGCCGTGACCGGAAAATCAGCGAAAAATGTTGATTCCTTTACCGAAAATCACCGAAATGAGCTTTGTGCCCCTCGGCAAGGCAGAATGCGGCCGCTCGCTTGTTGATTGATTGGTCGCCTGCGGCTAACGATCATGACAAAGTGAGTGAAATTGCAGAGGGAATTCGCTTGGACGCGATCGAAAAAGCGATCCGCAATGCCTTCGAGAAAGGCAATGCCGACGACCGGGCGTTTCGCGAGCGGGTCTATCGATCGGCTTTCGCGGCACTCGACCGTGCCCTGCAGGCCAATCCAAACGTCACCGTGGAAGTCGCCATCAAGCGCCGCAAGGCGGTCCAGGCGAAGATCACCGAAATCGAATCGGAATTCCTGCCGGCGGTTGCCGACGTCGCCGCGCCGACCGACAGTTTGGAGGCAGCACCGGAGGTGGAGCCTCCGGCTGAAGCCGAAGCCGAGCCCACGCCCGATGTCGTCGTTGAGGGTCCGGCGGAGCCGCCCGAAGCCGATGCGCCCCGGTCGCGCGTCCTGCCTGTCGTCCCCGACATCATGCCCGATGCGCCTGTTGCCGAGGCGCCCGTGATCGACATGGGGGCTTCGGCTCCGACCGAAACCGACGATGCGGAAGTGACGCCCGACCGCGACGACCGGCGGGCGAGGCGGCGCCGCCTGCCCTTGACCGCGATCTTTTTCGGTGTGACGCTGCTCGCAGCCGCCGGCATCGGCCTTTATTTCGCCAACCAGACCGGCGTCTTCAAATCGGCGACCGAGCTCGACACAGCGCCACCGGAAGCGCCGCCAACGGTCGATGGCGAAGATTTCACGCCGGACGACACCGCTTCGCCGCCAAAGCAGGGCGAGGAGGACCAGGCGCGCGACTGGATCAACGTTTTTTCGCCGGGTGACCCGACGCAGGTCAATGCACCGTCGGACGCCAAGGCCGACGTCATCCAGGACGAAAGCGGTTCCTTCCTGCGCATCCGCTCGGGGGCATCCGGCTCGGCCATCAGCTTCGACGTCGGACAAGGCGTGTTGGAAAGACTAGCCGGCAAGCATGCCACATTCGACATCATCGCACGCTCCGAGGAGGGGCAGGAGACGCAGATTTCCGTCGACTGCAATTTCGGCGAACTCGGCGACTGCGGCCGCAAGCGCTATGCCGTCGGTCGCGAGCGCAATGAATATCTGTTCGACGTGCGCTTTCCCGACAAGCGTCCGGGTGCTGCCGGCACCATCGCCATCAATTCCGACTTCGACAAGCAGGGCAAGTCGGTCGATATCTACGAGATCCGCGTTTCAGTCGTTCCCTAAAGCACGTCGCGTTCGGACCGGCCTCATGCGACGCACTTTAGGTTCTTGTTTTGATGCATGTCGTTACCGCAAAACCGCTGCACACTTTTTGCGCGACATGCATTAACTATCGAGCAGCGCCTGCAGCGTCTCGATGCGGTCGGCTTCGGCCGCCGGCTTGTCCCAGCGCAGCCGCGAAATGCGCGGAAAGCGCATGGCGACGCCGGATTTGTGCCGCGTCGAGCGGTTGAGCCCTTCGAAGGCTACCTCAAGCACCAGCCCGTTCCTGCGGTCGGCACGCACCGAGCGGACCGGGCCAAAGCGCTCGATCGTGTTGTCGCGGACATATTTGTCGATCTGCCTCAGTTCCTCGTCGGTGAAGCCGAAATAGGCCTTTCCCACCGGCACCAGCTCCTCCGATCCTTCCGGCCCGGACCAGACGCCGAATGTATAATCGGAATAGAAGCTCGAACGTTTGCCGTGGCCGCGCTGGGCATACATCAGCACGGCGTCGACCGTGTGCGGATCGCGCTTCCATTTGAACCACGGGCCCTTCGGCCGCCCGGCCACATAGGGCGAATCCCAGCGCTTCAGCATGACGCCTTCGATAACCGGATGCAGTGGCTTGCGGCGCAATTCCTCGAGTGCCTGCCAGTTGCTGAATTCGACCAGCGGCGACAGATCGAAGCGGCTCGGATCGAGTGTCCTGACGAAGGCCTCGAGCCGGCCGCGCCGTTCGCGGAAGGGAAGTCCGCGCAAATCCTCGTTACCAATCTGCAGCGCATCGTAGCAGCGCATGAAGGCGGGGTATTGCTGCTGGATCTTGGGTGACACGCTCTTCCGGTTCAGCCGCTGCTGCAGGTCCGAGAACGTGCCCGTCGCCTGCCTGGGGTCACCGACCAGAAGCTCGCCGTCGAGGGCTCCTGAAAAATCCATAGCCTCGGCAAGATCCGGAAAGGCGCCGGAGACGTCGTCACCGGTGCGGGAATAGAGCCGGCGAATGCCGCCTTCGCAAACCGCCTGGACGCGGATGCCGTCCCATTTCCATTCGGCCGCGTAGTCGGCCGGGTCGAGCTTTTCGAGGTCGCCGTCGCCGACGGCATTCGACAGCATCACCGGCCTGAACAGCGCCAGCGCCGTCTTCCTGGGTTTTTCCGCTTTACCCTCCAGCCAGGCGAACAGCCCGATATAGGGCGGCGTCAGCCCGTGCCAGAGTTCCTCGATCTCGGCGATTTCGACCTTGCCGAAATCGGCCAGCGCCTGCTTGGCCAGCCGCGCCGAGACGCCGATGCGCAGGCCGCCGGTGACCAGCTTTATGATGGCGAAGCGCGCCGAAGTGCTGGCGCTGTCGAGCAGCCGGGCCAGCACCTGCGGCCCGTCGGAACGGCTCGCCGCCTGCAGCTTCGCCACCACCTCGGCCAGCGTCGGCTCGTGGTTCGCAATGTCGACCGGCGCCTGCGGCCAGACCAGCGACACGGTCTCGGCCAGGTCGCCGACATAGTCGTAGGAATAGCCGAACAGCACCGGATCCATGCGCTCGATCACCAGTGTGCGCAGCATCGCCGGCTTGACCGCGGCGATGGACAGATCGCCGGTGATGGCAGCCAGCGCCAGCCCGCGGTCCGGATCCTCGACGCTGCGGAAATAATCGGTCAAGAGCGTCAGCTTGCCGTTGCGCGACGGCGTCAGCACCAGCCGGTCGAGAAGCTCGGCGAAGCGGTTCATGGGAGGGGCGACGCCAATGGGAAAGGCTTGCGTTCTGTCGCGCCCCCCTCTGTCCTGCCGGACATCTCCCCCTCAAGGGGGGAGATTTGCTGTCGCGACTGCTTTCGCCAATTTCCAACGTTGCAGGATGAGCGGCAAAACCAAAGCTGCCGATCTCCCCCCTCGGGGGGGAGAT
>NZ_JAMYQC010000013.1:0-175453 GCF_040320645.1 Mesorhizobium sp. M0633
CGACCCCCCCGTCCGGACCTGGCGCCCCGGGCGGGCGCGCGGGCGCCCCTCCTAATGTAATCTCGTGCTGCGCCCCCGCGGGGGGCGCGCCCCCCCCCCCCCCCCCCCCCACTTCCTGCCGGACTCCAGCTTAGCAAGGGGTGAATTACAATCATGAGCCCCAGCATCAAAGTCGTGCGATGCGCCGAGCCCGGCAGGCTGGTGTTTGAGGAGCAGCAGGCGCCAGGCACTCCGCCGGAGGGCTGGGCACTGGTCGATGTCGCCTATGTCGGGATATGCGGAACCGACTACCACATCTTCGAGGGCAGGCATCCTTACCTCGCCTATCCACGCGTCATGGGCCATGAAGTTTCGGGAACAATCGCGGCAATCAACGCGCCCGTGCATATGGCGGTTGGAGAGCAAATCCTCGTCAATCCTTATCTTTCCTGCGGACATTGTGCCGCCTGCCGCCAGGGCAAGCCGAACTGCTGCATGGCGATCGAGGTGCTTGGCGTGCACCGTGACGGTCCCATGAGTGAGCAGATTTTCGTGCCGGCGCAGAACTTGATTCCCGCGGCCGGTCTGTCACCGGTCGAGGCGGCCACGGTCGAGTTTCTGGCCATTGGTGCTCACGCGGTCCGCAGGTCCATGGCGGGGCCGGGCATTCGCACCTTGGTTATCGGAGCCGGGCCGATCGGCCTCGGCACCGCGCTTTTTGCGCGCATCGCGCAACTCAACGTGACCGTCATGGACGTCGATGCCGAGCGGCTGGCCTTTGCCGCAAGGCAATTGGGCTTCCTGGTGATCGACGGGTCGAAGGGATCGATCATCGAAACGATAGCGGAGCGCACTGCGGGAACAGGTTTCGACGTCGTCTTCGACGCAACGGGAAACAGCCGTTCGATCCAGTCCGCCTTTGCCTATGTTGCCCATGGCGGCGTCATGGTGATGGTCAGCGTCGTGCCGGACACATAACCTTCTCCGATCCAGAGTTCCACAAGCGGGAAATGATGCTGATCGGCAGTCGCAACGCGACGCGTAGCGATTTCCAGCACGTCATTGCCTCGATCTGCGCTGGAAAAATACCAATCGACCGACTCGTCACCCATCGCACCACCCTGCGCGACAGCCCACGCGATATTGCGATCTGGGCGCAGCAGAAGTCCGGTCTGATCAAGGCTGTTGTCGACGTGGCTGGATCTGGCTGACGTCAGCAAACACAATCAAGATATGTGACCGCAGCCCTGATGCTGCATTATGGGAGGGGGAGTTGCTCGGTGACGCCAGGCTAAGCGGCGCGCTTGACACGGCATTCGGAGTGGGTTTCCTCAGTGAACAATTGTCCCTGCCGAACTGGCTTGGCGTTTCACTGATTGCAGCAGCGGGCGCAGTTCTCGTCGCATACAAAGGTTGAAGCCGTGGAGCGACGATCCTTCCGGCACAAAACGCGTTCCACGCAAAGTCCGCCGGCTATTCGCACCGCTTGAGTATCCGACGTCGCTATTCTATATGATGCGTGATGTTTGATGCCCACCAAGGAGGGCGATATGAGAACCACACTGGCGATCGATGACGATGTCCTGGTCGCGGCCAAGGCCATGGCCCGGCAGCAGGATCGCAGCCTCGGCGAGGTCATCACCGATCTCGCCCGGCGCTCGCTGCGCCGGCCTCAAGCCGGCGGCGAGCGCAATGGGATACCTCTATTGTCGCCTCGGCCGGATGCACCTCCTGTCACGCTTGAGACGGTCAATGCCTTGCGAGACGAACTGCCTTGACGTTCCTGCTCGATCTCAATGTGCTGATCGCACTGATAGATCCTGGCCACGTGGCCCATGACGACGCGCATGCCTGGTTCGAAGTGACCGGTAACGCCGCATGGGCTACGTGTCCCATCACCGAAAACGGCGTCTTGCGCATCGTCGGCAACCAAAGATATCCTAATTGTCCCGGTTCGCCCGCCATCGTTGCGCAAATCGTTACCAAGTTGCGGGCTCTGCACGGGCACAGCTTCTGGCCCGACGATGTGACCCTGGTTGGCTCCGGCGACATCGATGCAGCGAAAATCCTGACCTCGGCACAGGTCACCGATACCTATCTTCTCGCGCTCGCCAAGGCGCGCGGCGGCCAACTAGCGAGCTTTGACCGCAAGCTGTCAGCGGCGGCCGTGAAGGGCGGGAAGTCTGCACTGCACCTGATTCCCACAAGGTAGACCGCCGGGGTCTTCGGTGCAGTCTGCCTTTCGATCTTCTTGGCTTTGAATTGAGGATTCCGCAACTTGTCGCGCTTAGCGCACTCCAGTGGATCGCGAGCGGCTATCTGACCATAGTTTGCGGGGCATTCATCTCTCCCCTGCGCGTTCGCGCTTGGACGCGCGGCGCTGACACTCGTCGCCGTCTCTGTCGCCGTAAGACGACAACCCGATCACACGATCATGTCACCCATCTCTTCCCCAGGCCCGCTGCCCATCTGGACAGTTCGGCCTTGCCCCAATTGCCCTTTCAGCTGAAACGATTAGGGCGGAAGGTCGCAAGCATGGGATGCGGATTGCCTGAGGCGATTTCTTTGGCAAGCAATTCGCCGACGATCAATCCAAGCGTGGCGCCGCTGTGGCCAAAGGCGACGTGAAGCCCGGCGACGGTCTCGACGGAGCCAAGCACTGGCTCGCCGTCGCCGGGGATAGGCTTCGGGCCAACTGAATAGGTAGCGAGTTGGAGCCGCGGATTGCCCTGGAGCACCGCACTAGCCTCGTCGAGCAGTCCTTTGACGGTCTTGTCATGCACGATGTAAGTTCCGTCAGAGTTGACCACGACTTCTTCCTCCGACCACGCCGAATCCAAAACAAGTTCGCCATCCGGCGTCGGGCGCACCGCCACGCGCGGCGTATTCAGCACGGCACGGAGCTCGGTCCTGATCGGCTTGGTTTTCAAGAGGAGTGAAATCGGCGTAGCGTCCGGGATATGGACTCCGATCTCAGCAAGCATAACAGGCGTCGCTGGCCCAACGCAAAGGATCACTGCATCCGCCTTTACCGGCACACCATCGGCAGTGACGACGCCACGCGCGCGACCACCTGTGGCATCCGTCCGCACGCGTCCGGCGTTCTGGACGAGCTTGCCGCCGCGGGAGCGGAACTCATTGAGCAGCAGATCGATCAGGCAGGGCAGGTCAACCCATCCTTCGCCAGGATTGAAGATGGCGCCCTGCGGGGTGATGGCGCTGGCGTTGACGCCGGGCGTCACTGCGCCGACTTCGGCAGGGCCGAGCAGAAGCGCGTCATAGCCAATATCCTGCTCCAGTTGGCAGATGGACGCGATCTGGTTCGCCTCATCATCCCGATCCCAGGTGAGGCCGCCGTCAAAGCGAAGCCACGACGCCGTTTCCGGCCTTGTGGCGGCCAGGGTCCGATAACGGTCGATGCCTGCAAGCCTCAAGCGGTGGTAGGCAGTGTCAGCACGTCGCGCTGAGTTCAGCCAGGAAAGTGAACGGCCGGATGCACCGTTAGCCGGCGCGCCGTCGTTGACAATGGTTACATCAACGCCAAGACGAGCAAGGTGCAACGCGGAAGAGATGCCGAAGATGCCCGCGCCGATAACAACGACATGGCGCAGCTTTGGGGAGGCAGTCATGGAGATATCCTTCTTCGCAGAAGACGGGCTGGGGGTTGTTGGATCGCTGCAGAGCGCGGCGGAACTAATAGTCGGTGAGCTTCTTCATGTAGCGCCGGCCCTCAAGCATTGGCCGGCCGCGCAGACCGGCCAGCTCGTAGGCAAAACGCCATAGTGTGTCAAAAAAGACCAAGGGAACGAGATAGGGCTTGATGTGTTCTGACATACCACTGAGGTCGAGTTCCGCTCCATCGAGCACCAGGATGTTTTCCCGGCTGCCGTGCTTGAAAAGGAAATCGCGAGCGCGTTCCGTAAGGTGCCTCGTCTCGTCCAAACCTAGCAAGGCCACGAAGCAAGCGTCCCGGTTCACCACCTCAAATGGGCCGTGAAAGAACTCGTTGGCGTGTATGGCTTGCGAGTCGTACCACTGCATCTCCATCAACACGCAGATGGCGTAGGAATACGCCGCACCGTAGCTTGCACCGCTGGCCAGTGTGTAGATCGTATTGCACGGCGCGAAACGGGGTGCGAAGGCCTTAAACCGGTCGGCATAGGTCCGGTGCGCACGTTCGATCGCCGGCTGAAGATGGCTCAGGCTCATCAGCAGATCGGCGGTCAGCCCGGCATCCTCCCGAGCATCGATTAGGCCGGCGAGCAACATGTAGAGCACGCCGTAGTTGCTGCGGGCTGCATCGATCGGTTTGCCCGTCGTGTAGGAGGCCTGGTAGGCGACTGCGTGGTCGACCGCCTGCGCGAGGGGCGATATCTGGTCGAGCGTCATGCCGATTGTCGTCGCGCCTTGATCCTTTGCATGATTGGCCGCTCGCACGGTCTCGTGGGTGGTGCCTGTCTGCGAGCAAAGGATAACGAGCGCGTCAGGTCCCAACCGTCGCGGATCTCGGCAGACGAACTCATCCGCGTTGTAGATGTCGCAGGCGAATGTGCCGCTGTGACGGTCGACGAAGTATTTGCCTGCCATCATGATCGAGAGCGAGCCGCCGCACGCCACGAGGAAAAGATGCGAAAACTGCCTGCCCGCCGTAGCGGCCAGGGCGCGTTCAACGTCGGCGGGGAGGGCGAAAATCATGAGGTTCCTTTCTCGTTGACAGAGCTTGGGCCGGCGCACAATTGACAATGGCGGGCCATTGTGCGAACGTTATCACACCCTTTAAACTGAAAGTCCTGCGATGGTCAAGATTGCCGCGATGGGCGACAACGTGGTCGATTGTTATCTCGCTCGCGGCGAGATGTATCCTGGCGGAAATTGCCTCAATGTCTCGGTCTATGTCAGCCGCTTCGGCGGGCAGTCGGCCTATGTTGGGGCGATCGGCAAAGACCGGGCAGGGGACTTGATTCACGCCGCACTCAAGTCCGAGCGCGTGGACGTCACCCGATTGCGGCGCCTTGAAGGGCCGACCGCCTATTGCCTCATAGGTCACCGCAACGCCGATCGGATTTTCCTGGACTTCGATCTCGGAATTTCGGCGTTCACGCCGACGCAAGAAGATCTGGATTTTCTCTCGGGTTTTCAGGCCGTCCACATCGGCCAGTCCAGCGGTCTGGACCCCTGGGTTGCCGCTGTATCAAGTAAGTCACTGTTGTCTTATGATTTTTCCACCCGGCGGGAACCGGGACACCGACGCGAGATTGGGCCCTATTGCTATCTGGCTTGCGTCTCGGGTGACGGTCTCGACGACAAGGAATTGGCCGCAATCGCAGCCGAATTGCTTGCATTTGGTTCAAAGTGGGTTCTTGTAACTCGCGGTCGGGCCGGCGCGGTGCTTCACGGCGCCACCGTCTCTTACCGAACCCCGGCGCGGTTGGTTGAACCCGTCGACACCCTGGGCGCGGGCGACACCTTCATCGCGAGAACGCTATTCGGCCTGCTTAAGGAAGAGACGCCTCAGGACATTCTTGGCCAAGCCGCGGAGGCGGCGGCTGCTACCTGCCGGTACTACGGGGCCATCGGCTATGCGGCAGCAATCGATCTAGGAAAGATCACGCCGGAGGTCCTCCGCGGAGCTCGGCGCATTCAAGACGAGAGAACCGTCTAGCTGCGAAATTCAACTGAGCAATTGACGCGAAAAATGGACAATGCTAGTTAAAGTGATAACGTTCTCATTCAAAACCAACGCCATGAAAGAGCGTTTTGATGGATGAGTCGTCGAGTGGGACCGCAGGCCGACTTCGGCCAATCGTAAGAGGAGAAGACATGCAAACGAATTCGAGCAGGCGCCAATTTGTGAAATCCGGTCTGGCGCTGACGATCGCGCTGGTGACAGGACTTGGCACGTTGGCCGCATCAACGCAGGCAAAAGCGGCCGACAACCCCTACAACCTCATCGACCCGACGATGATCAGCGTCGGAACCATGGGCGATGCGAAACCCTATGTCTTCACCGACGCCAACGGCAACTTCACCGGCTTCGACGCTGAACTCTTCCGCGACGTGGCGCGCCGGCTCGGGTTCAAGGAGGAGCAGGTCGTTTTCACCGGCCAAGAATTCTCGGCGCTGCTGCCGTCTGTCGCCAACGGCCGCTTCGACGTCGCTGTCGCCGCCATTGGCACGACCGCGGAGCGCAAGAAGACCGTGGATTTTGGCGACGGCTATCTCGCTGGCTACCTGTCGATCATTTCGGCTGATCCGGCTCTGACGACCAATGAGAGCACCGCCGGAAAGCGCATCGGCGTGATCCAGGGAACGCTGCAGGAAATCTATGCTGAGAAGAACCTGAAGGGCGACATCGTCAAATTCCCCGACAACAACACTGCGGTGGCGGCGCTGAACAACGGGACGATCGATGGCCATTTCACCGACTATGAGTCGGCCAAGCAGTATGTGGAGCGCTACAACAACCTTAAGATAACAATGAATGTGCCGTCCTTCGACGCGCCTGCCGGGTTCGTGGTCAAGAAGGGCAACGACGCTTTCCGAAAAGCGCTAAACAAGGCACTGCGCGAGGCCATGGAGGATGGCACCTGGAAACGGCTTCACGAGAAATGGTTCCCGGGTACCCCGATGCCGGATCAATATCTGCCAAAGAAGTAAATTCGCGCGCATTCGTTATCGTTTCCGGCCGGGCCCGTGAGCAACGGTGCCCGGCCGAGTTATAGATGGACTTGATATGAGCTGGTTCGACAACTTCGCCCGCAGCTTTCTTGATTTCCAGGCGATGGCAGAAGTTCTGCCGAACATGGTGATGGTCGGCCTCAAGAACACCCTGATCCTGGCCCTTGCCTCGACGTTTTTCGGGACGCTGATCGGTATCGTACTCGCCGTGATGGGGATTTCAGAGAACCGGCCGCTGAAACTCCTTGCCCGAGTCTACACCGATATCTTCCGCGGGCTTCCTGCCATTGTCACAATCCTAATCATTGGCCAAGGCTTCGCGCGGTTGGGCCGAGATCTGTTCGGTCCATCGCCTTATCCGCTGGGCATTCTGGCGCTCAGCCTGATCGCCGGCGCCTATATCGGGGAGATTTTCCGCGCCGGCATTCAGAGCGTCGAGCGTGGTCAGATCGACGCCACGCGCACTCTCGGCATGACATATGGCCAAGGCATGCGCCTGGTGGTGATCCCGCAAGGCATCCGCCGCGTCCTGCCTGCACTGGTCAACCAGTTCATCGGCAACGTCAAAGACTCCAGCCTGGTCTATTTTCTTGGTCTGCTCGCCTCCGAACGCGAATTGTTCCGCGTCGGCCAGGACCAGGCCGTGCTGACCGGCAACTTGTCGCCGCTGTTGCTGGCCGGCGTGTTCTATCTCGTGATCACGGTGCCGCTGACCCATCTCGTCAATTACATCGACGCGCGCATGCGCGTCGGCAAACGTATCACCGCTGTGCAAAGTGGCCTCAAGGAAGTCGCCGAGCTTGCCGAAGCGGTCGTGCCGGGCACAGAGACGTTGCCTGCAGCAGCGCCCACACGCTTCAAGGGTGGCGGTATTGAGGTGAAGAATATCGACATGGCCTATGGTGTCGTCCAGGTCCTCCATGACGTCAGTCTGAAAGTGGAGCCGGGGACCGTCACCTGCCTCATCGGTCCGTCGGGCTCGGGCAAGTCGACCTTGCTGCGTTGCCTCAACCGCCTCGTAGAGTGTCGAGCCGGTGACATTCTGCTCGATGGCGAAAGCATCTACAAACAGACCCCTGACCAACTCCGGCGGCGCGTCGGCATGGTTTTCCAGCAGTTCAATCTGTTCCCCGACCGCAGCGCGCTCGCCAACATCACCTTGGCGCTTCGCAAAGTTAAACGCATGTCGCGCGAGGAGGCTGAGGGCGCGGCCTTGGCGAGGCTGAATGAAGTCGGACTGCTGGAGCGTAAGGACCATCGGCCGGCCAATCTCTCGGGCGGGCAACAGCAGCGGGTGGCCATCGCGCGCGCCCTGGCCCTCGAACCCGAGATTATGCTGTTCGACGAAGTCACCAGCGCGCTCGATCCGGAATTGGTCAAAGGCGTCCTGAACTTGATGGCCGATCTTGGTCGGGGCGGGATGACGATGGTGGTCGTTACACACGAGATGAACTTCGCTCGCAAGGTCGCGAACCAGGTCGTATTTATGGACGAGGGGCGGATTGTCGAGGCAGGCCGACCAGAGGACCTATTCGATAACCCGCAAAGCCCGCGTCTTCGGCGCTTTTTGTCCGAGGTGCTGTGATTGCAATGGTGTGCGCAACGGGGGCTGTTGCGGTGTTCGCCCTTGCGGACGGGCTTAACTGCCGCTAGGTCGCCGGCACAACGCGCGCATGGGCGCTAGGTTTTTTTGCCGAGTGACTCAAAGATCACCCAAAAACGCAACTATCATAGAGGTCGCTCGCCGGGCCGGGGTGAGTTCCG
Source organism: Mesorhizobium sp. M0633 (assembly GCF_040320645.1). Classification (NCBI taxonomy): domain Bacteria; kingdom Pseudomonadati; phylum Pseudomonadota; class Alphaproteobacteria; order Hyphomicrobiales; family Phyllobacteriaceae; genus Mesorhizobium; species Mesorhizobium sp. M0633. The sequence goes on from NZ_JAMYQC010000013.1 coordinate 8,422, forward strand.
CCACGGCCGGGCGTGTTCTTGGTGACTACGGCTACAGCAGCCCCGAGGTTCAGGAGAAGGTGCGCGCCGCAGCAGTTGAGCTGGGCTACCGCCCCAATCGCCTTGCCAAAGGTCTGATCACCGGTAAAACGCAGACTATCGGCGTAGTGGTTGGCGACATCGAAAGCCCATTCTACGCCAGCGTGCTGCGCGGAATAGGGGATGTCGCGCGCCGTGGCGGCTTCGGGGTTGTCGTTACGAACAGTGATGAAAATGCCGAACTCGAGCAAGAGGCGGTGCAACTGCTGCTGGAAAAGCAGGTCGACGGTTTAATTGTCTCATCGACCTTCGTGGACGAGCCGGATCACCTTCATGAAGCAGTCGCGGCTCGCTGTCCCGTCGTGCAGTTCGACCGCATGGTGGCGGGCCTGGAAACCGATTCAGTCGTGGTCGACAACGTTTCTGTAACGCATAGCAGCATCGCGGCGATGATAGCGGCCGGACACAGCCGCATCGGAATATTGGCGGAACTCGGGCCGGGCCAACGCGACGATGTTGGCTCGTTTGTGGCAAACGTTGATCTCTCCAGCGCTGATCTTCGCTACCATCATCCAAGCTGGCAGAGGCTATTGGGTTATCTCGAAGCCCATCGCGCCGCGGGCATTACGCCGGATCCGCAATTGATCCGTCGCGTGGCGCTCTATTCTAGCGAGGCAGCCCGCAAGGAGGCGCTCGATCTGCTGACAATGCGCAATGCACCGTCCGCTCTGTTTACGGCCGATGGTGTGATGTCGACAGGGGTTCTGGAGGCCATTTCCGCATTGAAGCTTGCGATTCCAGGAGACGTTTCGCTGCTCTGCTTCGACGATCTCGACTGGATGCAGTTCGTGGCCCAGGGTATTACAGCCATCGCGCAGCCGGCACATTTGATTGGAGCGGCGGCAGCGGAGCTTCTCTTGAAGAGGCTGGCGGAGGCCACGTTACCTTTCGAGCACCGTGTCCTTGCGGCCCGCTTGGTGGAGCGCAATTCAATTGCGGTTTATCTCACCCGCGAGCCCGTCTGATCCGGCCGCAACGGTCTATAGCTGGGGCTGAATTGCAGCCCCTCTCTATATCGAGGTCGATGCCATACAGGGATATTGACCTGCCGTATGTTTCTTCGCTTGCCTACACGCCATCGGCCATCTGCGGCTCGGCTCGGCTGAATGACAGCCCACCGCGGAACGCTGGATTTCAAAGAGGAATGTGTTCGGCGTGGTTCGGCCGACTATGTCCAGGATCACGGTTTTGATCCGCTATTGCGTGCAACAGTCCTAGCATGCTGCCGGGCGCAGGCCCCTTCAGGAATTTGAGTAGTCCTGAAACGCTGGTTCGCGCCGCCTCATCCAATAGGAGTATGCTCGCCGATGGCCCAAAGGAGATCTCGTGCAACCAGGGCCATTTGCATGCTCCAAGATGCGTTCTGCTCGGGCGCCAACGACAAGGATGGGGCTACAAGATGCCGTACCCATTCAGGTTTTCCGTTCCCCGAGAATGTGTCGAAGAAAGGTGTTTCGGGACGCCTGGCTCAGCTTCTTAAAGGCATTCTAGTGGATCGAGAGCTATCCGCCGACTCCGCCCGTCGGAGAAAGGGATGATAGACTGTGCCGCGTTCGTCTTGGATGCGATGGGAATACGGCATGTACACAACCATCAATACCCTCGTGCGAACGATCAACGGCGGACGGCAGGTCTCGTGATACAGCGGATGGTTCGTCTATAGGACGAGAGGACGTTTTGGGGCCGATATCGACGACCATGATCTCCGGCGACACGCCGAAGCGCACCGGCAGCCATGATACGCCCAAACCCCCGGATACGATCATGTGCCTCCCACCCTCGACGACATGCCCATAAGCGAAGCGCTGTCCGTAGGCTGAATTGATGATGGGGGGGCCAACGAATGGCAAGCGCACCTGTCCGCCATGTGTATGGCCGCATAACGTCAGGCTGACACGGTCAGGGACAGTAATGAAGATGTCCGGTTCATGCGCAAGGAGCAATATCGGATTGCCGTCGTTGGGTATTGCGGCCATTGTTCCAGGCAGATCGTCGACGCCCTTGTACACGCCGCGAGAAAACTGCACGGCCCACTGGTCGCCAAGACCCGCGAGCCAGAATGCTGGGCCATCCTGCTGACGGATAAGCGTGGCGGTGTTCTCGAGGACCGGAATGCCATTGTCGACGAGGGCTGCGCGGACACTATCGACACCGTGCCACCAGTCGTGGTTGCCGAGAATGGCGTGGCAGCCGAGTGGCGCCGAAAGTTTCGAAAGAGAATTCCCCCAAACAGTGTCGGGCACGATCCCGGTGGCATAGCGGGGCAGCACGCCCATCACGTAGTCGCCAAGGAGAAGGATGATGTCGGGCTGCAGGCTATTCGAAACACCAACGATCTCGTCGATCCTGGAAACCGGCATCCAAGGCTCGCAGGCATGGATGTCAGCGACCACGACGATGCGCAGGGGCTTGGCAGTGGTCGGCCAGCGCGGCGGAAGGAGCTTGTAGTGCGTGACACTCAGTCGAAACCGAGGCTCAATCGCGATGGCATAACTCGCCAGACCGAATGCCGCGAGCGACACGGCGCCAAAGAGCTTCAGGAATGAGCGCCGCGACGTCAGCACTTGTGTTTTCCAGCAGAACTAGGTTGGTACTAGAGATCGCTGCGTATTCAGCTGCGGCAGCCTGGACCACATCAACCGCGTGAGAGGCCTCGCTGGTCAATAGTTTCCCAAATTGGCGTCACCTGCAAGCGTTGGTCTTTATTGCGCAGGGAAGGGAGCTCGGGCTAGGACCCGTCACTGCTCCGAATTGCCACTGATCTCGGGCGGATGGTGCAGTTCCATTCCGGATGAATGCGTCGCCTTAGATGGCGAGCGCCTCCATCTCGACATCGTTCATTTGATCCCGTTTTTCGTCGGCCGCGGAATCGACCGCGCGCCCGCTTCGGGTTCGCTTGGTTGTCGTGACTGCGATCAGCTCGACCAGGCCACGCGATTGAGGAGGCGCCGTCCGCGCCAGCTTTGCGTGATGCGGCAGAACAGGGGTGTTCGATGTTGCGCCACGTCGATGTGCCCGTCGGATGGTGATGCAATGTGGAGCGCAAGGCCTGTCTCGCGAGTGAGTTGTTGCAGTTCGACCTTCCACAACCGGCTATGGTCATCCAGCTTCGAGCCGACCGCTTCCCGCCTTTGACCTATCGCCTCGACAAGATTGCGGCGCTCTCGAGTTGAAGCCGGAGGGCGAACTTTCGTCGGCTGCAAACCGGCTTCTTACCGCTCTCGCAGTGTTTCCTGCTTGTATCGCATCATTGGCGAGAGAAAGTAGCTGATGATGCTGCGCATGCCAGTCTGGGATGTTCATTCGGACCCGAAGCTTGGTAACTCCAGTCTCCTCGGTTCGGTCCGAATGGACAACCTGCGCAAAGCTCACAACTAGAGCGGTTCCATCCCGATGGCATCGGGATGGAACCCCATCTCTTTTGCTTGGCAGATCATCGCCGAAAACCGGGCTCCCGCCTTTGGTACGCTGAGTTCGGTTCGGCACCATGGCTTTGAGGTGCTGTTCATCCAGTCCTTATTTGGCCATGGCAGCCCCGCGTAGTCCTTCAGGTCACATAGAACGAGGCTGCGTTGAGCGACAGATGTGGGGAAAGGCTTGCGAACTGTATTTGAGATGCGCCGCCGGCCCCGTCACTGTCGAAAGAGAGCGCCCCGGTTGCACTGTCGTAGATGATGTGATCGGAGCTGTCATGCGCGGCTGCACCAATAAAGAAAGCTTTGGATGGAAGCCCTCCCGGCTGAAGCCCGGCAAAAACGGTATCGCTGAGATGGAACGTATCCTGGGAGCGCTTGAAGTCGGTGATCTTGTCGACATTACCGGCTCCAAGAGCAGTATTGAACGAGAAGGCATCGTGGCCTCCGTAGCCGGTCAAGACGTCGGCGCCGAGGCCGCCGTTAATGACATTGTTGCCGGCATTGCCCTGGATGGTCTGGGCGAACTCGTTGCCGGCGAGGGTCATTGCTTTCGTGCCTGACGCGTTATTGGTAGCGAGGAGCTCGATCTCCGAGCCGGCGGAAAGCGCATAGCTCACCGAGGCGAGCACACTGTCGTTGCCGCCGCCCACCGCCTCAACCACCTTCTCGTTGGCATTATCGACATAATAGGTGTCGTTGCCGCCATAGCCAATCATCGTGTGGCCGCTGGTTCCGTGTAATACATCGGCGTCGCTGGTGCCGTACAAGGTGCCATCGCTGGTGCTGCCGGAAGAAGGAACCGTCCCGGTGCCAGACACGGGCTCGGTCCCGGTCGAGCCAGTGATTGGGGGAGTGACGTTAGCACCCGTCACCGTGTCACCGCTGCCTGCCTTCTGGTAAAGCTGAATCTGATCGACTTGCATCTGCATCGACGAAGGAGTCGAACCATCCAGAGCCGTATGCCATCCGGTCACGTTCGAATTCGCGACCCCATTGTTCATGATCAATTCCATCGGTTCATCCGGGATCGGCGCCTGTGCGCTGGTCACTTGCGCCATCTGATGCCCGTCGAGATACCAGGTGATCGATTGACCGGGCACCCAGTTGATGCCGTACGTGTGGAAGCCGGCCGTGAGGTCGGTCCCCGTATCAATGCTGTTTCCTACCCACCCTGACGGCGAGTGGAGGTGCCAGGAGAACATCTGGTCCGCCGGCCCCGAACCGGTAAATCCGCCCTCCTGCATGTCGATCTCGAAATTGTCGCCGCTGCTGCCGGCGCCATGGCCGGGCAACAGCCAAAGGGCCGGCCATGCGCCATCGCCGCTTGGCGCCTTCATGCTGATCTGAAGGTAGCCGCCATTGAATTCGAAGTTGCCGTAGCTGCTGACCGCGCCGGACGTGACCGGGTATGTCTGTGTGGTCCCCTGATTTATGCCGCTGATGGGCTGCTTGATCGCCGTGAGATCCAAGGCCCCATTGCTCACGGAGACTTGGCTCGGCACATCGTAGTCGGCATAATATTGCGAGCCTGCGTTGCTTCCTCCTGATCCATTGCTATTCCATGGCCAGCCATTGGCGGCATTGCTGGTGATGTAGGTATGCCAGTCGCTGTCGAGCGCCGTACCGGAGAAGTTTTCCTCGAAGACGAGATCGCTAGAGGCAAAGCCTGCGGGGGCGGAAAGAGTCATTCAGTGATCCTCTTTGGTGTTGAAAACAGGGAATTCCACTGCCGCGCATCGCCAAGGCGCGCGGCAGATCGCATGCTCGCAGTTGGGCACTGCGAACGGAGTTTCAAAGTAGCGGAGATTTGGAAGTCCTCGCCCAGACATTATTGTCGAGCAAGCTGAACGTTGAACTCGCCATCCGAAGACGAATTTTGTCGAGGGTGCTGCCGCGCACGCAAGCTGTTCGGCGGTTCCAGCCGCAGCCAAATTGAAGTCGAGCGCAGCTCTTCCGGCACCGCCGAGCTGTTTAGTAAAAACACGGTGTATCCTTGGCTGGTTGTGTTTTTTTGTTGTAATTACGCCTGCGCCATAAGTAAAACGCAGGCAGTTTCGCTCGTTGGACTTATCCCGCTTACCGTCTTATACTATCGGGGAGTGATTAATCCGAGGACAATATATCGAGCTAACACGAGCTTACTGCCATTTGCGGCGAGAATGAGGCTCAGCGAGAACTTATTAACACATTCTAATGTAGGACGTGTGTCGAACGGCCGCACCGAAGCGCCCTTCCGGACGTCCTACCAAAACCGTGTCCGTCGGCTGAAATGTTGCGCCGGTTTGAGCGCATGTGTTCGCGGGGTCGTTCGCATGTGAGGTCATCGACAAGGATGGCCGGAATGTCTTCCGAGTTGCGTGGCGGACGAGCCGTCGAACCTATGGCTGGCGCTGCCGGCCCGATGTTCGACCGTGCCGTTTGCGCGGCCGATGCAGTCTCTACACGTATTGCTGAGGGATCTCGCCAGCGCCACGGCGGCGATGTCCCACATGATCCGCCTTCAATGATCGAAGGTGAGAGCTGGCCCTGCTATCGAGTGCAGGCCCTACAGCGCCGACAGGCCGTTCAATCGAAACGCCAGCGTGCCTGCATGTAACGCGCCGAACCTGCAACCGCATCCAGGGGAAGTGCGATCGCTTGAGCGGCTTGTTGAAGTGGCTGATACTTGACCCCTATGGCGCGGCGCGTTCTCGCCGCGTGGCGCCTGCCACGAGTCTGAACCGCGCAGCCAGTGGCCAAAGCTCCACCTGGGGCACAGTCGATTAGCGTGCTCTTTTGCTGCATGGTCGTCTATGCAGGTTGACCGTCGTTCAGAACGTAAAGCCGACAATGCGGCATCGCTTGTCCCTGATCGGCGAAAATTTCTGCCAGTCAGCCTCGCTGTGGAACGAGAGGAGTTGGATTCCCATGAGCTACCTCAGATGGGCCGCGTGCCTTACGGGACCTCCCCGGAAGCTTCGCCGCCGGCGGCTTGACGCCATCGAGAGTGTCGTTACATTTGTAATGGCTAGGTTTTGCTTTTATCCGGTTGCGCCCACTGAGATGCGCGGTTCGCATGTAGCGTGTAGTCCCGAGGCAACGGAGGAACCCTGAGCGACCTCAAGACCGGTGCGGCTCCCTAACATTCGTCCATTCCCGAAATGTGAAATGCGATCGACAGGACGACTTAGGATCCCCTTCTGGACCTGGCCTTGTGCCATGCAGCGACCTCGATCGCTGGTCGATTTCAAGCCAAAAGAAACTATTAGTAACACCGAAATATTTGAAGAGGCAACTTAATCTGGCTCGACCACAAAAGATGGCAGAGATGATGTCAAGTAATGACCTCTATACCGGAATAGATTATGCCGCTGCTAATCCTACTTGGCATGACGAAGATGGCGGTGTTAAGGCCGCGAACATCGCCAAGATCGTGCACGCCAACAACATCAGTTGCCAGAAAATCGTCGATACAGGTTGTGGGACGGGAAGCGTTCTGGATGCTCTTCTTCGGCATGATATCTTCCGTGATTCAACAGCCATCGGCTACGATATCGCTCCCTACGCTATAAATTTGGCCAAACACCGAGAAAAAAACAACCTCAAGTTTCACTGCGGCGACTTCTTTCAGACCGGCGAGAATTGCGATCTTCTTTTGTGCATCGATGTTTTCGAGCACGTTGATGATTATATTGGCTTCCTTCGAAGACTAAGAGGACGATCAAGATACTATACGTTCCATATTCCACTTGACATGAATGTCGTCGGACTTATACGTGGTCAGCATCTTAAGCAACGCAAGGAGGTTGGTCACCTGCATTACTTTGATCAGGCAACGGCGCTAGCGACTCTGCGCGACACAGATTTTAAAATTATTGACGCACAGTACACTAGGACCGCGGAAGATATTCTGCAGATCCATCCCGAATGGAGAACCACTACAGCCATCCTCGGTAATGCCGCCCGAGGCATTGTCCGGACTATGGCCGGAGAGGACCTGTCGGTGCGCTTACTCGGCGGCGCCTCGCTGATCGTCCTCACGAGCTGAGGTGGTGTTCGTGCGCGTCGAGCGCGAACCGACCTTTGTGTGCTGGAGGCTCACGAAGGTGAAAGTTGCAGTGCCCGGGAAGTGTCAAAACGCTGTCACCCGCAGGGCTGGGCAAATCTCCCATATTTTTAACGTCGATCTCCGTCCAGCGAGAAGCTTCGAAACCTGATTCCGAGCTGCTTGAGCTGCCCTACCCCGGGAACCTCTGCCGCCGGGTGCACGAGCCCCAGGATGGAGTCGGATCGGAAGGGTAGGGGGACGTGCAGGGCCTCTCCTGCCCGGAGCATGCAACTGACAAGCTGCGAGGGCACCGGGACGGCACGTAGTGTTCTGCCTTGTGACGCGGCGATCTCGTTCATGAGCCGTCGGAACGGCACGGGTTCGGGGTTGGCCAGCCCTACCGGTTCCGGCAGGGGCATGTCCGATTCGGCAATACGCACCATGGCGGCTGCCATGTCTGCCTCATGCACGGTGAACTGATGGGAGCGCGCCCCGATGAGAGGTGTAACCGGCAGTTTGGTGAGTTTGCGCAGCGCGCCGGCCATCCCGGCCCAACCGGGGCCGTAAACCAGTCCGAGGCGGGTGGAGACGCCTCCCAGACTGCTGGCTGTGCGCTCACACGCCAGCTTGGCCTGGCCGTACAACTGTCGGGTTCCCTTGTAAGCGGACATCGAGGAGATGAAAATGACCCGGCGAACCCCTGCGTCGGCGGCATTGCGGAGGAGGTGCTGCGAGCCGGACACATTGACACCCCATACATCGCCGGCACTGACGAGACTCAGGTCCCATGCACTATGGATGAGCACATCTAGGTCGCTGAATGCGGGTCCCGACGGCGGGCGCTTAATCTCATATGGGCGCCATTCGGCGACGCCGGCCATTGCGGCGGCAGATGCGGAGGTCGCCCGGTTCGGGCGGGCGAACGCGATGACCTCATGCCCTTGCTGGGCGAAGGTAGCACGCAGGATGGACCCGACATACCCAGTCGCTCCGGTGATGCCGACCCGCATTGATGCTCACCCCGTCAGTTCCATCGCCTCGCAGGCGATGCGATGAGAATTGGCCATCACGGTCAGCGTAAAGGTAGTCGCCGGAACATTTGGGAAAACCGAACCGTCGATAAGATGAATCCGGTCCCAACGCGCCAGCCGCCCGACGCGGTCTGTCGTCGTACTCCGGGCGTCCCGCTCACTAGCGTGGGGAAAGCTGCCGCCAAAGTGGTAGCTCTTGGCCCCACCCGACCACAGCATTTGCGACGTGACCGGCCACAAATCAAGGTAAGGTGCTGCCCTATAGATGCGCTTTATTACGTCAGGCAGCGTCGGAGGCACGTCTTTGCCCCTGACCCTGGTCTCGCTGAACCCCTCGGCAGTAAGGGTAATCCGGGGTAGCTCATCAGGAGCTGCGGGCACCTGGGCTGTGATCCGTATCTTGGGTGACGCCCAGGATGGCAAATAGCCGAGGCCTACCGTCAATCGGCTCAGCAGCCGATCTGTCGCGAAGGCGGCGGCGGGATGTTGGAGGAAGCCGGGCAGCGCATCGTAGTATGCGTGGTTGAACGGGTAACAGTGAACCTGTGAGACGTCGAAGCCTTCGTCGTCCCGGCCGATGACCATGTTGAACTGGTTGAGTGTGAACTCGCGCCTTGTACGTGGGTCGGGAGTCGGCTTCACGGACATCATTGGAAGAACGAACTGAGCCGATTCCGAAAGATGGACCGGCTGGTCCGATCCGAGCGAGCCCAGGATCAGCCGAGTGGTGCCGATAGCTCCGCAACCCACGAAGACCCGGTCGGCTGCGAATCGCTGGATCCGGCCGCTGGATAGCTCCCGAGCCTCCACGACTGCCGTGTCGGCCTCCTGGCCGATTCGAACCGCGAGCAGCCCGCTGTGATAGTCAATCCTCCCGCTGCGCCTGAAGCGGTCGAAGCTGTGCGAGGCCGAGTAGATCAGCGACCGCGGGCACCCAGTCATGCACAGGCCGCAGGGCTGGCATTCGGGCGCCGAGAAGGCGAGCCGCGCGCGCCCTATGGTTATTCCGGTGGAGCGTACACGATCGCGGTGCCGGTCGTAGTTGGCCAGCACCATCTGCGTCCGCGGTGCCAGCGGCGGAAGCGGGTGCGGAGATCCGATGAGCGGAAACCACTCATCGAGATCGTCGGACTCTCCGGCGAACGGAATGTGACCAAGGATCGTCCGATAGTGCTCTTCCATATCCGAGAAACCGAACGGCCATCTCTTGAATGTGGCAGCGCTGAAGGGCATGATCTGGGCCCCCCAGACGTTGCTGAACCCTCCGTAGGCGCATGAGATCACAGCAGAGTTGACTCTACCCTGGGAGTGGACTCCGTCGAGTTGGCCCTTGTTGACAAACGGAAAATCGGATCCGTAGCTTCTCTTTTCAGGGAGCGAATCCGACTGTACGCGCTTGGGTTGCAATCCGATCCGGCGGACGTCCTCCTCATCCCAGTCGCCGACACGCAGCTTGGACAGCCTGGAGATTACCTCTTGCGTCTGGACGTCCAGCACGGTGCCCGGATCGAACACAGTTATCTTCTCGTCAGACTTCCCGGACAGCGCCAACACGGCGGCGGCTGCAGCCGGACCCGAACCAATGATTATCGAAGAAGGCATTCACTTCTCTCGCCCATTGGCTCGCGCGGCTGTGTTAAATACCTGCCTGGTGGCCTGTCGGCGCTGCCGGCGCAATCGCCGCGCCCGCTCGACATGACCGGCGGCGTGGCCTGCCGCGGCCAGACCTATGCCAATGATTATGGCCGAGGACCGGACCAGCCCATGGGGGTCACCCTTGGCGGCTTGCCAAATCCCTCGCGGTACGCCCTTGGTCAGCGCGTGCCAGACGAAGTGGGTTTCCGCACCCAGAGTTGCGGCGTCGCCCATCTGGGCAAGAGCCTCGACCTTCCCCTTGTTGACGAAGAAGCAGCGGCGCCAGAAGTACTTCCAACTCGGCCGTGAGGCGGGTACAAAGTGGCGGACGGTCGCTGCCGGTTCGTAGATGACAGCCTCACTACCCTTGATCTGCGCCACGCGGTGGCACATGTCCATGTCGTCGTGATTGTCGGAGTGGAACCCTCCCACCTGCTCAAGGAGGGTTCGCCGCACCGACATGTTGGCACCTATAAGATGAGCCAAGGGGCCTCGGCTTGTCGGAAGACCGTCATAAGCGCATCCGAACACCCAGTCGAACTGCACGGGAAACCAGGCCGGGCGGCTAGCCTCGAAAACCGGTAGGGGGCGCCCGCCGACGGCGCCGATGCGCTCATCCTGGTACGGGTCTGTGAGAATCCCGAGCCAGTCCTTGTCGGCCGCTGCATCGTCATCCAAGAACGCCAGAATGTCTCCCGCAGCTGTCTCGGCTGCCGTGTTTCGGGCCGACCCCAGGTGCCCGTCGTACTTGTTCTGGATCACCCGTATCGGAGGGGTGGATGCGGCGAAGCCAGCCCAGTACGCGGCACAACGGTGAAACAGGATTTCATTGTGGTCGATGCATACGATGATCTCGCAGGGTTGCAAGGTCTGCTCCTGAACCGAGGCCACCGACTGAAGCATCAGCTCCCATCTGTCCTCGGTGTAGGCACAGATAATCACCGAGATCGTGGGGGGGCGCGGGACCTGCCGGCGTTCGCTGGTGACGCCATGCTCGGTCTGCCCGGTTTTCGATCCAGGCTGACCGGTTGTGGCAACGGCAACGTCATTACCGCGGCGGGCAAAACCGATACTTAGGTTCCGGACGTGGCCCCGCTGGCCAACGCCAATCGGCGTACAGGATTGCGCAAGCATCAGAATACGCATCTAGGAATTCTCCCGACTTGAACTGCCAATGTCTGCCCCAAGCTCTTCGATAGACGATGCGATAAAGCCAGACTTCCACGCGCTGGATTCGGCTTACCCGGAAGCCGGCTCTCAGCATAAAGAAACCACGAGGGCCGAGGTTTGCGCCACAGAGGCTCGAGGCGGCCGCCGACGCCAAGCACGCGCGGGTCGGCGTAGGGCATCAGCAACTCGTCCAGCCAGCGCTCATCGGCGATCGCATCGTCATCGAGAAACGCCACGACCGGCGCGCGCGCCAATCCGGCTCCCGTCGTGCGACCGTCGCACAGTCCACGCACGTTGGTATTAGGTGTGACGACGACACCCTGGATCTCGCGCCGGGCGCTCTCCAAGAGCGCCTCATCGTTGTCGACAACGAGGACGATCTCGCGGGCCGGGCAGGTCTGGCGGCGCACCGACGCGATGGCCGCGTTCAAATCGTCCCAGCGATCGAGTGTGTCGGCGCAGATCACGACGGAGGCTTCGGTCATGGCAACTGCCGGCTGCTTTCTGAGGCCGGGCTGGTTTCGCGTGTCTGCGTCGCCCGAGCCGTGGCGGCTTTGAGGATGTTCCAGAGCGGACCTCCGTCGTTGTGAATATCGAACTTGTCATATTCGTCGACGGGATAGCGTCCGCTGTCCTGCCGCGACACCAGCCGCCACACCATCCAGCCGGCGCAGTTGCGCTCGCGCGTCAGCGTGTCGAGCCACATCGCGTAAGCCTGGGCAAAGTTCTGATTGGAGCGGGCATAGCCGAACTCCTCCAGAAGCACCGGCTTGCCGGCGCGAACTGCCAACCGGCAGAACTCGGTGATCAAGCTGTCGAACTGCTGGACGGTGAGCTTGTAGTAGAGCGGGTAACCGTGCCAGGTCCCGAAATCGAGAGTCGGGATCGTCAGATCCGATAGCTTCGACTCGACGTTAGCGTGCCCTGAGGTGACGAGATGGTTCGGATCGAGCGACTTCACGTAAGCCGTCATTTCGGTGGTCCAAGCCAATCGTAAGGCCTCCGGCTGCGCATTGCCTTCGTTCATTAGCTCCCAGGCCATGATGGTCGGATCATCCCGGTAGGCGAGCCCGGTGAGCGGGTTGACTCGCTGCACGACGTGGCTGACCCAGGTCCTGTAGTCGCGCTTCGTGCGCGGATCCTGGAAGAAAAACTCCGACTTCTCTTTGCTGAGGTCGGTGTCGTACTGGCTCTGCACGCCTGGGGCGTCCCGGCTCCCATACCAGGCCCGCATCTGCTGGGCGCCGCCTGTGAAGGCCCAGAAATCCAGGACGGCGATGATCAGCCTCAGGCGTCGCTTGCCGGCCTCGGCGATGAGGAAATCAACCTTCTGCATGCCGTCGGCGCCGTCATTGATCGCCATCCTGTTTTGGCTCGGGTCCCAGTAGAGCAGGTACGTGCCCTTGACCGAGAGATTGCTGGCTTCGCCTTCAAGCCGCCAATCCCAGATCGTAGGCTTGCTTCCGTCGAGCGACCCGATCACCGGCTGGAGGAAGGTGCGGACCACATTGGCGCCCATCGCCACCGCGTCATCGAGAACGCGGGTGACCTCATCCGGCGACCCGTAGGTCAGATAGTGGTTGTTTACGCCGGTCACGAAGAACGGCTTGCCGTCCAAGGTGAAGTTCGTTCCGGAAGTCTTGATAAAGGACGTTGCCGACGGGTCATCCGCGGCGCTCACGACTGCCGGAACGGACAGCAACGCGCACACCAGCACCCGCAGTCCGGCGTTGCGCAGCCTATTTCTCACTCGTTGCCAGCCAACAATCACCCGGCCATGTGGCTCTCGCCGGGCGCCGAGTGCAACAGCCCCGAAGGATTACCTCCTCTGACCTCGCACAGCCCGGGCGTCGTTCGGGCATAGTGGTGCTTGGCCGATTCCGGTCGCTCGAGTATGGACCCGTGCTGTCAGACATCGCTCCCAACCAAGAGTTCGGCTCCTCTTATTGGCGAGTCCCCGCGGTAGTAATAGGTGGGAAATATTCTCGCGCTGTGACACGCGCCATCGCTTTCCATCTACATCCCTGGCCCGCGGGCCCGCGGCGGAGTCTTGGTAAGGCGGATCGCCGCAGGCGGTTCTCGTCAAGCTGTGAGCCGGCGTCCTTTTGAAATCCGCGGTCAGAACAACAATGCGCATTTGCCTGAGTCTCGATCCATCGCGGCTACTTCGGTGGCACCTCTGGCTGGCAGAAGCGCTTGCTGAAGTGCCCGGCAACGAGGTCTCCTGCGCTTTGGCGGCCGGTCGCCGCCCGCTGCCGTTGACCTGCCGTCTGCTGCTCGAACTCGAACGACTGGTCTATGGCTTTCGCGGGAACGGCGCCACTGACTCCGTCGAGGCGGCGCTGCGGTCCCTGCCGCCGCCTCCGTCCGACCAAGTGGACGTGGTGATCGATTTGAGCGGAGAGGAGACGCGCCCGGCGGGGCTGCGGGTGCTGACGCCGCTCTTCAACGGCGTACCCGGCGAGATCGGCGTCATGGCGGCCGTGGCGAATGATCAGGACCTTCTCGTCGACCTGCACGACACGGCGCGCCCGTTGCGGCCGTGGATGGCCCGTCCGGCCAGTGTAGACCGTGGAGTGTTCTCAGCGAGTCTAGACAGCGTCCTCTCCTGCGCTGTGCTGCTGATCCTCAAAGCCTTGCGCGAGGAAACCGGTTCAGCTGCGTCCGGTGTCCCCGGTTCACGGACGGCCGTGCCTTCACTTGGCGCATCCTCGGCCCTTGCAAGGGCGACCGGCACGGTGGCATCGAAAGCGATCAGGTTTTTGGACGTCCTGGCAAGAGGCGGCAGGATGTGGGGGGTTGGCTGGCGCTTCGATGAATCGGCGAGCCTGCTCGACAAAGGCGAAGCAACCTTCTCGGTGCTCACCGGAAGCACCGATAGCTACCTTGCCGACCCGTTCCCGTTCCGGCGCCAAGGGCAGGATTTCATTTTTGTCGAACAGTACCTCTACTCGAAGAACCGGGGGTGCATTGCGGTCGTGGCAGCGGACCGGGACGGGACCGTCGGCGCACCCCAGATCGTCGTGGAGGAACCGCATCACCTCTCATACCCGTTCGTGTTCGAGCAGGACGGGCAGATCTGGATGATCCCCGAATCGGGGACGGCCAGGAATGTTAGCCTCTACAGGGCAGTGGAATTCCCTTACCGGTGGACGCGGGAGGCCTGCCTCATCGAGGGGATCGAGGGCTACGATACCACGCCTCTCTGCCATGAGGGCGGCTTTTGGTTTTTCGTCAGCCCAAGGCGTTGGAGGTCCACGTCTTGGGATGTCCTCAGCCTCTACCGTGCCGAGAGCCTGACCGGGTCTTGGACGCCCCATGCCGCCAACCCGGTCCTGATCGATGCCAGGCTCAGCCGCCCCGCAGGCGCCGTCATCCGACACGGCGGACGCACGCTACGCCCGGTCCAAGACTGCGCGCGCGGCTATGGCAGCGCGGTGACGTTCTGCCAGATCGATGCGCTCGGGGCGTCGGAGTTTGCCCAGACCCCGGTCGGTCGCATTTGGTCCGGAGCGTTGGGGTGTCACACCTACAACCGCCGGTCTGGCTTGGAGGTGATCGACCTGTTCGGGCATATCCGGGGTTTGCGAGAGGTCACGACCTCCTATCGTTTGCTGGTACCCGACGCGCCGGTCTCGGGACCGCGTGGGGTCTCGGGACCGCGTGGGCAGTCCCTCTCTTGGGCGGTCTCGTCCGGGTCAGCCACCCGTAGCCAGGTGGTCGAGCGCAAGGTACCCCGCCCGAGAAGGGTCGGGCGCGCCCGACCCTTCTCGGGCACAGAATAAGCTCGGAAATCACGGCCGAGTGAAGGAGCGAGCCCACCTGCACATTGCAGCTTCTGGCCAGTGGCAATGTCAGCGTTGTCTGGACGTTCATTTCTTCGCGCCGACGATCTTCGCTGCCTTCCGCACGGTTCGGTCAGTAGAAAATTGTCGCTTGTGAGCTAGTGCCGGCCGCGGGTCGATGGATGTCCTCGCCGGCGTTGGAAGTGGCCCCAGAGGTCTGAACGGGTTTGGCAACGCTGCCAACACAGCTGCTGAAGTGATCGGTGCCGCTGCCGTGCTATCCGCGCTGGTGGTATGGGCTGGAAATAACCTGAAGAGATACCCCAAAAGAGCTAATCATCTATTGTCTTTTCCTAACCATCCATCGTCCTTCCATTTAAGATATGCATAGGTAATGCTCGCATACAACCTAAAAGTTAGGGGGCTGCAACAGATCTTATTTCACCTCATCTTCATTCTTCTTTCCACTATGGCCGGGAGCCCGCATATGATTGGATCAAGCACATCCGTGGATGTGGCGGTCATTGGAGCTGGCCCCCCCGGCTTGTCGCTGGCCGCGCATTTGCGCGCGCGCGATGTGGAGCACCGGACGTATGACCCGGTCCATCATCTCGCCCGATACCTATCGGCAGTCCTGGCGCGCTTTCAGCCCGCCCCCTGGGTTCCATCGTACGACCTTAAAGCGCTGCCATGAACGCCCGTCTTTCCAGCATTGTCGCCCCCATCGGTGCCGCATCGCCGCCTGACTCGATCAATTTCGCGCTGCGGCGATCGTTGATTCTGCCTCGAGTCAGCTTTGTCGTCCCGACGCTCAATGAAGCCGAGAACCTCCCTTGGCTTCTGCCGCGCATCCCCAACTGGGCGCATGAGATCATTATCGTGGATGGCCGTTCCACCGACGACACGGTCGCGGTCGCGCGCCGCCTGCGCGAGGACGTGAAGGTTGTCATGGAGCCCCGCCGGGGCAAGGGCGCTGCACTGCAAGCGGGATTCCTGGCCGCCACAGGCGACATCATCGTCATGCTGGACGCCGACGGCTCCATGGTCCCGGAGGAGGCGATCGTGTTTGTCAGTGCGCTGATGGCCGGCGCGGATCTCGTTAAGGGTTCACGATTTATCCAGGGCGCCGGCACCGGTGACATGTCGCTGTTCCGGATGTTCGGCAACACGGGCCTGACCCTGTTCGTGCGGCTGCTCTATGGCGGTTGGTTCTCCGATCTATGCTACGGATACATAGCCTTCTGGACCAAGCACGTCGCCACGCTGAACTGCGATTGCGACGGGTTCGAGATCGAGACCCTCATCAACGTGCGAGCTTTGAAGAACCACCTCAATATCGTCGAGGTGGCAAGTTTCGAGGCTCGGCGCATCAGCGGTGTGAGCCACCTGCGCGCCATCCCGGACGGCTGGCGCGTCCTCAAAACCATCCTGCGCGAGAGGCTGCACCAACAGCACAGGCGGAGCGCCACAGCCTGTGATGACGGTGGACAACCCCGATGCGAATCCTGATGGTTGCCGCTCGCTGCTACCCCTTCATGGGCGGCATCGAAACTCACATCCAGGAGGTCGGCCCTCGCTTGGCTGCGCGTGGCCACGCGGTTGACGTGCTCACTACCGATCCTTCGGGGGAGCTGCCGGTTGAGGAGGCGGTGCCCGGCATGCGCGTGCAGCGCGTGCCGGCCTGGCCGAGGGAGCTGGACCTCTACGTGGCGCCCCGCATTTATACCGCCATCCGGCGCGGGGTTTGGGATCTGATCCATTTCCAAGGTTACAACAGCTTCGTGGCGCCGATCGGGCTGCTGGCGGCCGTCCGCGGGGACCTTCCGTTCATCCTGACCTTCCACAGCGGCGGGCATTCCTCCCGGCTGCGCAACGCCATGCGCGGCACGCAGCACGCGCTGCTCCGGCCGCTAGTGGCCCGGGCCGCGCGGCTGATTGGCGTCTCCGAATTCGAAGCCAGCTTCTTCAGCGCGAGGATGGGCGTGCCGCGGGAACGGTTTGTGGTCATCCCGAACGGTGCCGCGATGCCGGTTGCGAGCCCCGGCGTCAAAGTCGATCCGCACCTGATCGTCTCGGGCGGCAGGTTGGAGCGTTACAAGGGCCATCACCGGGCGATTGCGGCCTTGCCCGAACTGATCCGCCGGGTACCGGATGCCCGACTGCACATCGTCGGAAGAGGCCCGTACGAGGGAGAATTACGACGCCTCGTCGCGACGCTCGGCCTCGAAAAGCGGGTCACCATTGCGGGAATCCCCGGATCCGAGCGGCAGAAAATGGCAGACCTCCTGGCGAGCGCCGCGCTCTTCATACTGTTCAGCGAATACGAGGCCCATCCGGTCGCCGTGATGGAAGCCCTTTCACTTCGCCGTCCGGTCCTCGTCAGCGACACGTCCGGTCTGCGGGAGCTGGCCACCAACGGCCTGTGCCGGGCGATCCCGTGCAACGCCGGTCCGGGAGAGCTGGCCGCCGCCATGGCCGAGGAACTCGAGTCCCGTCGGGAGGTCCCGGATTTGGCGCTGCCCGACTGGGATGCTTGCGCGCACGCGCTTAGCGACGTCTATTATGATGTCCTCGGCAACCGATCCACTGTCCCCGTGCCCCCCGGTGGCCTGACATCCTGGTCTCCTGCGAGGAGAGTATGATGCTGATGTTGCCAGCTCATTTCACCGCAGGAACCAGGATCAACCCGCTCCAGGTCGGGATCCGATTCGTCTCGGCCGTTGTCGGTCCCGACCTTCGCGACGGCAGCGCCGATGGCCCATCGCAACGCGCCAGTTCCGGATGGATCGCGGCTCTATGCCTAACGATCGCCGCGGCTCTACTCCTGGTCGTGGCCGGGCACGCAGCCGGGCGCCGGGACTATGACGTGGCGGCGCCGCTCTTCTGGTCCGGTGTCGTTCTCCTGGTCGCTCCGATCAGCCTTCGCATCGCCTGGCCGACAACAGCCAGGGGTGAGCGCCTGGTGCTCCTGTTCCTGCTTGCCGAAGCCCTGTTCTACTGCAAGCTAGTCTATTCCCCGACAAGCTTCAGCGGTTACGACGAGGTTTTGCACTGGATCGCGGCCGAGGATCTCATCACAGCCCGGCGGCTGTTCCTGTCCAACCCGCTTTTTCCTATCGGGTCAAGCTACCCCGGCCTGGAAATCCTGACGACCGCGATCGTCGATTTGACGGGACTGCCCTTGTTTGTGGCGGGAGCGCTCTTGTTGGTCATCCTTAAGGGCACGTTCATCGGTGCACTGTTTCTGTTCCTTGAAAGCATCGCCGGATCGCCGCGTATCTCGGCCGTCGCCTGTCTGGCCTATATGGGTTGCTCAACCTTCTTCCTGTTCGACTCGATGTTCTCTTACGAGAGCCTCGGCATGGTGCTGTGCCTGCTGACTTTCGCGGTTGAAGCAGCGTCCAAGGATCTCGTCGGGCAACCGAGGCTGAAGTCGCTCGGGTTGATTGCATTGCTGTTGGCAAGCCTCGCGGTCACGCATCACCTCTCGGCCGCCTTCGCCGCCATCTATTTCGGAGCGCTAGCGGCCCTCGAGGCTTTGCGCCGGCAAGACTCCCTTCGGATCAAGACCAGCATTGCCGTGGGTCTCGCCGCCATCCTCGCCATAGCCCTGCCGATCCTGTGGGTGCAGGCCCGTGACGTCCCTCTCACAGGCTATCTCGGTCCGGTGATCGAGTCCGGCTTCGACACATTGCTCGGGAAGATCCGAGGCGCGCCCACCCCGCCGTCGGAGCACCTCGGAGCGCCGGACAAGGCCCTCTACATGCGGCTCACCACTTTGCTGGCGCTCCTGCTGGTGGCGCTCGGACTGGCAACGGGATTCTTTCGGTCGCTGGCCCTGGCAGCGCCGAGCGGTGCGCGATCCGGTTGGCGTCCCATCCACGGCATTCTCAAACGCCGCTGGCGCGACAGCCGCCTCGTGCTGCTCAGCTTGCTGGCCTTCGGCCTCCCAGTCTCGGTGGCCTTCCGACTGACCGTCGCCGGCTGGGAAATCGGCAACCGCATGGGAACGTTCGTGTTCATCGGCGTTGGACTGGTCGTCGCGGTGAGCATCGTCCACTTCTGGCAGGGTCGCGCGCCACGCGGGTGGCGCCGCATCGCGCCTGCCGTTGCCTTGGTGATCATGGTCCTAGGCGGCGTGACGAGTTCTTCGATTAATCCGATCCATGGGCGCTACAGGGTGGGTGCAGATCAGGAATCGATCGAGCCGATGGGGATCGAAACGGCACTCTGGGCCAGGGAATGGCTGGGTGCCGGCAACCGGTTCACCACCGACCGTATCAACCGTCTTCTGCTTGCGGGTTACGGCCGGCAGGACGTCCGAGTCACCATCGTCAAAGGGATCGATCCCGCGCGCATATTCGATGCCGAGACATTGGGGCCCGACGAGTTTTGGGCGTTGGCGCGAAGCGACATCGATTTCCTGCTCGTTGACCTTCGCCTGACCACGGCTCCGCCGGTGCTCGGCTTTTACTTTCAGCCGTGGCAAGCCCAGCAGGGAACTCCGCTCTCGGGCGCAGCGCTGCTCAAGTTCAATGACGTCAAGGGCGTCACCCGCATCTACGACAACGGCTGGATCGTCATCTACGATGTGAGAGGATTGCATGAGAATTGGTAGCAAGTGGGACCTTCTGGCCGCGTGCCTGTGGGCGGGGGCCGCAGTGGCTGCCGTTTCGGTTAGCGACAGCTTGCTCCTGCGTACTGCCCTGGGCGCGCCCATGGTGTTTTTCGTCTCGGGCCACGTGGTGCTGCGGGCCATGGGTGTCAGGACCACCTCCGCCTTGCAACACCTGGCCTACGCGGTCGGAGCAAGCCTCGCCGCCGGCATTGCCGGGGGCTTTGCCCTGAACGCCGCAGGCTTCCTTACACCGCTCGGGTGGGCGCTGTGGTTCTGGGCCGTGACGGCCGCCGCGGCGCTGCTGGCGGCCGAGCGCCGCGACACACCCGATCTGCCAGCCTGGCCGGCACCAGCGCGGATCCGGTTCTGGCAGGGGGCCGCGTTCATGCTAGCGCTGCTCGTGGCGACCGGAGCCTACGCGGTTGCTGTCCGGGACGAAGCGGCCTACCGGGAATTCAAATACACCGCGTTCTGGTTGTTGCCGTCGGCCAGTGGCGAGTCCGGCCAGATCACCGTCGGCATCAGGAGCGCCGAGACCCAACCTCAGCGATTCGACCTGGAAATCACCCTTGATGGGCAGCCGTTCGCCATCTTCCGATCGCTCACCATCGCGCCGGGCGACACCTGGATACGGAAAATCCCGGTGCCCGTCTTGGGAACTCGCCAGACGGCCGAGGCGCGGCTCTATCGACCGGAAGACAACCGGCTCTATCGCAGCGTTTCGACGATGGTGCCGCGCATCTAGAACGAGGCTGGACCATGCGCATCCTGCTGCTATCACAGTTCTATCCTCCGGTGATCGGGGGAGAGGAGCGGCACGTCCGCAATCTCGGCGCGGCGCTGGCGCAGCGGGGCCATCATGTCAGCGTCGGGACTTTGATGCATCCTGGATCGCCTGAAACCGAGCTGGACGGCGCGGTCCGCGTGCATCGCCTGCAGGGAACGCTCCAGCGCCTGTCGGGCCTTCACACCGATCCCGAGCGGCGCCATGCACCGCCCTTTCCAGATCCCGAATTGGTGCTTGCCCTGAGGCGGCTGGTCGCTCGGGAGGAGCCGGACATAGTCCACGCCCATAACTGGATCTACGCGTCCTTCCTGCTGCTCAAAGGTTGGAGTAGGGCGCGCCTCGTGGTTACGCTCCACGATTACGGCCTTGTCTGCGCCAAGAAGAACTTCATGCATTTGGGCGCCCGTCTCTGCAGTGGCCCAGCGCCGGCCAAGTGCCTGCCCTGCGCCGCAGGACATTACGGGGCGGTGAAGGCAGCCGCGACCACTTTGGGCAACTGGGCGTCGAGTTTTGCCGCTCGGCGCGCGGTGGACCGTTTCATCGCGGTGAGCCACGCGGTGGCGCGCCACACCGGACTGACCGAAGGCCGCGCCCCCTACGAGATCATCCCGAACTTTGTGCCCGATGATGTTGCGATGCTTGGCCCGGAACATCCCTGTCTGCGTGAGCTACCCCGGGGTGAATTCATCCTGTTCGTCGGTGATATGATGCGCCTCAAGGGCATTGACGTTCTCCTGCAAGCCTATGCCGGCCTGGAACGGGCGCCGCAGCTGGTCCTGATCGGGCGCCGGGTCGCCGATACGCCAACAGAGTTTCCGCCGAGCGTTCGCGTCTTCAATGCATGGCCGCATTCCGCCATCATGCATGCGTGGCGGCGCTCACTGTTCGGGGTGCTGCCGTCGGTCGGGCCCGAAGCCTGCGCGACGGTCATCATGGAAGCGATGGCTTCCGGCAAGGCGGTCGTCGCAACCGGCGTGGGCGGCATGCCGGATCTCGTCGATCATGGCGAAACCGGGCTTCTCGTGCCGCCCGGTGATGCGCACGTCCTTGCCCACGCAATGCAGACCCTTCTGCAGGACCGCGCCTTGCTCGCTCGCCTGGAGGCGACAAGCCTCGCCCGAGTCGGGCGCCTCAAGGCAGGAGCGGTCGTGACTCGGATCGAGCAGGTCTACCGGGACGTCGTGTGCCCAGCCGCTAGCAGGTCAGCGGTACCGGCGCAGCAAGGTTCGGGGGAGCCATCATGCCAATAGGTCTCGTGGGGACAGCCATTATTCGCGTCCGGCGAGAGCTTCAAAAGAGCGCCGCGCTCGTTCTGAATTCCGGCGCTGTGGCGATCGGAACGATTGCAACGGCCGGTCTTGGGTTTGTCTATTGGTGGCTCGCGGCCCGGCTGTTTCCGCCGGAGGTGATCGGCAAGGCCTCCGCTCTCCTGTCCGTGATGGCGCTCGTCGGCCTGCTGGGCGAAGCCGGGCTCGGGACCCTGCTGATGGGTGAAATCGTACGGCATCCCGGCAAGGGGCGCGGCCTCGTGGCCGCTGCAGCGTCCGTCGGGGTGGCGCTGGGGGTCGGCCTGGCCTTGTTGTTTGTCTTCGGGGAGGCGTACCTCAACAGCTCGACCGGGCCGATCGGCGGCTGGTTCGAGGCTGTTACGTTCGTCCTCGGCTGCTGCCTGACCGTACTCTGCGCGATGGTCGATCTGGCGCTCGTCGGCAACCTGCGCAGCACCGGCAGGATGATCCGGCAGGTGCTGTTCTCCACGTTCAAGCTGATGCTGATCGCCGTCGCCGCTGCCGCTGGCTACACCTCCAATGCCGCGCTTCTTCTGAGCTGGGTGGCCAGCCTGGTGGCGTCCTGTATCGGCGTCGATCTCTTGACCCGGGGCGGTGCGCGTCGCCTCGTTGGGCCTCCCGATTTCCAGCTGCTCCATACGCTCCGAAGCAAGGTCTTCGACCACTACGCGCTCGATGTCGCCTCGCAGGCACCAGTCGTCATCATGCCCTACCTTGTGCTGGTTCTCCTGTCGCCGATCACAAATGCCGCCCTCATGCCGTTGTGGATGCTGGTCTTTACGGCCTCGTTGATTCCAGCAGCCATGGCCACGATCCTGTTCCCTGTGATCAGAACAAGCCCGAAACAATCCAGACACGACATCCTTGTGTCGCTGTCGGCGTCATTGCTCTTCTCGCTGGCCTGTGCCGTCTTCGTCTTCACCTATTCGCAGGAGATCCTTGCGGTCTTCAATCCGGTCTATCCTGAGATCGCCGGTTCGAGCCTACACTTCCTCGGCTTCAGCCTGTTGGGATCAACGCTCAAATTTCATGCCTGTACGCTGGCGCGGTTGGGCGACAGGATGCGCAAGGCATCTCGCTGGTTCGCGCTTGGCGGATTGCTGGAGCTGTGCTTCGTGGTCGCGGGGGCGAAGCTTGATGGACTTCAAGGCCTGGTCCTAGGCTGGACGCTCGCGGTCAGCATCGAGGGTGCATGTGCCGCCCTGATTTTGGCCTTCGCGATGAAACTGGATTCTGCGGCCGGCCCCGCGCACGACCGACCGACCGCGTCGCCGCTCCAGACTTGAGGAGACACCGATTATGGCGCTGGATTGTCGACTGCAATTGGATGGCCCGTGGGCCATCGCGATCGGACTCGTCGGCGTCGAGCACTTCGGCTGGCCGTGGGTCAAAACGCACTTCCGCATCGGGGCGGGAGCGCTGCGGGTCCAACTGTTCTTCATTTTGAGTGGCTTCCTGATCACGCGCAACTTGCTGTTCAGACTGGAGCAGCCTGCGGGCGAAGTCATCCGCAAGTTCTTCCCTATAATTCGATCGGCGACCCGGACAAGGCACGCTACCTTTTGGGATTTCAAGCAGAACATTCTCTAGCAGCAGGACTGGCTAAACCTCTGTTACATAGGCACACCCAATGACGACGACGGCGAATATTGCTCTGCAAATTTTCACCGATATGGACGCGGTGGAAGCTCAATGGAGAACATTAGAGCAGCATGCGGATTGTACCGTATTCCAATTGTTTGATTGGCAGATGGAATGGTATCACCACATCGGCTCCAAAGAGAGACTGATCCCGGTGATCGTGCTGGGTCTCGACGATACCGGCATGGCGGTTTTTATTCTGCCATTGGCGATCGAACGCCATAGTCTGATCCGCCGGCTGGTCTGGTTTGGATCGGAATTGTGCGATTATAATTCGCCCATTCTGGCGATAAATTTTAGCGATCACGTGAAACCTGGCCGATTCGGCCGCCTGTGGAAAGACATAATTCGGGCGATTCAAGACTATCCTCGACTTCGTTTCGACACTGTTGAATTTTCCAATATGCCCAGTGTTGTCGGCTCCCAACCTAATCCCTTTCTCGAGTTGCCGGTCTTGCTGGCTAATTGCGCCGGGCATGTCGCAACCCTCCCGGAAGCGAACTGGAATAGGTTTTATGCGTCAAAGTTTTCGAATTCGACGCTGCATACCCACCGGCGCAAGGCCAAAAACCTCGCCAAGCAAGGTGGCGGCGCGATTCGCTTTGTAGACGTGCAAGATCAGGCCGAGATCGAGTGCACCATTGCAAAGCTGATCGAACAAAAACGGAGCAGCTATGCCCGAATGGGTGTTCATGATATGTTCGAACGTCCGGGTTTTCGCGAATTTTATTTGGCGATTGTCGCCAATCCTCGGTTGCGCGAGGTCATCCATGTCACGCGGCTGGATGTGGATGGGATTCCGGTGGCGACGGGTCTGGGTCTCCGGTTCAATTCCAGTTATTCACTGGTGATGTCGAGTTATCTGGAGGAGTTTGCCAAATACAGTCCCGGGCGTCAGCATATTCAGGAAATGATGCAATATGCCATTGGCCGGAAGATTCAGAAATTCGATTTCACGATCGGCGACGAGCCTTATAAGCTTTCGTGGTCCGATATCAATTTGCTTCTGTTTTTCCATTTTGATAGCAGAACTTTGCTCGGTCGTATTGTCGTTGCGGTGCGAATGGCTATCCATTATATAGATACATGGTATGCCAAAACGCCGTTAGTAAAGCCGCCGCTGCGGCAGGTTGTTCGCAAGACAAGACGATCCTTGCATCGCATGTTTCTCTGACTGGACGATCGTGAGTTTGAAATCGGTGTGGGATACATCATAGCGCTTCGCGAAAAAGTATGGTACAATGCGGTTTATCTGCGGGAGACGATGATGTATAGTGCAGATATTGGGATTGTAGGAGGCGGTCTGGGGCGGCTCTATCGCCGCCGCGACGCTCGGGCGAGCCGGATTTCGATCGTCCTGATCGACGTGCATCATCCCTGTGCGGAGGATTTTTGCTGCGAGAAAATTGAGGAGAAGCACTTCAAGTTGCTTCGCGAGACTGGCGGGTCGATGGAGGGGATTCCGTCAAAGCTGTTTACCGAACTGTGGATTGCGCGGTTTGGTCGCGTGATAAACAAGCGCGCTAGTTTGGTTTTGCAGCAAAAGACGGAGTCTTGAATTTTCTTCGACACCGTTTGGTGCCGTCATGATCGTGCTGTCAATGAAGTGGTGAGCGGAGGAGCGGGAATTGAATAATATTGATGTAGCGGTCCTCGGGGGTGGTACCGCCGGCTCGTTAGCCGCTGCGATGCTTGGCCGGATGGAGATTTCGACCATCCTTGTTGATATCCATCAAGTCTATCCAGTGGAGTTTCGCTGCGAAAAACTCGATGACGATCAAGTCGACTTGCTCAAAAAAACCGGGCTGGCGGATGCCGTATTGGCGGCTGCGACACCGATGACTGAGATATCGGTGGCCCGTCACGGTTATGTCATCGGTAAAAAGCATGGGAAACACGGCGAGCCTTGCGAATATGGGATGGCTTATCAGGATTTGGTAAATGTTATTCGCCGCCAGATTCCAGATAGCGTCCAATTCATCTGCGCTAAAGTGACCAAAATAACGACGAGCTCCGACCGGCAGAAAGTTACCCTGTCAAATGGTGACACATGGTCGACCCGATTGATTGTGGTGGCGACCGGCTTAAACAATGTCGTCCGGGGTGCGATCACGCGATCCGAGATCAGCAAATGCCACTCGATCAGTGTTGGTTTTGATCTCACCTCTAAAGCTGGTTTCAAATTTCAAGCTTTAACGTATTTTGCGGAAAAGCCAGGGCCCATGGGTTATGTGAGCATGTTTCCGATTGGTTCAAGAATGCGCGCCAATGTGTTCGTCTACCATGGTGATATACGCCATGCGTGGTGTCAGGAAGTGCGCACATCGCCGTTATCTGCATTGTATGCGGTAATGCCCCGATTGAAGCGTCTCCTTGGTGATGCTGTCGTGTCAAGCGATATTCAGATTCGACCCGTTGATCTTTACGCCGCGCAGAATCACGAACAGCAACCCGGTCTGGTATTGGCTGGTGACAGTTTTGCTACCAGCGATCCGGCGGCGGGTACCGGTCTCAATAAAGTGCTAACCGACGTTGATCGGTTACGCCATCATATTCCGACATGGTTAGCCACACCCGGAATGGGGGTCGAGAAAATCCGGACATACTACAATGACCCCGTCAAAGTTGCCTGTGATGAATGGTCGCTTGCTGAAGCATCTTACAACCGATCACTGGCGTCCGATACAACGCTTTTATGGCGTATTCGTCGGATGGGCAGGATTGGTCTCGACATGATGGGAATCTCGATCCCACAACTTCGCTTGGCGGCAAGCGCAGTTCGTTGGGGAGCAGGCTGAACTTGGCGGTATCGACAGCGTTGTTGGCAGCAACGAGCTCATTAACGCCCCATGGCCGAACAGCCTGCTTTCGAGGCCAATCCCCGTAAACGCGCGTGACAGCTCACGATAGCTATATTCCTTCAGGTGGAATCCACATGCAACTTTGTCAAAGTATACCGAATGTCGTGAGGACCCGTGACCGCGTGTGTAGTGATGCAGTAGTAGGCACCGCCAGGTACAAGAACACGGTATAGCTGCGAAAGCTGCCTTACTGCGTCGGGGTGGAGGTGCTCCATCAACCGACCACTAAACACAAAATCAAGACTATTATCGGCGAAAGGTAGATCGATACCATCGATCTTGGCAAATTGAAAATTGGCAGGCTTCTCCCAGGTGGCGATAACGCGTCAGTTACGTTGATTGCATCTGATGAGCAATTATTGCACATTGCTAAGGCTAGCTTACGGCCCCCAATTCGCCGAAACGCGCGCCTTTCTGGACAAAAAAGCTTGCTGTACACTTTAGCATGGAGGCTGAGCCGAGCGTCTTGATCTGAATTCAGCAGCTGAGTAGCCAGAGCCTTCTCGATTTGATAGTGCGCAGATTTCGCTCGTACGCGCGTCGTGACAAAATTCCGAGATCTTTGACCAATCCCTCTTGATTGGCACCTGCATCCCGTTCGATGTCATCTCACTGCAACTTTGTCAGTGATCCGAACTCCTGAGCGGAGGCGGACATGCAAGCGGAGGCGGACATGCTCGATCATGAATCGGTTCAAGCTGTCGGCGACGGCGAGTGGTCGGTTCGCGCTTCCCACTTCGTGCCGACGAGTTCATCCACGCAGACCAGCAATGCAGACCAATGTCCTTGCCGGGCGTCAATTCGGACCGATCCTCTCCTCTCTCACCACGCGGGCAGGCTCGACATCGTTGGGATTGCACGCTCCCGGCAAGCTCTCGCAGCTCGGCGACACGGTTGGGACCGACGAACCGGCCGGCTCTCTTGGCTCGCTTTCGCCTATGATGATGTTGACGAGGTCGCCTGGCTTTAACAGGGTCATCCCAACGGTCTCGATGCTGACCGGCCCGGCAGCCGATTGCCGCACGATTTGATAAGTTGCGCTGTTTGCGTCCTTCGCAAACTGGGCGCGGGTCACCGGCAACGTGTACAGGACGCCTTCGCTGGCGTTCAACTCGCGCTGATTGGCCGCGATCTGACTCTCCATGGTCTCGATCTCGACCTCCAGATCGATCCTGAGGTCGGCCCTGGTCCGCAACACCTCAGACTCCAGCGAAGCGAGGCGCTGCTTGGCGGCCGCGTACTGGTTGAGGGCGTCCTGCCGGCGCTGTTCCGCGTCGGACAATTCGCCCTGGACTTGATCCATCACGGTCATGCTGACAACTTTGCGGTCCACGAGCGTGCGCATGCTGTTGACGCGCTCCTGGCGCAGCTTGATGAGTTCGTTGAGCGACTCCATGCGCCCATACGCGACAACGTCCTGCTTGGCCGCGTCCAGCGCACGCAGGGTCGCGCGCTCACGATCCTTGCGGGCCGTGGCGACGGCCTTGCGCCGGTCGCTCTGCTCGTTGACGAGTTTGGCAGCTTCGGTCGCGCCGGCCAGCTCCAGCAACTGGCGCGGGATTGTGGGTCTCGTACCGTCGCGCTCGGCCTTCAGCACGGCCGCGCGCGCGAGCAACTTCAACATGGCGTCGATTGCCCCGCTCCGCTTCTGGATCTCGCGTACGGCTTCGATCTTCTGCCACGGCTCGCCCTCGGCCCGGTCCAGTCCGCCTGCTAGCGCGATCGCGTGCAGGACGGTCATGCCGGCCGCGTACTTGAACGAGCCTGGATTCTTGACCGGCCCCAGCACGTAGATGGGCGGGCGTTCCAGCGGCAGGACGTTGACCAGTCCCTCGCGGCCCAGCAGTTGATTGAAGGTTTCCACTAGGTCGGCCTGTACCTGTTGCGTAGACCTGTTGGCGACCGGAATGGAGCCAAGCAAGGGCACGGAAATCGTGCCGTCCTCTTGGATAATATATTCGCCGCTCAGTTCCGGACGCTGCAGGATGCCGCGCAAGGCCGAGGGCGCGCGCCCCCACTTGTCTTCCTCGACCTCGACGCGCTCGTAGAACGCGACCTTGAGGCGATCGCCGACGCCAAACAGGTATCCGGTTGGCACGCTTGGTGCCTTGCTGCGGGTTTTGGGGAGTTCGGCATTGGTTTCGACACTCCGTTCGACTGACGCCACGCCCGCCGCATTCGGTCCTGACGCGATCGCACGGGAGGGTTCGGCCATGGCTTGAACCGGTTGTTCTTGCCAGCCATTGATGGCAGCAGATACCTTCTGCATCACGGCTCCCGCGGCTCCGGAGACATCCTCGGCCTTCTGCATCACGGCTCCGGAAACATCGTCGGCCGTCTCCATCATGGCCCCAGAGACATCCTCGACTCTCTGCACAACGGTTGCGGAGACTTCCTCGACCTTCTGCGCCACGGCTGCGGAGGCAGCCTCGACGTTTTGTACCACGGCTGCGGAGGCAGCCTCGACGTTTTGTACCACGGCTGCGGAGGCAGCCTCGACGTTTTGTACCATGGCTGCGGAGGCAGCCTCGACCTTCTGCGCCACGGCTGCGGAGGCCGCCTCGACGTTTTGTATCACGGCTGCGGAGGCATCTTCGACCTTCTGTCTCACGGGCTGCATCACGGGTCGGGAGACTTCCTTGACCTGTGCCACGGCTCTGGAAACAATCTCTAGTGCCCCTAAGTTTTTGGCCGCGGCCCCGCCCAAGGCGGCGACCCCGGAGAGCCCGAAGACAAGCAGGATGGCCTTCAATCCCCTGCGCTGGGCCGCCTGTGACGAGGGAGCGACGGGCTCGCAATTGAATTCTGTATTAACGGCCATGGCGTGTGGCTTTCTCTTTCGATGGTGGCCATCCCGTCCGATGCGTCCGGTCCGGTCGAGCAAGGCTCGACCGGATCGTGACCCTTCACCGCCGGCAGCACAACTGTCCCTTTGTGGGCACTCCATTCGGATAAAGGAGAATCTGGGGCAAACTCGCCCAACCGGATTGCTGCGCTCCAGGAGAGCTTCCTCGATGGTGACAGGACAAACGCGATCGAACGAAACGGAGGGCCGGAAACTTGGTTTGCCGACGTGCGTCTCTGTGGCTCCGACATGCATTGGCAGGATAGCTGGCCATTTCCCACTATGTTGTCCGGGCCCAGAAGAACGACGCGACGAAGCCGTCAGTCTTGGCAATCCTATCGGGTAATCATAGCGAAACTGGCCGCATCGCGTTTCTTTCGTCGGCTCTCATGTCTGGCTAGAATTCCGGCCCCGACAAAGCAAGATCCCTTGCAGCGTTACCCTAAATCGGCCGCGGCAGGCATTGCCTCAGCTGCTGAAGCTCGGCGTGTGCGTGTGCTCAGATCAGCGTGCCCGCGTCAGCGTCGGCTTCACCCGGCCCTGCGCGACATCCCCGAGTGGTCGACTGCCGCGGGGCGGCTCGCCTGAGCCCGCCGCTCGCCGCATAAACCGCGACGCTCTCCCGCCAGATCGGGGGCACCACCACGCCCACCGGAAAACAAGCCCTGGCAATCCTCACGGCCGCGCAGTCCTTTGCTACGATGGCCGCCTCCCTGAGCTGCTGAAACCAGGAGCTCGTGCCCTTGACCAAAAGCCCCAGGTTGAAGAATTCGGATACGCCTCGATGATGCTGCCCTACGCCTAAAGATGGTATTTGGGTGTAAGGGTTTCCGAGCGTAACATTAAGAACAAAAGAAACTGTGCGGCTGGCGCTTTGGAGCATCCCAATCGACAGGTGTATCCCAATCGCGCCGAGCGAGAATGCGATGATGAAAAGAAAATCTTTCATAACCGTGCTTGTCGAGCCGAGCGAGTTGCTTCGAGAAGCGCTTAGTCGAACCCTGAATGCGGCAAATTTTCGTATTCTTTTCTCCGCGGCGACTGTTCACGATCTTCTGCAGAAGCCGCTACCCCAGCACCGTTCCATCTTGCTCATCATAGATGTCGGCGAT
Organism: Mesorhizobium sp. M0633; assembly: GCF_040320645.1. NCBI lineage: Bacteria > Pseudomonadati > Pseudomonadota > Alphaproteobacteria > Hyphomicrobiales > Phyllobacteriaceae > Mesorhizobium > Mesorhizobium sp. M0633. The sequence continues at coordinate 38,717 of NZ_JAMYQC010000013.1, forward strand.
ACTGATGCGGATGCTGAGTTCGCACAAATTGCAGACTTTAAGGCGATCTACCCGACCAGCCATGTCGTTGCGCTAGCCGATCACTGTCGAACGACCAACATAATCTCAGCTTTTCGTGCCGGGGCTAACGGGTATCTGACAAAGGTCGCTGCTTACGACACGTTCATTAAAGCTCTCGAATTGGTTACGCTAGGGCAAATCGTGTTGCCTACGGAAACTTCGATGGTAATTGAAGATATTAGACAAGGGTTGAGGAATGATGCTGTAGCTGCTGAGTTACCGAGCGCTGCAGTTAAAGTGGAGATTGAAGGTGAAGAACTAGTGATTTTGTCAAATCGGGAGAAGTCCATTCTGCGTCGCTTGATCGGAGGGGAATCCAACAAAGTCATCGCGCGCGAGATTAATATCGCCGAGGCTACAGTGAAGGTACACGTCAAGGCCATCCTTCGAAAGATTCGGGTTCGCAACCGAACACAGGCCGCAGTTTGGGCAATGAACCATGGTATGCTTACTCCAGCGTCTGGCGACGGCCCGACGGGGAACGACACGATAGAACCTCAGTCAGCTCACCATCCGCATGACCTGCCTGAAGCACAAAACGGATACCTCTTTCTCGATGATAATCATCCAATATGACCTGCGATAGATCTTCGTTCGGGCTGGCGCATCCACTGCCAGACTTCGTTGCCGATCAACAAGGCATAGGGCTCAAATCGTTCCCGGGCTGGGCGAAGGAGCGCGGTGGGAGACCGCACGCATCATGTGGACGGCGCCGATGTGACCACGACCCGGCCCTTTGTATTGGCGGCGGTCGTCTCAGATCGCGTTGTCGCCTGTACTCAATAGCGTCGATTGCCGAGTTAGATCGCCTCAAACGGCTCGAACTCACTGCGTGATTTGATAACAAATTGCAAAGCTCGCGGATTTTATTGCCATTTTGAATCTGAGGAATTCATCAAAATGGGCGAAGCGAAGACTGTTTCTGGATTGTCATTCAGCGAAGTCCGGATCGGAACGGTTGAAGGCGGAGAATCCGGGGTGCTGGTGTGGAAACGCGACCAATTGGTGGCGGTCCTTACCCAAATCGACGAGGAAGCATATTCCACGAAAGGCAAATGGTTCCTCGAAACGGGATTCGGGCTGCTGAGCGGTCAGCACAAGAATTTCGATACGATCGAGGAGGCCATAGGATGGGTAGGAAGACACACCTTCCCCGAGCCTGCTTAGACAGCCGATTAGCCGCCGATTTCGACTTTCACAATACATGTTTGATAGGGCGAATAGCCGAACATGGCCACAGGATTCACCCAAGGTGGGCAGTGTTATACTTGGGCTCACTCTTCAGGCAGAGTTCCTTCTGAGAGAAGATCGTTGACCTTGCAGGCGACTTCCGTGCGGTTGGTCGCCTTTAGCTTCTTCATGATATTGCGGATGTGGACCTTCACCGTGCTTTCGCGCAAATTCAGTTCGTAGGCGATGATCTTGTTCGCCTTGCCGCGCCGGAGCGCTAGCGCAACCTCGGCCTGCCTAAGCGTGAAAATGCCCGCCAAAGGCTGCGTGTCGCGGCGGCCCGACTCTATCAGGTGCCGCATAGCAAGGACACTGCTCGCCGGCACGAAGATGCCTCCCGCTGCCGCCAGGTTGATTGCCTCGACACAGACATCGATTCCAACAGAGGTCGGAATGTAGCCGCGTGCACCGCATTCGAGAGCGGTCAGTATCTGGGCAAGGTCTTCTGTCTCGGCCAGGACGACCACAGGGACCGATTTGAACTCGGATGAAATGTGCCTGATCTCGTCAGCGAGGCCATAATCTGTAACCTTCCGACTGCCAAGGTTGAAGAGTATGGCGGCAAGGGGAGGGGCAGAGCTCTTTCCGACGCGCCATTCCTCGACGGAACGCCACGCGGTGACATCCATACCGAGTTCGTGGTCCACGAGAGCCGATGCGAGACACTCGCGGTCTAGAGCCCTTCCGTCCAGAATGAGGAGGCATTCCCTGCCTGTCTGCCCGCGAACGGTTTCCGTTCCACCGGACGGGACTCCGGATCGATTTGCCGAAGTGCAATTGTGCAGTCCTGCTGTGGAGCCCATATCAATACCCGCTCTTCCACACAAGCCGCCTTGCGCCGGCCGATATGGTTTCCGCATTCTCTGGCATTGAAAAACTTGGTATTGCGCCTTGTGAAACGTCGAGGCTCGATTACTCCATTTGCGTCCTGTTTAGTTCCCGACCCAGCAGACACCCAACTTGGGTAAGTGTAGGGTTTATTTATAAGCAGTCTCTAACATAGGTTGCTTTTTTCATAATTTTCAGGGAACCGGCGCCAAGCCGGACCAAAGGGCTGCAATCCGCCTGAAGACGCATGCACAGGACCACTTGGCCATCTCACCTAGCAGGCAGCCGAATGTTGATCGGCTGGTACCTGCGGCGATTCCCGCGGTAGACCAGAACTCCTGAAGGTGCCGTTGACATGGTTAGCGCACAGCGCTGATAGCCATGGCTCAACAATTTAGCTTGAGCCCCACCCGTGGATCTGCCGCAGTAAAAGGGGCTCCGCGCATATTTCAGCAACACACCGGCCTCGGTGCGACAGGCCGAGTTGCCGCCCGTCATGATAATCTCTTCAAGCGAGATAGCCGCTACCTGAGATACTCGCTGTCGAATCCGGCTGTTTCGACCAGCTTCTTGCGATTGATCACCTCTACATGGCCTGACTTGAAAGAAACGAGATCGGCCTTGCGGAGCTCCCTTAACGTTCGGTTGACGTGAACCGTGGTCATGCCGAGTATGTCGGCCAGTTCATGCTGGGCAAGAGGACACTCATACCTTCCATGCGCCGACAGCCCAACCCTGGAGAGCCTCACCTCCAACTCTAGCAGGAAGTGGGCGGTACGCCTCATCGCGTTCCGCCGCCCGGTATTCATGAGATGTTCGGCAAGGATGGCGTTCAGGCGCGCCAGGGAGCAGGCGATCTTCTTCCCGATTCGGCCTTCCGACAGGATGGCCTCGACCAGTTCCTTACTGGAAATTTCATAAACAGCTAGTTCGGTTATGGACGCCAGCGACGCAAGACGGGGTCCGTCCAAGCCACGGAAACCGACGACATCCCCCTTGAGGGGAGTGTCTATGATCTGCCGCTCTCCGTCCGGCAGTGCCTGATAAAGTATGCCCCAGCCCGATTTTACAATGAATATCTCACTGTTGTCGTCCTCCTGCCGGCATATCACCGAATGGGGTTTATAGATTTTTGCGGTAACACCGAGAAAATCGTTGTTCCCCCACTCGTCCTTCGACAACGTTCCCCCTATGGGATGCGAGCACATGAACTCCAATAGTGTCTGCATGAAGAATCGCGAACTTGCTTCTGGTTCCACACGACTTGCAATAGTTTCTCCCGAACAAATCGACAGAACGACCTCTTACCCTAGGGGCGGGGTTGCATACTGTCCTCGTCTGTTTGAATGAGGTAAACTGCAATTAATTTAAGGGGTTCAGCGGCGGTGAACTCTCCCGTGCAGCCGGACAACAGGCTCCGAAACGCTAATCACATTGCGGTCGCAACACTATGGCTTGGCTATGGAACGCAAAAGCTGACCCGGATGCGGATGGCAATTACAGGTCAAGCAAAACGTCGCCTTGCGGGCGGCTGCAGCACGCCAGGACGTAGCCTGCCGATTTGGCTTCCGATGTCAGCCCGCCTAAGTCATCCATGACGACTTCGCCAGACAGCTTGGCGATCCGACAGGTCCCGCAAACTCCCTGCTGGCAAGCGGTCGGGACGTAGACGCCACATTGGCGCGCCGCTTCGAGCAAGGTCTCTCCGGGCGCGCAGTCATGCGCAACGCCAGACCTGACGAAGCGGACCGAAGACGAAACCTTTGAAGCCGGTACCGAACGCGAACTGTTGCCGCCTCCGAAGCTCTCCTCATGATACTGTGAACGGGCGAGGCCGATTGCCTCCAGGCAGCCGCGTGCCGTCTTCATGTAGGATTCCGGCCCACAAGCGAAAATGGTGCGGCTATGGAGATCGGGAACCAGGTTCAGGAGCATTTGACTGCCAATGCGTCCAGTTGGACCCCTCCATGCCGCGTCTTCCTGACTGCAAATGCAAGTCACTTTAACATTGGGAAAGCGAGCGGCAAGTGCGTCCAGTTCAAGCCGAAAGATGATGTCTTCCGGCGTTCTCGCACTGTGAATGAAGCGGATATCCTGGTCGGCTGCGCGGTCGGTAAATGCGCGCAGCATCGACATGACGGGAGTTATCCCGCTGCCACCTGAAAGGAAGAGGGACTTTGCATGCGGCAGATCGTCGAGATTGAACGAGCCGAGCGGCCCTTCGATCTCGATCCCGTCGCCCGGCATCAAATTGTCATGCAGCCAATTCGAAACGAGCCCGCCCGGCGTCCGTTTCACGGTGATCTGTAGGTCGAGCGGTCGCGTCGGCGGTGACGAAACGGAGTAGGAGCGCGTCACCGCGGCACCGTTGATCCTAAGGTGCACCAGAACATACTGGCCAGCGCTGAAGCAGAACATCCGATCTGAAGTGGGTGTGAGAACGAATGTTTTCACATCGTGCGTTTCGTCGATCACGCGCCGGCAGAGCACAAGCTGCGATGTGGTCTGTGCCCACTGCCGATGACGCTTTGTTGGGACGAAGCCGGAGGCTGCAAAGGCCGCGTATGCATTCATCAGTCAACTCGGGTTTGAAGTCGAGCCAAGATGCCACTTCAAACCCCGCTGAACAGCCGCGCAATCCTGCCTTTATGATCGGTAATTTCGATTAGACTTCCAGAGACATTACGGCGACCTGGAGAGCTCGGATGCCTTTGCGAATAATTGGTTCATGTTTGCGGCGCGCGAGTATCGCGGTGTGGACTGGCTGGTGCAGCGTCGGCGCTCCCTCGACGAGAAACGATGGGAGCTCGGCCGTGAACCGGCGCGCATCGTCGCTACGCATATAGCAGGTGCCGCCCGTTCGTCGGAGCATGATCTCCGCCAGAGTTTCCGATCCCGTCGAAAGCCGACAGATCGCCAACTCGGCCAGCAGCTCTGCGTGCGTCTTTTCCAGCACGGCGGTGTAGCCCGGGCGAATGTAGGTTTCAGGGTCGACGTCGGACAGCGTTCTGGCAGCCGTCGAAACCATCACATATTCCTCGACCATCAGATGCTCGTAGGCGATCTCAGGCAGGTAACGAGGCGCATAAAGCACGGCGATATCGAGATTTCCCATGCTTAGGTCGCTGACCATCTGGTTCGAATAATCCGACTCGACATGGATCGAGGATTTGGGAAGCGCCTGGCACAGTGTCTCGACCCATCCCGGCAGGACCGAACGGGTCATGCCTACTTGAGCGGCGATGCGCAAGGTGCCCTCGAAACGGTTGAACGCTCGCACGTCGTGGCGAGCTTGCGACCACGTCGACAGCAGGGATCTGGCGTACGCTTCGAACCGCCGCCCTGCGGCTGTCGGCTCAGCACCGGCACGCCCGCGCTGAAAGAGCTCCGACCCGATCGCACTCTCCAGATTCTTGATGCGGGTGCTGATCGTCGACTGGGTCAATCCCAACCGATCGGCGGTGCGATTGAAGTTTCGCGACTCGATAATGTCGAGAAAGGTTTCGATGTGATCTAGCTGCACATGACCTCCGATCGAAAAAGTCGATCATATTGCGCAGGATCATAAGCTTGATCAAACAATACTCAAGGCGGAAGCTGCACACGGTGAAATCGGCCGGCAGATCGACCAGGCTGAAGCTACGGAGCTGAGCAACGTGTTCATAGTCGACTGCGATTGTCACAATTACTGGTCAAGCGCGACCGTATTGGAGCCTTACCTTTCCGGCCTATGGAAGGACATGTTCGTCGAAGGCGAGAAGACAGGTCCCGTTGGCGCCTTCCCGCATGGCCATCGTCCCTGGTTTCATCCGCAGGACTTCTCCCGCAAGGACGTCCGTCCGAAAACAGAAGCCGACAACTATCTCATCATGAAGGAAAAACACCTCGACAAGTACAAGGTCGATGTGGCGATCCTGACCGGCGACGAGCCGATCGAGGCTTCCACCCTCGCCAATCCCTATTATGCCAGCGCCCTCGTCAGCGCCTACAATGACTATCAGATCGACCACTGGCTGCCGAAGGACGATCGCTTCATGGGCTCGATCATCGTCGCGCCACAGGATCCGAAGCTCGCGGCCGCCGAGATACGCCGTCTGGGCAATCACCCGCGCATGGTTCAGGTTCTCGCTTCGCAAGGCTCCGTCAAGCCCTATGGCGATCCGTTTTACCATCCAATTTATGAGGCTTGCGCCGAGGTGGGGCTGCCCTTTGCCATTCATCTGGGCGGCCATGGCGGCGTGAATTCGACCGCGATTGCTCCGGCCCCGACGACATTCTTCTGGGAGACCCATGCCATCCTGCACATGTCGGCGATTTCACATGTCGCAAGCATGATTGCGCATGGCGTCTTCGAGAAATGGCCGGATCTCTACTTCGTAGTCATCGAGTGCGGCGTCGCCTGGGTGCCGTCGGTATTATGGCGCCTGGACGCCGATTACAAAGCTCTACGCAAAGAGACGCCATGGCTGAAGATGCTGCCGTCCGAATACTGCCGGCGCAACATCCGCTTTTCCACGCAGCCGCTGGAGCAGCCCGCAAATATTCAGCATCTCTGGTCCACTCTCGAGGCGATGGACGGCGAAAATACGCTGATGTTTGCCTCCGATTATCCGCATTGGGATTACGACGACGCCAACACGCTGCAAATCCCTCCCGCCTGGAAGAGCAAGATCATGGGGCTGAATGCGTTGGAGGTCTACAAACGCATCCCCCGCGCGCAAGCGGCGAATGCCGCCTGAGGAAGCAGACGATGCCTGAGAAGACATATATTTGCCGTGTCGACGAGATCGAAACCGGATCTCCCTTCATCACCAAGATCCGCAGCCTTTCGGTCGGGGTTTTCCGCATCGGAGATTCATTCCACGCGCTGCTGAATGTTTGTCCGCACCGCGGCGCTCCGCTTTGCGAGGGGCCGCAATGCGGAACAACTGCACCGGTCGAAGGGGCGCAATTCATCTATCACCGCGAAAACGAGATCGTGCGCTGCGCCTGGCATGGCTGGGAATTCGACATCAAATCAGGCGCGGCCCTGGTCGATCCGTCCGTTCGCGCGCGCACATTTCCAGTCACCGTCGAGGCGGGCAGCATCTATGTGACAGCCTGATCGAGGTGCGGATTTGAGCGGTCAGAAGAAAGGGTGATCGCGGCTGACGAGCAGATTTCTTCACAGGTGCTTGACGAACAATAACGCGGAAAATCCGCAATGGGAGAGTCAAATGTCAGAATCTGAATACAAGCTTGGTATCGCTCAAAGCCAGATTGGCCGCGGCAAGATTTCCCGTCGCGACTTCATTCATCTTGGGCTGGCCGCTGGGCTGACGCTTACCGCTGCGGACAAGCTCTTCGTCAGCACGGCCCGGGCCGAACCGCTGCAGGGCGGCTTCGCCAAGCTCGGCATGGCACATGGGGCAACAACGGATTCGATCGATCCGGCCGGCTACCCGGACACATTCACACAAACCGTGTTCTCGGGCTCGATGTCCAACAGCCTCACCGAGGTCGACGCCAAAGGCAACGTCCAGCCGGACCTTGCCGAGAGCTTTGAATCGTCGGATGGCGCCAAAACCTGGGTCTTCAAGCTGCGCAAGGGCGCAACCTTCCACAACGGCAAGAATGTGACGGCGGACGACGTCGTGACTTCGCTGCGCTACCATATGGGCGACGAAACCAAATCGGCGGCGAAGCCGCTGCTTGAACCGGTCGCCAGCATCAAGGCGGACGGCCCGGAGACGGTTGTCTTCACGTTGAAGAGCGGCAATGCCGACTTCCCCTACATCATGAGTGACTACCATCTGGTCATCATGCCGGCCAAGGACGGCAAGGCGGATTGGGGATCGGGCGTTCGCACCGGTGCTTTCGTGCTTGAGAACTTCCAGCCCGGAGTTTCGGCCAAGCTCAAGCGCAATCCGAACTACTTCAAAAATGGCAAACCCTATCTCGACGAGGTGGAGTTCATCGCCATCACCGATCTCGCCGCTCGCATGGCCGCGTTATCGACAGGGGAGGTGGACTATATTGGCCGCGCCGACCTCAAGACCCTCGGCATGTTGAAACGCAATCCCAAGGTGGAGATCGTCGAGGTCACCGGCTATGGCCACTATACCTTGCCGATGAATGTCACGATGGCGCCGTTCGACAATCCGGACGTCCGAATGGCTTTGAAATGGGCGATCAATCGTCAGGAGATCGTCGACAAGATCTTTCTCGGCCACGCCACCGTGGCCAACGACAACCCGATCGCGCCGGCAATCAAATTCGCCACGAATCCGCAGCCGCAACACAGTTTCGATCCGGAGAAAGCCAAGCATTATCTGAAAAAGGCCGGAATGGAAAAACTGAAGGTGGATCTCTCGGTCGCCGATGCCGCTTTTGCAGGCGCTGTGGACGCGGCTGCGCTCATCCGCGAAACGGCAGCCCAGTGCGGCATCGACGTAAACGTCGTGCGTGAGGCCGAGGACGCCTATTGGGATAATGTCTGGCTCAAGAAACCTTGGTGCGCTTCCTATTGGAGCGGTCGCGCGACCGCCGACTGGATGTTCACGCAAGCCTTCGCCGCAGACTCCAGCTGGAACGAGTCGTTCTGGAAAAATCCCCGCTTCAACGAGTTGCTTGCCCAGGCGCGCGCCGAGACCGACGAGGCCAAGCGGGCGGCAATGTATGCCGAGATGCAGCAACTGACCCATGATGATGGCGGCAGCATCGTACTGGTCTTCAACAATTTCGTCAGCGCCAAATCCAATAAGCTCGCACATGGCGAAGTGGCGCCGAACTGGGAGAACGATGGACTGAAGATGGCCGAACGCTGGTGGATCGCCACTGCGTGAGAGTGCGGGCCGGACCCGCGATGGTTGCGAGGGTCCGGTTGGCCCCGGTGTGCCCTGCCGGATGTGGCAGGGCAGCGGCCGCAACGGGAAACGCGTGCAAATGAACCCCGTCGCAAGAACGGTTCTGCAGCGCCTTGGCCTCGGCCTCGTCACGCTGTTCATCGTGTCCATCATCATCTTTTCTGCGATTGCAATGCTTCCGGGCGACTTCGCCAAGGCGATGCTCGGGCAATCCGCCACACCCGAAACGGTCGCCGCCTTCCAGCGAGAAATTGGCATCGACCGTCCGCCTGTCGAGCGCTACTTCGTCTGGGTCGGGCAGATGCTCCACGGGGATTTCGGCTCTTCGTTCGCGAGCCGCACCGGGTATCGGCGCACTGTCGCCGAGATCATCGCGCCGCGCCTCTACAATACGATGTTCCTTGCATCGATGACAGCGCTGATAGCAGTTCCGCTGGCCCTGGGACTTGGCATCCTCGCTGCGCTCTACCGCAATGGCTGGTTCGACCGGCTGGTGAACGCAATGACGCTGACAACCATTTCGTTCCCGGAGTTTTTCGTCGCCTATATGCTCGCCTACCTGGTCATCTCGCGCGACACGTTCATCGGATCCGAGTTTGCACAATCCCTGCCGCACTGGCTCGCAGTGTCACTGAACTGGATGCTCAACGCAGTTCCCAAGTTCCCGACTTTGTCGAATGTGAACGACCAGACGCCATTCTGGGAGCATGTCTGGAGAGTAGCCTTGCCGGCAATCACACTTACGCTCGTCATCGTCGCCCACATGATGCGCATGACACGAGCGGCGATCATCAACATGCTGGCAAGCCCCTATATCGACATGGCGCGTCTGAAGGGAATGTCGCCCATGGCCATCGTACTCAGGCATGCGTTGCCCAACGCCTGGGCTCCGATCGTCACGGTGGTAACGTTTAATCTCGCTTATCTGGTCGTCGGAGTGGTCGTGGTCGAAGTGGTGTTCGTCTATCCCGGCATTGGTCAGCTGATGGTTGATGCGGTCAAATCCAGGGATGTTCCGGTTGTCCAGGCCTGCGCCCTGATTTTCGCGGCGACCTACATCCTGCTCAATCTGACCGCCGACATCATTTCGATCGCCACCAATCCAAGGCTCTTGCATCCACGATGACCAGCTACGAACCCATCGCTCAGGTTCACAGGCTGAGGCGCTCGCGCGCCACCCGGGCCAAAACGGCGCTGAAGAAGGCACCCTTCAGTGCCTGGTTCGGCATCCTCGTCATCATCGGCTATGTCATCGTTGCGGTGTTCGCGCACTGGATCGCCCCATACGGCGAAACGCAGGTCTTCAGCGAAGCCTTCGCACCGTGGAGCGAGCAGTTCAAACTGGGAACCGACCAGCTCGGCCGCGATATGCTCACACGCTTGATTTACGGTGCGCGCAACACCATCGGTATCGCCGTCGCGACCACACTGCTGTCCTTCGCAGTCGGCGTCTCGCTAGGTCTTCTAGCCGCATTGTACAGAGGATGGCTCGACCAGATACTGTCGCGTGCGGTTGACGTGTTGATGTCGATCCCAAGCCTGATCTTCGCCCTGGTGCTGCTTTCGATCTTCGGGTCGTCGATCACCAGCCTGATAATCATAATTGCGCTGCTCGATTCTACCCGTGTCTTTCGGCTCGCACGCGCCGTCGGGCTTAACGTGGCAGTGATGGAATATGTCGAAGTGGCGCGATTGCGCGGGGAAGGCCCGAAATGGATCATCGCCAAGGAAATCCTTCCCAACGTGATGCCGCCGCTGGTCGCGGAGTTCGGCTTGCGATTTTGCTTCGTATTCCTCACGATCGCGGCACTGTCCTTCTTGGGCGTCGGCATTCAGCCGCCGACCGCCGATTGGGGATCGATGGTGCGCGAGAATGCAACCCTGATCACCTACGGCGATGTCACGCCGCTGCTGCCGGCCGGCGCGATTGCCCTCCTCACGGTATCCGTGAATTTCGTCGTGGACTGGTTCCTGCACGCAACAAGCGGGTTGCGGGATGAAAGGTAGCGGTCCGGCCTCGCGCGAAAAAGGCAAGGATCTACTGCAGATCCGCAATCTCCATGTGGAGGGCTTCTCGGACGAGCGATGGCATCCCATTGTCCGCGGGGTCGATCTGGCGCTGAAGCGGGGGGAGGTTCTTGGCCTGATCGGCGAGTCAGGCGCCGGCAAATCCACCATTGGCCTCGCCGCGATGGGTTACGCCAAGCCGGGCTGCCGTATTACACAGGGCTCGATCCTGTTCGACGGGATCGATCTTCTGGCACTCAGCGAAACAGGGCGGCGTCGCCTCAGAGGCTCCCGTCTCGCCTATGTCGCGCAAAGCGCCGCGGCCTCTTTCAATCCGGCCCACCGGCTCCTCGACCAGACTGTCGAAACTGTGGTGGCGCATGGGATTGCCAGCCGAGAGAAAGCGAACCGGAGTGCCGTCGATCTTTATCGGCGTCTTCAGCTTCCAGACCCGGAGACCATCGGCTTTCGCTATCCTCATCAGGTTTCCGGCGGACAGTTGCAACGGGCAATGACCGCGATGGCGATGGCCTGTCGTCCGGACCTCATCGTCTTCGACGAGCCAACGACGGCGCTCGATGTGACGACGCAGGTCGAAGTTCTCGCCTCCATTCGCAATGTCGTGGAGGAATTCAACACGGCTGCAATCTATGTGACGCATGATCTGGCGGTGGTGGCGCAAATGGCGGACCGCATCATGGTTTTGCGCGATGGACTTACCGTGGAGGAGGCTGAAACACGCCAGATGCTCGCCTCGCCCAGCCAGGAATATACCAAAACGCTCTGGGCCGTGCGCAAGCTCGCCAAGCCCGAAGTTCCGGCCGATGAATATCTGCTTACGATAGACAACGTCACCGCGGCTTACGCGCGGAGGGTCAAGGTGCTCCAGGATGTCTCCATCAAAGTTCCACGTGGACGAACAGTGGCTGTGGTCGGCGAATCCGGTTCCGGGAAATCGACGCTCGCTCGCGTCGTTACCGGCCTGTTGCCGCCGCTTTCGGGGTCGATTTCCTTTGCCGGCCAGGCCCTTTCCAAGACCCTGGAGACCCGCCCAAAAGAGATTCTGCGTCGCATACAGATGATTTATCAAATGCCCGACAACGCGCTAAATCCGCGCCAGACGGTCGAAGAAGTCATAGCTCGGCCGCTTGAATTCTATCTTGGCCTCAAGGGAGCGCAGCGGGATCGGCGGATCGGCGAACTCATGCACATGGTCGAGATGAGCGAAACTTACTTGGATCGTCTGCCGGCCGAACTGTCGGGGGGCCAGAAGCAGCGCGTTTGCATCGCCCGGGCGTTGGCCGCCGATCCGGAACTCATCATCTGCGACGAAATCACATCCGCCCTCGACCAGATTGTGCAGGAGGATATCCTGAAGCTCTTGATGCGGCTTCAGCGCGAGCTCGCCATGAGCTACATTTTCATCACCCATGACATTGCCACCGTGCGAGCGATCGCCGACGAAATTGTGGTCATGCACCAGGGGAAAGTCGTTGAGCAGGGATTGAAGAGCGAAATTCTCACGCCGCCGCATGCCCCCTATACCGAACGGCTTTTATCCTCCGTGCCAGAAATGGATCCGGATTGGCTGACAAGGCTGCTGGCCAGCCGGGGCTGAGGACGCATTGTTATTCAACGCGAATGAACGCAAGCTGCGGATCGAGCGGCATGACAGGTCCACCGAAACGCCCTCATTGAATCGGCCTGCTCGGTCTTCCGCCGGGCCGCCTTGACGCTGACGGATGCGCGACAACGGGACTTCCGCTTCGCTTCCACCAGCCGACAGGGCTAGACTGGCATAGAACGACAATCGCAGGGTTTTCGGCTTCAAGTGAGCCCGTGCCGGACGAGGTGGCGAACGACCGGGGAAAACATCTGCTGGCCGATATAAGACCCGATGTTCGCATTTTCGAAGATCGCTTGGGCGGTAACGGCATCCTCGACTATGGGGATACCTGCCTCGCGCGCCTGAGCCATCATATCTTCGGCCGCACGGCCCTGACCCTTGCCGACAATTGTCGGCACAGGCGTTTCGCCCTTGACGTAGCGCAACGCCACGGCGCGGTCGCCTGACACCAAGACGATGACCGCGTTTTCCACACCTAGCTTCGCAGGCTGCATCACTGCTTCGCGCCGCTGTCGCTGCTGTTCACGGCGGATCAATGGATCGCCTTCGAGATCCTTGTGTTCGCGCTTGTATTCGGTTGTTGTCATGCGCATGTCCCGTAGGAACAGCCAGCGCTGAATAGGAACATCGATCAAGCCGATGACGATAAAGGCCAGGGCGGCGGCAGTCCCGAGAGGTGTCATCACCGCCTTGATGATCGGCTCCAGGCATGTCTGACCACAGCCTGGCGCATCGAAGAGAGGCTGTAGCCAGGCGATCAGGATGAATACGAAAAGGCTTGCCAGGAACACCACCTTGACGAGGCCCTTGGCGAACTCGATGACATTGCGGAGCGACAGGATCTTCTGAAGGCCCTTCGCCGGGTTTATGTGATCGAACTGCGGCTTGAGCGGCTCGAACGAGAAGACCGGCCCGAACGTGGCCAGCATGCCGAAGGCTACGGTGAGAACCACAACGATGCCGACTAGCGGCAATGTGGCAAGCATCAGCAATGAGAACGAGTGGTGGATGGCACGTAGGCTGACCTCCTCGAAAGAGCCGCCGGGCACCGTCACAGTCTGCACGAGTTCCGAAAGATATTTGAAGAGCAGCGGCCAGCAAAAATAGAGATAGCCAAGCGCTGCGAAAAGAGTGAAGCCGGATACCAGGTCGCGGCTTTGCGAAACCTGGCCCTTGCGGCGGGCGTCACGAAGCTTCTTGTCGGACGCCGGTAATTTCTTTTCCTCAGCTTCTTCGGCCATGTTGCAATCTTACCGCACTATCGTGGTTCCAGTCGGCCGATGCCCTGTGTAAGGTGGGACAGGCTTGAATACGGAGAGGTGGATTTGCGGTTGCGTGTCGTATTCATGCCAGTCGTCGTCGCGCTGGCGCTGAGCGGTTGCCAGACGACCCAAACCGGCTCCGTGCAGGCCAAGGCGCAGGGCCCATCGTCTCAATCCGAGCGCCTGATCAAGCTTGCCGACGATATTGATGCGCGCGGAGAAAGTGATACCGCCATCGCGCTCTACCAGCGCGCCGCAGCAATGCCAGGCGCCAAGGCGAGCGCGTTCGTCAAGACAGGCGACGCTTACATGCGGGCAGGCTATCCTGCCGATGCCGCCAAAGCTTATCGGGCCGCGCTCGCCAAAGCTCCCAATGACGGGGGAGCAATGCTTGGGCTTGGCTCGGCGATGATGGAGGTAGGCGATATCGATGCAGGCATGCGCGCGCTTGCGCAGGCAGCGCCGCTGGTCAACACCAGCGGCGCCTACAACCGATTGGGCGTTGCGCAGACTTTCGCCGGGCAGACAGGGCAGGCGCAGGAGACTTTCGCCCAGGCGTTGAGACTTGCGCCGGGCGATCTTGACGTCGAGACCAACATGGCATTGGCGGCAGCCCTCGAAGACAATTCCGCTGCGGCGCTGCCGCTGGTGCAGAAAATTGCCGCCGCTCCCAATGCGCAATTGCACCACAAGCGCAACATTGTGGTGGTGTACGGGCTTCTTGGCCAGGCCGACCAGGTCAAGGCCTCGCCGCCAATCGGGCTGACGACCAAGGAGGTGGCCACCCTGCTTGCCCGCGCAAGAACCATTCGGCTGAAGGGCAGCACTCAGGCCAAAGCGAAGGCGCTCGGCTCCATCCTCGGCTAGCGAATCGGGCCGGAGGGCCTGAAGCGATCTTCCGCGAAGCGCGACGCGTAGGGTGACACTACGCGGGCGAATACCGCGCCGGCTCACTCGACTGGGAGCGTTGTTTGCGGCACCGACGGCGCGCTGTTGGCGCCGCCTATCGGAGCCTCCTCGCCATCGAGGTAGCGACGGGCCGCGCGCGCGGTCGGTGCCGCCGCCGCCGGGCCCATGCGGCGGCCTTCTACGAGGTCACGCTGGCTTTCGGACATCCGCTGAAGATTGAAGGCATTGGCGCAACCGGGCGGCAGATGGGAGCCGACGCCGGAGACGATCGTCAGATTCGTCTTGGCAGCAGAGTTGTCGTCGTCGGCTGGCTCGGCCAGACAGGCATCGGGAGCAAGAACTGAGCCGCCGACACCTTTCTCGGAGCCGCCTGCATCCGTCGAAACATAGTTGTAGCCAGGCGAATAATCCTGCCGCTGTTGCGGGCTGCTCGCGCAGCCGGCCAGAACCAGCGCTGGAACAACGCAGAAAAATGCGATGGGGGATGTCATATCCGGTCCTCGTTACTTGATGATCAGACCCGTCGCCGATGCGTCATTGGCGTGCTTGCGGCTGCGGTGCTTGGCTGCCGGACGATCAAGCGGCGTGGCGAGGCTGTCGCGCACCGGTTCCACCAGATAGGGCGTAATCAAAATGACCAGTTCGGTCTCTTCGTGCTGGAAACGCTGTGATTGAAAAAGCGGGCCAAGCACCGGTACATCGCCCAGCACCGGAAACTTTTCCAGATTGCGCGAAGTCCGCTGCTGGAAAAGGCCGGCGATCGCAAATGTCTGACCGCTCGCCACTTCGACCGTGGTGTCGGCCTTGCGCACGACGAAACTCGGCATGGCGAAACCGTTGGCGCTTACGGATCCGGTCTCAGATAGAGAACTGACTTCCGGCTGGACATGGAGCGCGATGCGATTGCGGCCGATCAGCGTCGGGGTGAAGCCGAGGGATACGCCGAAGGGCTTGTATTGGACGGTGACGACGTCGGTTCCTTGCGGGATCGGAACCGGAATTTCGCCACCGGCGAGAAAGCTTGCCGTCTGACCGGTCATGGCCGTCAGGTTCGGTTCGGCCAGTATCTTGACGATGCCGTTGCGTTGCAGGGCCTCGATCAGAATGTCGAAGTTCAGGCCATGCGCCTGGTCCATGTTCAAACCGAAATTCCCGTTGCCCGAGGGCACACCGTTGTCCTGGAACATGTTGAATTCGAAGCCGCCGCTCCTGTAGCCGACGGACCAGTCGACGCCGTAGGACTGCAGTTCCGTGCGCGAGACCTCGGCGAAGCGAACCCGAATGTTGACTTGCTGTGAGCCCTGCACGGTCATGTTGTTCAGCGGCGGCTGTTCCGGTGGCGAGAAGGTCCGGGCGACATTGTCCAGATCCGTTGCCTCATCGACGCCTCGCGCCTCACCTGTTGCAACGATACGGGTCCCGAAAATGTGGAGATTTGTCGCCGAGCTCGGCTGCATTGCTTGCTTGGCCTCGGTAGCAGGCGTGACATCGGGGGTGACGCGGAACTGGGCCGTTGCCTCGATCCGTTCATCGGCCGTGATCGCAATGAGGTTGGTCAGGCCGGGTTTGAGGCCGAACACATAGACCATGCTCGGCGACACGACCTGAAGGTCCGCGATCGTGGTATCGGCAATCAGCACGGATTCGACCGGTTCATTGAACCGCAATAAGCGTCCTTGCCCGACCGGCAAGCCGACCGTTGGTTTGCTCGGCAACGCTGATATGTTCTGTGCCGTCGCATCGGCCAGTGTGAGCAACAACGCCAGCAGGGCGCCAATCGTCGCGATAGCGAGCCGGCCTAAATCTGCCCGCCGGGCGAAAGCGGCTGATCCTGCGCCTGCCGCGGTGTTGTGGATGGTCATGCCATTTCTCTCCTGAATCCCCAATGTCGTCCGTCCGGCTGGCGTCAGGAGGGCGCCTCCTGCGCGGCATTCGCCTGAGCCGACGGGAGCGAATGGGAGACGACGCGCGCGCCGGCTTTGCCGGAGCGGCCGGCGATCGTGGCCAGCGGCTGGACGTTGAATTCGTGTGCGAGTTCCTGGAAGGACAGGACCGGAAGCTCGATGGCATTGTGTGCCAGCAGGCTGCGCATGTGACGGCGCACATCCATCGCGGCGAGGACGACCGGTGAAACATCGGTGGCGTTCTGCGACCGGGCTCGCTCGATTTCGGTGACCAAAGCCTGCGCATCATCGTCCGACAGATTCAGGAAGGTGCCGGTCGATGTGCTTTGCACCGCGTTTCGCAGGATGTCTTCGGCCGACCGCTGCAACACATAGGCCGCGATGATGTTGTTGCGGCCGGCGAAGCGGAAGCTGATCTGGCGCTTCAAGGATGTGCGGACATGTTCCGTCAGCAAGAGGACGTCCTGTTCGCGTTGGCCCCATTCGATGAGTGCCTCGAGGATAAGGCGCAGATTGCGGATCGGGACGTTTTCCCCGACGAGCCGGCGGAGCACTTCCGCGATCTTCTGGAGCGTCACGGTCTCCTGCGCCTCCCTGACCAGATCCGCATAATCCGGTTCCATGTCCGAGAGCAGCCTGCGTGTCTCCTGAATCCCGACGAAATGGCCGGCATAAAGACGAAGTGCATGGCCGGTCCATTTGGCCGCTATTTGCACCGGCGTTGAGAAGACGAACCCGGCTCCCTTCAGTGCTGACAGGTAGCTGTCATCGGCCCATACGAATTTACGCAGACCGGCAATCGGAGAACCTTTTTCGTAAGGTATTTGGAGCAGATCGAGATGCGTCGTGTCCGCTTCGACAAGAACACGGTTGGCAGGAATTTCAGCATCCAGGATGGGCGCACCTTCCAGATCGACGCGGACGCTTCGTTGCGAAAGCATCTCGTCGACCTGCATGCCGATGGCCGGAACGTCGACACCGAGATCACCGAAGAGTTCACGGCGCACGCCGTCGGCGAGCGCGGCAAATTCGGGCTCCGGGACTAAGTGTGCGAGCTCGGTTCCGAAGCGCACGACCACGCGGTAGGATGGAGATAGTGTTGCGGTGGAGATTGCCGAAAGCGACGCGGAATTCCCCCGCTGTGCAGGCGAGGCGGTATGGCCGATGTCTTGAGGCTCGGAATCCTGGGCGGAGCGGCGATTGATTGCATAGGCGCCGGCGCCGCAGCAGCCACCAAGGACCAGGAACATGATGGAGGGGAAGCCTGGCACCATGGCAAGGCCGACCATGATCACGGCTGCGAGTGCGAGCGCGCGGGAGTCGCGGAGCAGTTGGCTGGTTATTTGCTGGCCAAGATCGCCCGTTCCGTCCGCGCTGCCGACGCGCGTCACCATTGTGCCGGCGGCCACAGCGACGAGCAATGCGGGTATCTGCGCCACCAGGCCATCACCCACGGTGAGCAACGTGTAGGTCGCCGCCGCGTCGCCGAGCGACATGTCGTGCTGCAGCGTGCCGACTGCGAAACCACCTATCAAGTTGACCAAAATGATCACAATGCCTGCAATCACGTCTCCCTTGACGAATTTCATGGCGCCGTCCATTGCGCCAAACAGCTGGCTCTCGCGCTCCAGCTGCTGGCGCAGATGGCGTGCCTCCGCCTGGTCGATGTCGCCGTTGCGCAGCTCGGCATCGATGCTCATCTGCTTGCCCGGCAGCGCATCGAGCGTGAAGCGCGCGGCCACCTCGGCGACGCGTTCGGCACCCCGCGCAACAACGATGAACTGCGCAACGGTGATGATCAGGAAGATGACGAGGCCCACGGCAATGCTGCCGCCAACGACGAAGGTGCCGAAGGCGGTAATGATCTCGCCTGCGTCGGCCTGGAGCAGGATCAGTCGCGTGGTCGTGATCGTGATCGCCAGCCGGAACAAAGTGGCGATGAGGATGACCGACGGCAGTGACGAAAACTGCAGTGGATGAGAGACGTAGAATGAGGCCAGCAGAATAAGCACGCTGATGGCGATGTTTGCAGTGATGAGACTGTCGACGAGAAACGTCGGCAATGGAATGAGCATCATTACCACCGCGACGAGCATCAGAATGGCAATGACCAGATCACTGCGGCGTGACAGCCTGGCAAGGAATTGCATCAGCCGTTCCGAGACGGTCATCCGACGCCTCGTTGCGACAGGAAGCTAAGCAAGGCACTGCGCGCCTCCGTCTTGCGCCCGGCCACGAGCAAGGCGCGGCTCTTCAGCAATGTAAGCACCGGGTGATCCATTCCTTCCAAGGTCTCCAGCCTGGCAATCGTGGCAAGCGCCTTTTCCGCCTCGCCATCGAGTATGAGAAGGTGCGCCAACGTTCTGAGGACGCCGGCATTTGCCGGCGAGAGCTGTGCAGCAATAAGCAGGTAGGCCGCGCCCCGCTTTGCCTGCCCGTGGCACCCGTAGAGATAGCCCAGGACATGCAAAAGATGCACGGTGTCACGCGGGTCGGTCAGAGTTCTATCCTTCCTGCATGCGACCAAGCAGATCGCGATGACGCTCGATTTCATCTTCCATCAGCGTTTTGGCGAGCGTCTTGAGTTGCTCCCCACCCTCAAGGGTTGGGACCAGGTGCATTACGAGGTGCTGGAGAATGGGCACGGAGCGCCGCAGGATAGCCGGTTCGGGAATATTGGGCATGACGAAATTGGCGAGTATCTCGTCGAGCGACTCGCCGGCCGCACCTTGAGAAGCCTGGAATTCCGCCGTTTCCGGCCTTTCTGCACCGGCGGCTGATTTCGTCCCCTGAGCACGGTTTGCTGCTTTGTCGACTCCATTCATCCGTCGCCGGCTGATGGCCTGGCCCCGCACACCTTCCGCCTGCCGCCCCTCGCGGCCCGACGTGTCAACCCGTGCCGTGTCGAATCGTGCCGCTTCAAGCCGCCGGTTCACGGATATTTCAGCGCGACCGTGGCGCCGCCCTTGGTCAGGAGAAGTTCGGTTTCGCCGATGTGTTTGACGGCCCAGCCGTCGTCGGTGAACGCACCTTCGTGATAGCGCGTGCCATCGGCTGCGATGACGTAGGGCCGCTCGCCATACCAGATCGCCTGCAGCCTCAGGCGCGGGGCCTGCTGCGCATTGCCAACCATGACGTTTGAGATGAGGGGAAGGTGAGCGCCGAACGACTGATCGAACCAGGATTGCGTTTGTGCCCAGACATCACTCTTGTCATTCGGGATCATACCCGAGACCACGAGGCGTCCCTCTGATTGCAGAACCGTTAATGTGCTTATGCCGAATTGCTCGAGGCGCAGCTTGAGCTGGCTTTCCGCTTCGGCGGCAGTGTGGATTTGCGCTGGCGATGAATCGTCCAGGATTTTTTCCCCTGCCTGGCCGGCGAAAGCCACTCTGACTGGTTGCCCGTCTTGAGAGGACGCCTTTGCGCCAATCTCTTGCTTGGCGAAAGAAAACCCGTTCGCGGCGATGGAAATTGCGAGAACCGCACAGAGAACGCTGCTCGCGACCAGCAGCGGGCGATTGGCAAAGGACCATCGATTGGGTACGCGTTGCAGGCTGACCAGCTTGATCCGCGCCTCGCCAACACTTATGGTGAGCGGCAGCCTGCAGCGGCTGCCATGTCCCTCATGGATGGTCTCGCCCGTGGCCAACGTGACATCGCCGCCGACGGCTTCGATTTCAACTTGGCTGCCCTTGCGCCGCAGCCTTGCGTGAATCGGTGCGATGCCGGCATCGCGCAGGACAATGTCCGACTCATTGCTGGAGCCGATCGTATATTGTGGCTCGACCAGACTGACTTCGGCGCCGGCGTGAAATCCGTGGGTCACGCTCAGCGCAATGGAATGTCCGGTGTCCGGGGAGGGGGCGATGATCGATCGGAGTTGGCGCGCCGGCGCTGCTGGTTCCAGATGTTTGCTGATAGGACGAGCGGTCATGCCACTTCATCTCCCGCCGATGACCATTTCAAATGCAGCCTGATGACGGCGCTGAAAAAATTGCGCCGTGCAAGGTACGCCGCCGGGTGGTTGCGGCGGCGCATGGTTCGGGAATCCGCCGCCTTAGGCCTTTTCAGCCGACTGGCCGAGCGTCCTGGCGGTGCTCATCAGCATGTCATGCTGGGATTTCGCGATCTCTTTCGTGATCTCCAGGCCAAACATGCGCTCCTGGTGCTTGATCATCTTGTCCAGGTTCTGTTCCGGCGACCCTGCAGAGCCGGAGGTAATGGGAGGGGTAGCAGCCATCATTGTCTCCTTGAGGGACTATTCAAGTTGCAAACTCCGGACTCACATCGCTGCAGTCCGGAGGGTTGCGAAGGCAGCTTAAGGCAGCATGGCCGAAAATGAAAGTCCAGTTGGAATATTTGAGACACTTCGGTTCCAACTGTTGCGTCGCCTGGGTTCAAGGAGTACCTTGGCAGGTGGGTGAATGGGGTATTTCAGAATGGAAAAAGGTCCTTTGGCCGAGCTTTTGGTCGACCGGTTCGAGACTATGCCACCGCAGTTGCGGGTCGCCGCACGTTTCGTGCTGGATCATCCCAAGGATGTCGCACTGATGTCGATGCGCGAGCAGGCGCACCAGGCCGGCGTTTCGCACAGCACGATGATGCGGCTGGCGCGATGGATTGGCCTTGAAGGCTACGAAGATATGCGCAGCCTTTATGCGCGCGCGCTGCGCGAGACCAGCGCGGGCGAGCCGGCGCGACAGGGCATCGGACAGCATGGCGATCCGGGATATTCGACTGCCGGCGTCGTTGCCGACACGCTCGCCGCCCAGATCTCAAGCCTTGGCGAATACCGCAACGCCATGCAGTTCATTGCGGCAGCCGGTCTGCTCGCCCGGTCACGCGATCTGTTCGCTGTCGGCTCGCGCGCCGCCTATCCGGTCGCGAGCCACTTCGTTCACATCATGTCGTTGCTGGCTGGCACCGACTGCAAGGTGACGCTTGTCGGCGAGATGGCCGGACCGGGCCTGGATGCCCTCCAGCACGCGGGACGTGGCGCGGTGCTTCTTGCGGTGGGCATATCGCCCTACGAGCGCACGACGATCGACGTTGCGCGCCAGTCGGCTCGGCAGGGCATCGGCGTGGTGGCGATCACAGACAGCAGCGTGTCGCCGCTGACACAGATCGCGCGGGAAACAATTATCGTTACGTCAAATTCGCAGTCGTTCTTCCGAAGCATGGCGCCGGCGTTCGCCGCCGTCGAGATTCTGGCGGCGCTGGCGGCAGCGCAGTCTGAAACGAACGCCGCAGAACGGGTAAAACAGTCGGAAGAGCAGCTTGCTGCTTTCGGCATTTATTGGAAGCCCCCTCGATAACATCCGAAAGGTTGCGATCGGGCGGGCGTGACGGCAGCCAGGCTGCCGGCAACGTTAATTTCCGGAGGTCGTCCTCATGGTTCGCCCGATAACGCCCACCAAGCCGCCGGTCCAGCCGCAAAAGGTCAATGCCAAGGCAAACGCCGCGCAGATAGCGCGGCTGGAGGCCCAGGCTGCCAAGCTGCGGGAGCAGATCAGGCTTGCCAACAGGATGGGCGAGCGTGATTGGGCGGCACAGGCCCGCCAGGAACTGGCCCATGTGAGCACGCAACTGGATTCGCTTCAGTCGCCGCCGGTTGCGGCTTCGGCAGCGCCGAGGGTCAACGTCGTCAACGCCAGCAACGGCACATCCGTCAATGGCAGGACGGTGACGCCGGCTCTCTACACGCAGACCAATGTCGCGGCACTGGCGGCGACACCGGTGAAACTGGATGGCAGCACGCCCGAAGACAACGGCGCGGAAGCGACGGCTGCGCGCAACATTGTCAGCGACGTTACCGGCGGCAAAAGCATCGACCAGATTGCATCTGCCCGGGGCGTGACGCGCGAACAGGTTATCGCCGCGCTCAGGTCCGGCGGGATGACCGTTTCAACCGCTCACCCGAGCGGCAATGGCGACGTGCTGACGACGAAGATCACGGATGCCAGCGGCCGCACCATCACGCAATATTACGACTACCAGCACGACAGCTACTACACGAGCGTGGAGCAACCCAACGGCACGGCAACCACTACACCGATCCGGGATGGGCTCGGGCGCAAGGAAACCAGCAGCTATAATCCCGACACCGGTGCCATCACGACGCGTTACGAAGACGATCTGCGCACCGGAACCGTCACCGAGCGGACCACCTTGCCGAACGGCGCTTCGGTGGAAACCGTTACACCCGGGAACGGGCCGGCCTTGCCGGTCACCACCGTCAACGGTCCAGATGGTCGCAAGACTGTCCTCGCTGCATCTCAGGATCCGGGCGGGGCAACCACCCAGGGCATCAAGGATGATCTCGCGGACGGCAAGAGCATCGAGCAAATCGCGCAGGAAAGGGGTCTGACCAACGAGCAGGTCATCGCCGAGCTGCAGGCCGCGGGCTATCAGGTCACGACGCGCGAACCGACGAGCGACAATGGTGACGTGCAGTCGGTTGAAGTCGTCGATCCGCACACCGGCGTCAAGACCGTCTACTATCACGATTACCAGCATGATGAGCGCACCGTCGTGACGACGTCTGACGGCAAGGAAACGACGGGGTCGGAGGACGGGAACGGCAGGACGCGCAACAGCGTTCGCAACACCGAAACGGGCGAGACCACAACCACAATCGTTGATCCGAAGGCCGGAACCGAAACCACGATCGTCACCGACAAGGACGGTCGGGTGACGACAACGACTACGGAGGAGATCAATGGCGGCGAGCCCGTCGAGTACGAGGTCAAGCCAGGCGACAACCTGACCCTGATAGCGCAGCAATATGGCGTGTCGCTGGACGATCTGAGGAGAACGAACCCCGAGCTCTTCAATTCCCCTCGTGACCCCGACATCATTCACCCGGGCGAAAAGGTTACCATCGAAAACGGTACCCGCACGACCGTGGAAGTCACCTTCAACGGTTATACGCTGACCACGAGCCCTGATGGCAGCATGACGCTGCACAACAACACCACCGGGACCGACCTGAAGATCGAAGCAGGAAGTACGCAGGAGGCGTTGGCCAGGACGCTGTTGGCGGTGAACCCCAACAGCAGTGATGCCACGGAGGCAAAAGAGGGCGAGGTCGTAAAGACCTTCGTCGAAGGGCTGCTGGCGGGTGAAGCCTTGCCCAGTCTCATCGACGCGGCAGAAGAAGCCGGACAAAACAAACAGGACCTGATCGAGAGATATGGTCTAGGTACCGTCGCCACGCCCGAGCTGGACGGTGAGAACAGGGTTGTCAATCCATTCGGCGATCCGCCGCAGGGTAATGCACCCTCCGGCGGAAAGTGGACGCTGATGAAGATCGATGGCGTCTGGACCTGGGTCGATCCCGAGGTGGCCCAGGCCATCATAGCTGAGAACATCGCGCTGTCCCAAATTACAGAGACGCGAGCTCTGGCCGGTCAGCGGCAGGAACAGTTCAACGTCTATATGCTCGACTCCGCCTACAAGGATGCTGTTGATGGGGCGCAGACAGTTATAAACGAGGCGTTGGCACCCCATGGTCTGCAATGGACCCCGCAGAAACCGGAAGGCACGGTTGCCGATGCGCAGGAGCGGCTTACCAAGGCCAACACCTTGCTGCAGAACGCGCAGGATGCCCGTGGCGAATATGAGACTGCTGGGCGCATTCTCGCCGACGCCATCACCCAGCAGAGCGAACTTGCGCCGCTGATTGATCCCAATGCAGACGTTGCATCCGCGCAAGGGCAGCCAGGTCCCAATCGGCAAACGCAGTACGCGCAAGGCCTCGCGGATCATGCGGCTGTCGATCAGCTGTTCTCCGAAGTCGGCCTGCATCTGAGCAAGGGCGACAAGCTCACCATCGACTTCCTGGTGGGGCAAGCCGAGCTTGACGGCGTTCCGACCGACTCGAAGGAATATCAGGACCTCAAGGCGCTGCAGACGACAGCAGGCAATCAGCTCGAATTGGCGGAAGCCTATCAAAGCTACTTCAACGCCCATGCCGATGCCACGCAAGTAGGTGCGCAGCAGACGGACCTCGAGCAGAGACTGCTCGCCGAATACAATAGCGAGCACCAGTTTCTGTTCGAACAGGGAAAGAAACATCAAAGGGTCAGTGGCGATTATCTGGGTCTCTTCCAATCGCAAAAACTTGAGGTCCGCGACGGCCAGCTGTGGGTGGTCAACCAGTTCGAAGAGGGCACGACCGAGCAGCAGCTCACCTACAATCTGAGCGAAACGAACGTCAGGGATGAGTACCGCGATCGGCAACCCAACAAGGACTGGCAGCAGCTTTTGGGCGGCAGCAGTTCCACCGGGCCGGTGTGCACGGCAAATGGCCTGGAAGCGGTGAGGGCCAGCGAGGCGCAGGCGGCGCAGAATCTCAACGATGTCCTGGATCGGCAGCTCGGCGACAGCATTGAAGACCTGAACTCCGAGCTGTCAACGCTGCAGACCAACTTCAACAATGCGTTGACGGAGCACGGGCCAGGAACAGTCGATGCTCCTGAAGGCACCCTGCCCAATGGCGTGCAGCCTGTCGAGATCAACGTCGGCGGACAGACAATCAAGGTGGCGCCGGAGGTTGCCCAGACATACAACGAGATAGGGATCGATGCGTTGACCCAGAGCGGGAAGGCAGTCTGGATCGACCTGGATACAAAAGATGACGATGCCAGTGGACGCTGGGTTGATCCCGAACTAGCGGTCGCCAAACTCAAGCTGGACGCGACAAGGCTTCAGATAACGCAGGCCGAGGAGCTGCGCGGGCTGGTGCAAGGCTTCAGCGACTATCATGAGCTTCGGTCCAGCGATCCCTCGTTGCTGGTTGACCGCAACAGCACGGTGGACAAGACCTATCTAGACGAGCATGAGCAGCAGACGCTTGACGGCATCTATCAGCCGAAGTTCCAGCAACTGCTCGACAGCGGCTACGACAACGAGTTCCGTGAAAAGCGCGGCACGGCCCTTGAGGAGACGGTCGCCAGAACGCTCGGCATAGATCGTTCGACCGAGGAAGGTCTCGAGGCGATCGAGAATGTGACGGAAGAGATTCGCGATATCGGCGGCGACAATCCTTATGTGCGCAGCGTGCCGATTTTCTATGTTGACGATGAGGTCGGGACACAGCAGGTCGCGCTGTTTGCTGTGCGTGACGGAGACGGCAACACTCGCTATGTCGATGTGACCGGCAAAAAGTTCGACGACCTCGGAGATTTCCAGGACAACAACAACCAGTTCGGCGAAGATGGCAAGCTCGTCGTCCCCAAGGGTCTGGAGATGAAGGCCGGCGATGACGGCAGGATCGAACTGGAAGTCGTCAAGTCGCGCAATGTTTCTGCTTGGGACAAGGTCGTCGATCCGCTGGTTGGCATCGGGACGGGTATAGCCACCATTCTGTCGTTCACGCCGGCCGCGCCGATTGCAGCACCCTTGGCCTATACGGGCGCTGCCTATCTCGGCACCCGAGCGGTCATAAACCAGGTCAACCATCTGGAACATGGCGGCGAGTGGGACGATACCGAGTCGCTGATGAATGTCGCCAGCGTGGCAACCACGGTTCTGCCGATGGCTTCCAGCGGTCTGCGCACCATTGGATCAGCAGGAAGGGAAATGACGGCCGCCGGATTGGCGGGAAAGGAAATGACGGCCCTGCAGGCCTTCCGTGGCAGCATAGGCGCAACACGGTCCAGCTCGCCCCTGGCGCTCGAAACCCGAACCTACATGCAGTCGACCGCTGGTTTGAACAAGGCGGCCTGGGGAATGGATGTCGGCTCCGTGATTGTCGGTGCACCTTTGCTGGCGACATCGGCCTACGATCTCGCTGTCAACGGGGAGCAGATGAACGGTCTCCAGCTTGCCAACGCGCTTACGGGTCTTGGCACCGGCATTGCCGGCACGGGCCTCGGCATTCACGGACTGCGGGCACTGCGACCTGGAACGGGCACGCAGGCAAGCGTTTACAGGCCGACCGGGGAACAGGGATTTCAAGATCCTAGTCATCCTGTGATACCTGGAGAAGTGGTCAACACCAGTGACGCCAGCGGTGACGGTCCGACGATGCAGCCGGGCCGCGATCCGCATGGGTCGACTGGGCGCAATTCACCGCCTCCCGCTGATAGCGATCCCATCATTGTGCCGAACAAGCCGGCAGGAAAAGACGACTCGATGCGCCTCGTCTGGGATCCGGAGACGCGCAGCTTCACCGGCATGCCGGAACCCGACACAAGCGGGCACACGTCTCCGGGCAGAACCCTGCGGCTCCAAGACAAGAACGGCGAGGTGATCGTCGCGGCGATGTTGGGCACGGAGCCCAGGAGCCCGGAACAGGTGTATGTGCCGCCTTCCGACGGACCGCGCGCGCCGGCCGATGCGCCGGAGGTCGCGGACAAGACGCACATACTGGTATACGACCCCGATACGGGCGAACCCGTGGTGCTACCCTGGATACGTGGTGCTTCCGACGACCATGTGCCGGGGAATCTTGGGTATCCCGAGGAGGGCAATCAGCCTGTCGAAGGCGCGGGCGATCCTACAAGACCCTTGCGTGGCAATGTCGGCCCGTTTGTGTTCCGGGCCGATACCCGCTCGCCAACCGAGATCAGGGACGCGGGAGGCTTCTCGCCACCGCCCCCGACAGGAATCTGGGTGGACAATCCGCAAGGCATTGCCCTGAGCAACTATGTCATGGGCAATACCCATGGCCGTTTCGTCGGCACGAGCCAGTCGATCTCGGGAGCCAAGGCTTTCGTTTCGGAAGAGTCACGAGCCGCTCGGCAGCAAGGTTACACCTATCTCTACACGCTCAATCCAAGCAGACCGCGCCTCCACGTCCCGACTGAATTCGAGGCAATGGGCCGACCCGTCAGCGACAGGATGGCCCGCGTCGACGAGACCGCAGTCGACGGCAGAATACCATGGAGCGAGGTCTATGGCTGGCGGATGATGGATCCGGACGGGAATTTCGTCGGTGAGTTCACGCGCAATGAGGATGCCGTCGCGCCCGGCACATCGACGCAAAAACGCCCACAGGTCATCTTGCGGCCGGCCGACGAGTTCTGGGATGTCAATACGCCAGCACAGACCGAAGCGCCGCCGCCCCCAGTGGCCGAGGTGGTCAGCAACGAAGCCCCAGCTGTGACTGGCGAAACGCCACAAGCGGTGAATATTGCTGCCGAAACGCCGACAGCCGCTACATGGCCGCCGGCGCCCGACCGGGGCAGGGCGGTTTTTGACCCTGACCGCGGAAAGATCGTCAGCCTTGAGCTTCCGGTGAGCTCCGCCGCGGAACCAGGATATGCGGAACCGGTGCGGGCGCCGACCGGGCCGGAGGTCAGGGCGCTTTCAGCCGATCAGATTTCCGAACTGACAGGCACGCAATTGCACGCCATCAAGCCAGAGCATATCGCCAAGCTGGCGCCTGAGCAGGTTGCTGCACTGAGCCCCGAGCAGATCGGGCAGCTGACGTTTGATCAACTTGCGGCGCTTCGGCCGAAGCAGTTGCGGGCGCTGAGTGCCGAACAGCTCCAGGCGATCAGGCCAAGCAGATTGCAGGCCGTTGCCCCTGGCCGTATCACCGGCTTACGACCGGATCAGGTCGCTGCCTTTTTACCCGAGCAGCTCGCTGCCTTGACCATTGAGCAAGTGCGCAAGCTGACACCCGACCAGATCGCCAAGCTCAGTGATGAGCAGCGCAATGCCCTTACGTCGGAACAAGTCGCCGCCATGAGACCTGCCCAATTCGGCCATCTCGATGCGACCCAGTTCGCGGCGTTGAACCCTGATCTCGTCGCAGCACGCGATCCGGTGGCAACGGCAAAGCTGTCGCCGGACCACATCTCGGCGCTTACGCGGGAGCAGCTTGGCGCTCTGACCATTCATCAGATCGAGGCGCTGACGAAGCAACAGATAGCGGCGCTGACGCCGAAGCAGCTTGCCGAGTTGAGCCCAGGCCAGTTGCGCAAGTTCACGCCTAAGCAGTTTGCCTGGATGTCGACGGAGCAAACAAACGCCCTCTCCGTGCTGCAACTGACGACCTATCGGGCAACGCATAAAAAGGCGATGACGCCGGATCAGGCCACCAGCGTCGATCTGGCCCTCAGCTATGCCAGGATGCGGGAAAACGCTCAGGCGCTCGCCACCTTTGGCGGCATGTCGACCACCTCCTACATGTTGTGGAGTTCATTGCCGCCAACCTGGACCGCCACCGCCGGATCGGTGGCATTTGGCGTGCGAGGCATGGTTTTCGGCGCCCAGGCGCTCTTCCCCAACGCAACCGCAGGTCACAAGCCGTTCGGGCGATTCCTCAACGCGCTCGGCGGAGCCACATTCATTGCCGCAGCGCCAGGTGCCGCGACCGGGATGATCCAGGGTAAGGATCTTGTCGTCAACAGCACGTTCACGCTCGGCAACATCGTCTATGGCACGAAGTCGATGCTGCAGTCGTTCACCGGCAGACCGGTGATCCGAAACCTGGCCGAACATCTGGCTGGACCCGGCTATGTGCTTGGCTGCGCCGTCTATACGCTGCACTCCTGGCCGGCGCCGATCGCCACAGTCGCCGGCACCATGTTCACCTTCGGTTGCGCGGAATTCTGGGCGTCGGCCATAAGGACGGACCGGATGAATCGCCGTTCAGTGCCGCGAACCGATGCTGATATCGCGGCGGCGGAAAAGTCCGACAAGAGATGGGCTGCATGGGATCGGTGGACTCTGGGCATCACCTTCGGCGTTGGAATGCTTCTCTTCTCGCTGGACGCCCTGCTCGCGGAGCCTTGGGAGGGCGCGAAGACCCCCCCTCCACCCGATCCGAAAAAACCGGATGGCGATGCCTCGTCCCAGCAACCCGATGATCCTTCGGATGTTCCAGGTGGCCCGCAGATCCCGGGGGAGGATTTCCCGCAACTTGTCGTGGTCGCCGATGACGGCCTGAATTTGCGGACCCGGCCTGACGGGGATTCGACCGTGGGAACCGTTCTGCAATCCGGCACATTCATCCAACAGACCGCGAAGCCGTGGGCCGATCCGTCAGGGGAGACCTGGATACCTGTCCAAGGTTTCGGACCGGACGGCGAAATGCATAGCGGCTGGGTTTCCGGCGACTATGTCGAGGCTCATGCCGAGGGCAGCAGCAATCCTGAGGGCCGCACGAACCCAACGCTGGAGAAAGACGGTTATCGGTGGGTCGAGGTCAGGGATGGCGACAGCATTCGCCTGATAGCCAAGACCCATTCTGCGGATGTGGCGGACACGGTTGTGCTCAACATGGACCATATTCTGAGCCCGGACGTGATCTTCTCAGGCGACCGCGTCTATCTGCCGATCACCTCGATCGGCTGAGAAACCGCGGGCCGAGCCTATCGTCCATTGACTCCTGCGCCTTGTCGGTTCTCGCGGCATACGCGTTTGCGACACTGGCGGCGAGTTTTGCCGCCCGCTCAGCTGCCGGATTGGACGGTTCGGAGGAGTAGGAGGCGGTAAACTGCAGATCTGACGGATGCCATTCGCAGTCGACAATGCGCAGTTTACCGCTTGCGGTATAGTCCTGGACGACTTCCTCAGGGAGAGAGGCGATGCCGATACCATTGAGTGTCATTTTGATGGAAGCGGCCAGCGAATTAGCGGGAAAGATACGCGGCGTCTCTTCCAGTTCGCCGGTCAGCTTGCGGTAAAGTTCGCTGTAGGGTCTGGTGGTCCGCGCATAGCTGATGATTGGGAATTGCATCAGATCAGTCAGCGTCAGCTTGCGCCGCGGAGGCAGGTTCAGGTGCGGCGAGCAGACCCACACGAGCGGAAAGGACGGCATCTCGATGTTCTCGATGCTGTGTTCCAGAATTGGGCCCATCAGCACCGCAAGATCGAGTCGGTGCGACATGAGTTCGTTGCGAAGGGTGGTCGTCGCATCAACGACGATATCGGTATCGATAAGCGGATAGTTTGCTTGCAGCTCCCGGAGGAAATCCGGTAGCCAGGTGTGAACGATCGTTTCGGCAACCCCGAGCCTAAGCACCCCTGCCGTCTCTGAAAGCGAGCTGGCCGTCAGTTGCAGCCGTTCCGCTACCCGCAGGACCCGTTGAGCAGACGGCAGAAGCCGTTGTCCCTGGGCTGTCAGCCTGACATTGCCGCTCTGCCGCTCGAACAGCTTGGCACCTAGCGCTTCTTCCAGCCCGGCAATTCGGTTGGATACTGCGGGCTGCGTGGTGTTGAGTCGTTCGGCAGCCTTTCGAAAGCTTCCGAAAGTCGCCACCAGTAGAAAGGTTTCGAGCTGCTTGATGTTGAAAGGGATCACAATTCAATGCCGGACAATAATCTGAGCGCCGACCTTTACGCGGTCAAACAGGTCAATGACGTCTTCATTGGTCATGCGAATGCAACCAGAGGAGTTGGCTTGTCCGACGGTCCACGGCTGATTGGTGCCGTGGACGCGATAAAGCGTGTTTCCGATATACAGTGCCCGTGCGCCCAAAGGGTTGTTCGGGCCTCCGGCCACGTGCGCAGGCAAGATACGGCCTTTTGATGCTTCTCTGGATCGCATTTCGGCCGGTGGCCGCCAATCTGGCCAGTCCTTCTTTTTCGAAATCGTGTCGCGACCGGACCACTCCAGCCCCTCCTTGCCGACCCCCACCGCGTATCGTAGCGCTTTGCCGCCCCCCAGCACGTAATAGAGACGCCGCTCCGTGGTGTTGATCACAATCGACCCCTTCGGCTGAGCCTCGCTGAATGTCACGACCTGCCTGGGAATCCCTGACTCCTCGGGCGTGAATTCTCCGTCCGCCGTCAGGCCGGAAGCGCTAGGCGAGACCAGTACATTTCTTCCCCGATCGTATGTCCAACTTCTAGGGTCATAACCGCTGTTCGATTGGGCCTGCGCCGACGCGATTGCGGCAATCGACGCCACCGCGACCAGAACCGATGCACTCAATGCCTCGATGAGACGCGTTGCCGCAAACCTCTTGCCTCGAGCAACGCCTGCGGGCACGTCCAGCTTCGCGAGCAGGCTGTTGGTTGCCGTCACCGAGACCACTCCTTTCCACATACCAATGACCCCGAACCCGGTGGTAACCGATTCCTACCCGCACTGTATCGTCTTGCGGTTCCTTCGCAACATTTGGCACAGGACGTTGGTATGCAATCCAATTGGACTTCCCATTTTCGAGTGTCCACGATAGAATGACATCGGCGGACAAGCTATGAAGCAAGCGAGGCGGGGCATTACTCGTGGGTCGCTTTCGATAGGACCAATGTGACGGGACCCAGCATCAGCCATGGTGATCGGTTATCTGGAGGCAGAGCTGCCCTAGTGGCCTGCCGGCTTGCCGTCGTCCTGGCGCTCGGCTTTGGCTCCCAGCCTGCGTTTGCTGCCGAACCGCGCTGGCCCCCTGGCCCGTACAAATACATCACGATCGATCAGTCCGTGACAGACGCGCTGGTTGAGCTCGGCCGCAACATGCGGGTGCCCATGCGTCTCAGCAAGCTGGTAAAGGGGCGCCTGAGCGCCGGCATGCCGGTTGGAACGGCTCGCGAGTTCCTCGAAGAGATATGCAATCGATACGGGCTGGTCTGGCATTTCGACGGTATCGTCATGAACGTCGCGACGGAAGCGGAAGTCCAGACGGAAATGATCCCGCTTGATGCCAACATGGCTGCTGGCGCCGAAGACAGGCTTTCACGGCTGGGCGTCAGCGACCCGAAGTTTCCAATAAAGGTTTCCAAGCAAGACGATGTCATCTCGGTATCGGGGCCGCCATCCTACATCGAACTCGTCAGGAAAACGCTCGGGGTTCCTGCCACGCCGAGCACGAAGCAGGAAGCCGGCAAAGCTGTGTCGGTCCGCGTTTTCCGCGGAAAGCAGGCGGAGGCGCAGACTGTCCCCTCCGCCAAACCGAACTAAAAACTGGAGGGCACATTCATGCAAATCGCGCCGATTGGAGCCCTAGAGGCTACGCTTGCAAACTTGACCACCAGCATAAGTTCGCAACAGCAAATCACCGCCGGCGCGGCAGCGCAGCCCGGTAACCGAATGGTGGGCGCCAAGCAAGAAAAGCACGATGCCGCGAAGGTCAATATGCCTGAGCGCAGTGATGTCGCGACGCCGGCTGGTCAGCAGGTGGCGCAGACGCCCGGCGCCAATCCGGCAATAGGCGGACAGACTTCCAAACCGGAGAAGACCGAGCCGATCGTCGAACACAAACTCTTCGACTACATGGCCGAGACGGAAAAAGCCGCAGGTGGGGTGTTCACGGAACCATCGGCCCTTTTCGGTTCTGCCGTTAAGTCGCTCGAAGGAACCATGCAGCAGGTCCAGAAGGCTCTTGGCCAGGCTAACGCTTCCTCAAGTGCTGAAACGGCCGCCACGCCGGATCGCGCCGACAAGACGGCCCCGTCCGGCAAGGAAGGCGAAGACTCCCCAGCCAAGAACGCAGAGCAACTCCTGGAACGATCGATTTCGGTGATGTGGGCAGCCGCCAATCTCGAGGTGGTTACGAGCAGCGTGACGGCCGTCACGTCGTCCACCAGCACGCTGATCAAGCAACAGTAAGCGCCGCGGAGTGTTCGCGCCCATGCCAACCTCGCAGCGGCGTTTAACGCGATTGGATCGATGCGGCGCCAGGTTTCGCGTTGCGCTCGTTGTCATGGGTATGCTTGTGCTCCAGGCGTGTTCGGTGGAGTTGTATTCCAACCTCAACCAGCGGCAGGCCAACGAGATCGTGGCCACGCTCATGCGTCACGGGATCCCGGCCCAACGCGAGGTCGGCAAGGACGGCAAGATGACGGTTTCCGTACAGAAGGGCCGCTTCGCCGAAGCTATGGCCATTCTCGACGAGAGCGGCTTGCCCAAACAGGAATTCCAGACGCTCGGCGAGGTGTTCAAGAGGGATGGGCTTGTGTCCTCGCCGGTGGAAGAGCGGGCAACGATGATCTATGGCCTGAGTCAGGAGCTGTCGCAGACGATTTCGGACATCGACGGCGTACTTTCGGCGCGCGTTCATCTCGTCCTGCCCGAAAACGATCCGCTGAGGCAGCAACTGGTACCGTCCTCCGCCTCCGTGTTCATCCGGCATCGCGCATCCGTTCCGATGAATGAGCTCATCCCGCAGGTCAAGATGCTGGTGGCCAAGGGCATCGCCGGGCTGACCTATGACAATGTTTCCGTCACCCTCATTCCGGTTGCAGCGACAGCCCCCGAGCAGGAAACCGGCGAGGCCGGGTTCACCAGCTTCCTCGGCCTGTGGCTACATCCCGACAGCGTCGCCGCCGCGATGTCACTGTTTTATGGCATGGCGGCGGCCATATTCGTGCTGGCTGGTCGGTTGGCCTACATGCAGTGGTATCGACGGCCCGGCATCTATGCGCTCGATGCTTCCGCAATGCCGGTGAAGAAAACATGACCCAGCCCGGCTCGGAGCAAACTGCCAGCCCGGAATGGCAGGCATTCATCTCCAAACCCGCGTCCTATGTGGATGCGGCTTGGCTCGCGGAGTGCTTTGACGGCGCGGTCGGCGAGGCTGCCTGCGAGCGCATGCTGCGCTCGCAACGCTTGCAGGAGCGACTGTCGAAGCTTCTGCTCGATCGGCATAGGCTCTCTCCAGTGGTCGAAGAGCCGGCCGACGAGGTGGATCGAGCGATCGCCTTGTCGTCTGGCGAAGAGCTGGAGGAACTTGCACTTCGCTCGGGCGCGATCTACTGGGCTGGGAGTCTGGCCGCTGTCATTGTTGGGCGCGAAGCGGCCGCATTGCAGGCGGCGCTTGGGGCTGATCTGTGCGCTTTCGCCCTCGCCAACCGCGATCTGGCCGGCCCGATTGATCGATTGGGGCCGCTGGAAGACATTTCCGGTCGCGTCTACGGCGACGGCCTGAGCTGCCTTGGCGCCTGGTGTCAGATCATGCCGGGCGATACGAGCATGCGGGTGCGTCTCAAGCTGGTGCCGCAAGAGCTCATCCACCAGCCGTCAGCCGAACAATTTGCCGAGGTCGGCCCCGCGATTGTTCGACGAGCGATGAGCTAGACGAGATGATCGAATCGGGCAAAGCGTCGGAAGCTCTGAGGCGTCCCTACGCTCGGATCCTGCGGGCCGCCGAGGTGCGCGCTCTCCAGGATGGGCATGCGTTTCTCGATGAAGCAAGGCGTGATGCGCAGCAGTTGCGCGACGCCGCTCGGCGAGCCTATGCGGCCGAATATGCGCAGGGCTATGACGACGGCAAAACGCAAGGCGATGCTGAGGCCACGCGGCTAGTCAGCGAGACGGCGGTCAAGGTGGATCGCTATTTTGGTGGGCTGGAATCCGAAGTCATTGGCCTTGCCGTCGATATCGTCAGGCGAATTCTGGGAGAATTCGACGTCGGCGCGCTTGTCGCCAAAGCCGCAAGACAGGCGGTGACTGAAATCCGCCGCGCCAAGTACCTGAAACTCCGAGTTCATTCCGCGTCCATCGAAAGGGTTCGTGATGAGCTGGACGCAGTCTTGCGCCAGAGTGATCTGGCGATGACGGTTGAGATCGACGCGGATGACGCGCTGGCTCCGGACGCCTGCATCGTTTCGACCGACTTTGCCGTCGTCGACGCGAGCATCGACGCGCAGCTCAAAGCCATAGCTGCCGCGATTGCGCCGAAGACGGAGGTCCGATGACCGCGCCCGCCGCTGATATCGAAAGCCGTCTGGCCACCATCATTCCGAATTTGCGTTCGGGCCTGCGCGACGATACCGGCCGGCCCAGGAAAGGGCGTGTACGGCGTGTCGCCGGCACCGTCATTCATGCGACCGTGGAGGAGGCCCGTATCGGCGAGATATGCGAACTCGTCGACCCTAGGACCGGAAGGGTGACCAAGGCGGAAGTCGTCGGCCTCATGGACGAAATGGCGATCCTTGTTCCGCTGGGCGATTTGGCCGGTCTTTCAAACCTGACTGAGGTCGTGGCGACCGGAAAAGACCAGCAGGTGCTCGTCGGCCCCAGCCTTCTTGGTCGCGTGATCAGCGCGCTTGGCGAGCCATTGGACGGCAAGCCGCTTTCGCCGGACGGCATCGCCGGCAGCTATCCGGTCAATGCCTATCCGCCATCTCCGCTGGAGCGCGGCTTGATTTCCCAGCCGATCCAACTCGGAATACGCGCACTCGATGCGCTGCTCACCTGCGCGCGCGGCCAGCGCGTCGGAATCTTTGGCGGACCGGGCGTGGGAAAGTCGATCTTGCTTTCCGATATCGTCAGCGGCACCGATGCCGATGTCGCGGTGGTCGCCCTTGTTGGAGAGCGCGGACGTGAGGTACGCGAATTCCTCGAACAACAGCTCGGGCCCGAGGGCAGGGCGAGGGCCATTGTCGTTGTTGCGACCTCCGACCGTCCCGCCATTGAGCGTGTCAAGGCTGCCTATGTGGCGACCAGCATTGCCGAATATTTTCGCGACCAGGGCAAACATGTGTTGCTTGCAATGGACAACCTAACCCGGTTTGCCCGTGCGCACCGAGAGATTGGCCTGGCCGCGGGCGAGCCGCCGACGCGTCGCGGCTTTCCGTCTTCGCTGTTTGCGGTCTTGCCCCGTCTGCTCGAGCGGTCAGGCACGGGTCGCGTCGGATCCATCACCAGCCTCTACAGCGTTCTTCTTGAAGGCGACGGTACGCTGGACCCTGTCGCCGAGGAAGTTCAGGCCCTCCTTGATGGCCACGTCTTCTTGTCGAGCGAGCTTGCGCAGCGCAACCATTTCCCGGCCATTGATGTCCTGCGCAGCCGAAGCCGCCTCATGGATGCGGTTGTGGCGCCGGAACATCGGTCCGACGCCGGCCACCTGCGTGAACTGCTTGCCCGCTACGCTGACATCGAGCTTCTCCTGCGCGTCGGTGAATACGAAAAAGGCAGCGATCCCGTGGCGGACGAGGCAATGGCGAAGATCGATGTCATCAACGCCTTTCTGCGTCAGGCGTCCGCCACTCATGAGAGCCTGGAGAGGACACGCCAACTCATGCGGGAGATCGTCGGTGAAAGATCGTGAGATGATCACTCGATTACGCGAGCTCAGACGCCGCCGTGAGGACCGTGCAAGGGAAGAGGTGATCAAACGGCACGCCGCTTTGGACCGGGCCGCGAGGGAGGGTCGGCAGGCGGCCAGTGCGGTCACGGAGCACCTGCAGCGCACGGTCGATGCCGAAGATGCAGCGTTCGGCTCGCTTATTGGGCATCCGATAAAAGCTGCCAGCCTTCACCAGCTACAGGGCCGGTTTGAAATCGCCGCCAGAAAAACCGAGCAATTGCGTGAAAACGAGAAGATGGCCGGCGTCGCCGAGCAGCAACGGCAAGCGGAACTGTCGGCAGCTCGCAATGATCATCGTGAGGCCATGAAAGCTCTGACGAAGCTGGACGGGGTATTGGAGCATCTGATCAACCGCACCGCTCGACGTTGCCTGGCGCTTGCCGAGCTTTCCGAGGAAGGAGAGCGCGGTCCAACGCGCCTGCCCACATAGCCCATTTTGTGATCGTGAATATGGATGTGATGCCCCAAGCCTTTGCGTCGGGAAAAACGAGAGCGCAGGTAAAGCCGGCAAAATGCAAGGCCTCACGGTCGAGCGTTGGCGAGCGGCTGGTGCTGAACTCTGTTGCGTCTGTCGACGTTGAGGCATTGAACGCCTTCTACCGCCGGCGCGCGCACGCGGAAATCACGATCGCGGGCAGGGCGGTGCCGATTGCCGCCGTCTGGCCGGCGCCGAACCCTGCGGGCCAGCGGTGGTACACCATTGCGTTCTCCGTCGGAGACACGATGGGCAAATTGCGCCTGCCGCTTTCCGTGGTCGAAAGAGGCTTCGCCAGGGCAGACGAACTGGTCGACATGAAGCGGCTGGCCCCCGCCCACGCCGCACTGCTGCTGGAATCCGCGTTTGAAGAGGATCTCGAATGGATTGAGGCCAAGCTGGGCGACACTATCGCGCTCACCTCGGTCACACAAACAGAAGCAGTTTCGGTTTCGGGCGAGACCCCGTTGGCTTTTGTCCTGACCGACAGCCAGGAGACGATTAACTGCGTCTTGAACACGAGTGACGCCAGCCTGGCGGTTCGGATCGGCCGTCTTTTTGACGAGATCGCTAAGGCCAGACCGCCGATCCCGGCCGAATTTCCTTTGCCGATCTGCCTTCGGCGTGGCGCACTCAAAGTAACCCTTGGCGAGCTGAAAAGCCTCCAGGCTGGCGACGTGGTGCTTTTCAGGAATGAGGCGGAAGAACGCAACGCGGCACTCATCATTGCCGAGCACCTTTATGCATCGGTGGCCCTGACTGCCGCCGGGCCGCAATTGCTTGCCGCGCCGACCCCCGTCGCCGGATCCAATTGGGAGTGGACCATGAATCAGAACTCGCCGCCGTCAGTTGGCCAGACCTTGGAAGAGTCAACTCTGGACGAGTTGCCGGTTGTACTCGCTTTCGAAATCGGCCGCACGGCAATGCCTCTCGGAGAGGTGAGGCAGCTTGCGCCCGGCGCCATCGTTCCGCTCGCCGATGTAACGGAGGCGATTGTCGACATCATCGCCAGCGGTAAACGTGTTGGCAGTGGCGAGATCGTGCGGATTGGGGAAAGCCTGGGCGTGCGGATCCTTCGTATGTTCGATAATGCTTGAGAATTCGCCCAATCTCCTTGGTATTCTGATCGCCGTCGGCTTCGTCGGGTTGCTGCCTCTGGCGGTGGTCACGATGACGGGGTTCTTGAAGATTTCGGTCGTGCTGTTTCTCATCCGCAATGCACTCGGCGTCCAGCAGATGCCACCCAATCTGGTGCTGTACGGCATAGCGCTTGTGCTCACCGTCTATGTCACGACACCGTTGCTGAGCGAGATGTCTGGCCGACTTCAAGAAGGGCAAGTTCAGTTCCAGACGACCGATGACCTCGCCAGGGCAGCGCAACTGGTCAGGGAACCACTGCAGCGACACCTTATGAAATTCACTCAGCCGCAGGAGCGGCAGTTTTTTCTCGATGGAACGAGCCGCCTTTGGCCGGAACAGGCGCGGCAGAACCTGAAGGACGACGATCTCTCGATCCTTGTTCCGGCCTTTGTTGCGTCCGAGCTTACCCGAGCCTTCGAGATCGGTTTCCTGCTTTACCTTCCTTTCCTCATCATCGACATCGTTGTCGCCAATATCCTGATGACGCTCGGCATGATCATGGTCTCGCCGGTCCTTATTTCGATTCCCCTGAAACTGTTCCTTTTCGTCGCCATAGATGGCTGGTCGCGCCTGATGCATGGCCTGATCCTGAGTTACGGCTGACGACATGGCGGGTGCGCATGAACAATGACTTCATCCTGGCGAAGGTCCAAAGCGCGCTTTTGACGGTGCTGTTCGCGTCCAGCCCAGCGATCATTGCGGCACTGGCGGTCGGCATCCTCGTCGGCCTTGCCCAGGCGCTGACACAGATTCAGGACCAGTCGCTGCCGCAGACGATCAAGCTTGTCGTGATCCTGCTGGTCATCATCGTCTTAGGTCCTGTGCTTGGCCAGCAGATCGCGCAGCAGGCATCGACGGCTCTGGACGAATTCCCCGTCGTCACACGTTGAGGCACGCAGGTGCCGGTCGAACCACTCTTCGCGTCTGTCAAAGACCTTCAGGTCTATCTCTTGGCAGGCGCTTTCGCGCTCGCACGCGTGGGTGGTTTCATGCTTCTGATGCCGCTGTTTTCGCGTGTGCCGCTATCAGGGCTTCTGCGCAATGGCGTGGCATTGGCGCTGGCAGTTCCAATCTTTCCAATGGTCGTGAGCAAGCTGACGAACAGCGACATCACGACCACGATGATCGCAGCCTACATTCTCAAGGAGGTTGTGGTCGGTGTAACGCTCGGGCTGTGTATGGGGATACCGTTCTGGGCAGCAGAGGCTGCCGGTGACATCCTCGACCTGCAGCGGGGCTCTACGATGGGGACGCTGATCGACCCTATGATGACGCACGAGACGAGTGCTACCGGCACCTTGCTCGCGGTCATCATGGTCACAATCTACCTGGCTGCCGGCGGCCTGCAGCTTTCCCTGACCAGTCTCTACGAGAGCTACGGCCTGTGGCCGATCGACAGTCTTCTGCCTGTATTCAGCAAGGATGCTGCGGGAATATTTCTGCGTCTGCTGAATCGCATCATGGCGATGGCGCTGACCCTCGTTTTCCCGCTCATCATCAGCATGCTCCTGTCCGACATTGTGCTGGCTTTCCTGGCGCGGGCGTCTCCGCACCTGAATGTTTTTGCACTGTCGCTGATCGTGAAGACGCTGGTGTTCAGTCTCGTCTTTGTACTCTATGCGGCTTTCCTGCTCTTCTACATGAACCGCGATCTTGGTTTCCTGCATGAGGCAAGCCGACAGATAGAAGCGATCGGCTGCCGCGAGTGTCAATGAGAATAAATATGAGCAAAAGCTAATAAAAAGCGCCATCCTTCGCCGGCCAATAAATACGATTTATCAATGAGGAAAGATTCTGATGATTTGACAAGCGGCAGACCTGCCGATGATCTTACGCGCTCTCGACGTGTCGTTGAAACGCGCATCCGTTGGAAGCCATGGCTCGCCCGATCACTTTACCGATCTACGAGGATTTGCGAATGGTCGATGCAGGCAGATTGCGCAGACTCGTCAGGATGGGTGCCTATGAAGGGCATACAGGAGGGCTTGCGCGCGGCAAGCTCCAGGCCAACGTCGTGATTGTGCCGCGCAGCTTTGCCGCCGATTTCTATCAGTTTTGTGTCCGCAATCCGAAACCCTGCCCTTTGGTCGGTGTGAGCCGTGCGGGCAGCCCATTTCTGCCTGCGCTGGGCGATATCGATATCCGGACCGATGCACCACAGTACAGCATCTATCACTTCGGCGAGATGATCCGCCACACCACAGACATCATCGACCTGTGGCGAGATGACTTTGCGGCCTTCGCGCTCGGCAGTTCGCTCACCGTCGAGGCCGCACTTGTCGAACGAGGCGTGAAACTCCGGCGTATCGGCCGTGGAAAAACCGCCCCCAAGTTCCGCACCAAGATCGAGACGTCCCAAGTCGGACCGTTCGGTGGCGAAATGGTCGTCTCCATGCGTCCGATACGGCATAGCGAAGTCGACAAGGTTCGCGTGCTCACCGCGCGCTTTCCGCATGCGCACGGGTCTCCCATCCATGTCGGAGAGCCCACGACGGTCGGCATCCGAAATTTGATGGCTCCCGACTGGGGTGATGCTGTCGAAGTCTTGGACGGGGAGATCCCTGTATTCTGGGCGAGCAGCCTGACCGCCCAAGACGCTCTTGCTCGTGCCGAACTCGCGATCTCCATCACAGTCTCGCCGGGCCATATGCTGATCACGGACGTGGATGCACGAGCGCTGTCTTGGATTAATTTCGAAATTGGCGCGAGCTTGCAATGATCGTGCTCAAGTCGGAGCTTGCCTGATCCAACGGCTCCGAATCACTTCGACTGCAGGGCGGACGCGAGGATAGCTACCCTTTGCCGCCGGATTCTGGACCTCGCATCCGTCGCGACCTCGCCCGACTGAAGATACTCATTAGGAGGTCAATGTTGTCGGGCGACCCGTACTAAATTAGAAGATCTGGTAGCAGGAGCGCGCTGCCGCCTTTGCCATACTCACCGGAGTACCAGTTCCGGCTTCGCTGCTGCGGCTGAACGAACGGAGCCTAATCCCGGATCTTCGCGTGCCGATTTTTTACTAGCTTCCCGCCAACGACAACCCACGGGCGCGCTCGCATAGCAGGGCAAGCAATTCGCTGCGCCGCGCTTCCGGTGTGTCGACGGGCAACACGAAGCAAAGCGTCTTGTTGATGGCCCCGTTGCCGTCGCGGATGGGCGCGGCCATGCACCACGTGAAGCGGTCGGCCAGAGCAGCCGTCTCGCTGAAACCTTGCTGGCGCGCCAGAGCGACATCGCCGAAGAACTCGGCTGGCGCAATGACGCGGCCGTCGGGAAGCGTGTAGTCGCCAGGCGGAATGAAGTCCCGTATTTCCTGTTCGCTCATATGGCCGAGCAGCAGCCTTCCGGACGCCGTCCACGGTATCGGCACCTCGACTCCGACATCGCTTGAAATCCGGAACGGGCCAGGCGAGTCCCGGCAATCAAGGACGACATATTTGGTCCCGCGCAGGCCGCACAGTTGGACGGTCTCGCCCGTCTCCGCGCCTAGTCTGTCCAGGGTTTCGATGATGCGCCGGTAATGGGCATTATGATGTGAGTAGGCCCAGCCGAACAGATGCATCGCCTTTCCGAAATAGACATAGCCTTCCGTTCCGACGTTCTCGAGCATTTCGGCTTCCAGCAGGCTGTTGACGATTTCATAAGTGGTTGAACGCGGCGCGCCGATCATCTTGGCGATGTCGCCGACGCGCATCGGCGCGCGGTGCCGCAGAAGGGCCTCGAGTAGCATGATGACGCGGTCGATCCCGCGACGCCGTTCGCCATTGCGCGGCTCGGCGCCGGCTTCCGTTTCAATTAGACCAGTGACGCCATCGCTCATGTAGGCCGCACCCGCGCAAAAATCATTCGGCCCTCGTCTCAAGACGCTTGAAAGATGTCAAGGCTCAGTCTAGCATCCCATTTGTCCGATATATAGGC
Source organism: Mesorhizobium sp. M0633 (assembly GCF_040320645.1). Lineage (NCBI taxonomy): Bacteria > Pseudomonadati > Pseudomonadota > Alphaproteobacteria > Hyphomicrobiales > Phyllobacteriaceae > Mesorhizobium > Mesorhizobium sp. M0633. Next base: position 80,913 of record NZ_JAMYQC010000013.1, read on the forward strand.
CTGTTGTCTGAAATATCGGACAATAACGAGCCAAGCGCAGTAAGTCCTGACGAGAAAAACGGGCGGTTTCCGATGCGGCAACCGGCGGGTTTTCTCGTCCCGACCCCGCACGTCCAAGCATAACTTCAGAAGGGAACAATCATGACGAAATCATCGTTTTTCGCATCCGCCAGTGCCCTTTGCCTCGGCCTTCTCCTCAGCCTCGGCGCCGGTTCGCAAGCCAACGCCGCCGCTAAATGCATCAAGGGCGATCGCAAAGCACCATATACGATCGGCTGGGCCAATATCTATTCAGTGCCGACCTGGATGAAGCAGACACAGGGCACGATAGAAGCCGAAGTCGAGACTTTGAAGAAGCAAGGCTTGGTCGACAAGCTCGTCGTGACCGATGCCCAGGGCGACGCCAACGTCCAGATTCAGCAGATCCAGTCGATGATCGATTCCGATGTCGATGCCATCATCCTGATCGCTGGTTCGTCGACCGCGCCGGCGCGCGTGCTGGCGGACGCCTGCGCCAAGGGCATCGCCATCATCAACTTCGACAGCCTCGTCGATACCGACCAGGTGACCGCCAAGGTCAACACCGATTCCTCACAGTGGGGCGATCAGGCGGCCAAGTTCTTGATCGACGCCATCGGCGGCAAGGGCAAGATCCTCATCCTCAATGGCCCAGCCGGCGTTTCGGTCAGCGACGACCGGCGCAAAGGCGCCGATGCCGAGCTTAAGGCCCATCCCGATGTGAAGGTGCTTGCCGAGACGAACACGCCCTACAATGTCGCGCCCGCCCAGGAGGCCGTCACCAGCCTGCTTTTCGCCAACCCCGAAATCGATGGCATCCTGTCGCTGGGCGGCGCGTTGTCGGCGGGCGCCGTGCTCGCGCTCGACAAGCAGGGCCGCGACCAGGTGCCGATCACCGGCGAGAATGCGCGCCAGTTCCTCGAACTGTGGAAGGAAAAGGGCCTGAAGAGCTGGGCGACGATGCAGCCGAACTGGCTCGGCGCCTTCGCCACCTACACCGCCGTCCAGGCACTGGAAGGCGAGGATGTGCCGGCTTTCGTCAAGATCCCGTTGCCGGTGATCGACAATTCCAACATCGACGAATACCTCGCCCGGGCGAAGGATTTCCCGGCTGACGGGTATATCTATTCGCCGTATGATGAGGATCTATTTAAGAAGCTGCTGGCCCAGAAATAAGCCTGAAGGGTTGTAGCATTGACAACCACGGCTCCGCTTCTCGCCGCGCGGGGGGTGTCGAAGTCCTTCTTCGGCAACCCCGTTCTGCGCAACGTTTCCATCGCTCTCCAGCCGGGCCGCGTGCATGCGCTGCTGGGCGAGAACGGCGCAGGTAAGTCGACACTGATCAACCTTTTGTCCGGCGCCTTGCGCCCGGACGGCGGGGCGATCGAGGTCGATGGGCGCCCGGTCTCGCGCATGACCCCCGCTAATGCGCGACAGGCCGGGATCGCTGTTGTCCAGCAGGAACTGAGCCTGACGGCCAGCTTGTCCATTGCCGAAAACATCGGGCTCGGTGCCTATCCCAAACGGTTCGGCTTGATCGACTACAACGAGCTTGCCGTCCGGGCCAAAGCCGCATGCGATCTTGTCGGGCTTTACGAACCGCTGTCTACGCCGGTGGGGCACCTGTCCCTCGGCCGCCGGCAGATGGTGGAGATCGCCAAGGCGCTTTACCGCCGGCCGCGCGTGCTCATTCTCGACGAACCCACCTCATCGCTATCGGCAACTGAGACAAAAATCCTCACCGACCTGCTGGAGAGGCTTCGGGGCGAGGGCATCGCTATTCTCTACATCTCACACCGACTGAACGAGGTGATGACGCTGTGCCAGCATGTCACCGTGCTCAAGGACGGGACCTGCACGGCGGACTGCTCGCTGGAAGGAACCGATGCCGCCGGGCTGGTACGGCTGATGGTCGGCCGCGACCCCGGCGATCTCTTTCCACGATGGCGGCCTTCGCCATCGCCGGCCGACGCCATCTCGGTTCGTAAATTTTCGGCCGGCCTGATGCGCGACGTCGATCTCGACATCAGGACGGGCGAGGTGCTTGGCATTGGCGGCCTGGTCGGGCAGGGGCAGGAAGATCTGCTGCTTGGCCTCTACGGCGCGATCCCCGCCAGGACGGTATCCGCGACGGTTAACGGTGTTTCGGGTTTGCCCCGCGGCGTGCCGAACGCCAATGCGCTCGGCCTCGCTTATGTCCCGGCTGACCGCAAGCGCGAAGGCTTGCACCTGATCCATCCCATCATCACCAATATGATGCTGCCCGCCTTCGCAAGGCTGCCGGCGCTGAAGCTGCGCAGCCGGCGTGCCGAGCGCGATATGGCAAAGGGTCTCGCCGCCCAGCTTGCCATCAAGGGCGACCTCGACCGCCCGGCGCAGGCACTCTCAGGTGGCAACCAGCAGAAGGTCGCGCTGGCGAAATGGATGCCACACGAGCCGCTTGTACTTCTCCTCAACGACCCGACGCGCGGCGTCGATGTCGAGACCAAGCGTGAGATCTACATGATGCTTCGCAAACTCGCCGCCGCCGGCAAGGCGATCGTGCTGCTCAGTTCCGACACACCCGAACTGGTGCACCTTTGCGACCGCGTCGGCGTGGTCCGCGAAGGCCGCATCGTGGCCATGCTCGAGCGCGAGGCACTGAGCGAGGAAGCCATCGTTTCCGCCGCAATGGGTGCCGAACAGCAGAAAGTTGCGGCATGAGCGCGGTTGCATCCTCAAGCCAAGCCGGCGCGCTCTACTGGCCGGTTCAGCTGCGCCGCAATGTCGGCGTGCGCAGCCTGTTCGCTGTGGTCCTGGCGTTCGTCATTGCCTACGGTTCCCTGTTTCCCGGCCTCTTGACAGCGTCCGGTTTCGCCAAATTCACCCAGAGCTGGTTTCCGCTGGCGCTGGTCGCCATGGCCCAGGCGATCCTCATGCTCACCGGCGGCATAAGCCTGGCCATCGGTGCCATGGTCAGCCTGGGCGCGGTGATCGCTGCGACGACGATGACTGGGCCGCTGGGCGTAGCCGGGGGTGCCGCTGCGGTGGCGCTGACCGGTCTCGGCATCGGTGCCGCGATCGGGTTCATCGTCGTGAAACTTCGGTTGCCGGCAATCGTGGTGACGCTCGCTGGCTCCTTCATTATCGGCGGCGCTGCCCTGCTCATCCTGCCGAGGCCGGGCGGCGCCATACCCGAGTGGCTGTCGGACCTGCTTGCCGGCAACACGCCGGCGGCATTCGTGCTGCTGGTACTCATCGTGCTTTTGTGGAAACTCTATCTCGCCACGCCGCTTGGTTTGAGCATCTATGCTGCAGGCGAAAATCCCGTCGGCGCCTACCGCTCCAGCGTGCCGGTCGACGGTGCCCGGATCGCCGCCTACGCGATTAGCGGACTGCTTTGCACAGGCGCCGGCCTGTTCATCGCCGCGCAAACGGGTTCGGGCGATCCAGTCATCGGCACGGCGTTCACGCTGAATTCCATTGCCGCCGCAGTGCTCGGCGGCATCGGTTTCCTCGGCGGCCAGGGTACCATGCGCGGCGCTCTTGCGGGCAGCCTGCTGCTCAGCCTGATGATCAGTGTCATGTTCTTCCTCGGCTTCACGCCGGTCGCCCAATATGTCGCCCAGGGCCTCATCATCATCGGGGCGGTCGCCATCCCGCAATTCCGCAAGGTGCAGCAATGACAGCACGGAAAGACAGCGTGAGCGGCAGGCGCGCCGTGACGATTCTGCGCAGCCGGCCCTTCCTTACGATCGCTATAGTTGCGGCGGTATGGATCGCGGCGAGCTTCGCTTCACCTGGCTTCGGCGCTTATGGGCATTTGCGCTATTTGGTTGAATTGGGCGCGGTGATCGGCCTGGTCGCGGCGGGCCAAACTTTCGTGGTGATTGCCGGCGGCATCGACCTTTCCGTCGCGGCGATCGTCACGGTTAGCGCTGTCAGCCTGCCGCTGCTTTCGTGGCAGGCGGATCCGACAGGGCTCACCGCCGTTCTTGCAGTTCTCACGTTGACGAGCGCAATCGGTCTGGTGAACGGGCTGGGCGTGGCGCTGTTGCGCGTTCATCCAATGATCATGACACTGGCGATGGCGACATTCCTGCAAGGTCTGCTGATCATCATCGCCGGCGGCAGTGCCGTGACCGCCGAGAACCCGCTGGTCCGCTGGCTCGGCAATGCGCGGCCGGTCGGTATTCCGGCAGGCGTGCTTTTGTGGGTGGTCATTTCAGTGATCGTTCTGACCACGATGCATGCGACATCCCTTGGCGCCCGGATATTCGCGATGGGCGCCAATCCGCTCGCCGCGGCGCTGTCCGGGGTTCCCGTCGCCTCGACCACGCTGGCGGTCTACGGCATCAGCGGCTTCTGTGCGGGACTTGCCGGTGTGTTGGTCCTCGGCATGAACGGACAAGGCTATGTCGGTATCGGCGATCCTTATCTGCTCGCCTCGATTGCCGCCGTGGTGCTTGGCGGCACCTCGATCCTCGGCGGGCTCGGCACCTATGCCGGCACCATCCCCGGCGCCATCCTGCTGGTTACGATCACGGCGCTGATCACCGTGGTCAACGCATCGCCCGGCTGGCGCAGTATCCTGTTCGGGTCGCTGATCCTGGGGCTGCTGCTTCTCTCAGGCAGAGAGCAGGCCCGCCGATGACATATCCTCCAGCCGATAAATGCGCCGTGCATTGCCGTAGAACAGTGCCGTCTGCTCGTCCGCGGAAAGCTCTCCTGCAATGGCCTTGAAGCTGTCATACACCGCATCGAACGATGCATGCAGGCCGGCGACTGGAAAGTCGCTGCCGAACATCGCGCGCCGCGTACCGAAACAGTCGATGCAATGCATGACAACCGACCTTAGGCTGTCGAGCGTCCAATCATGATCGTAGGCGACCAGATCCGATATCTTGATAGCGACGTTCTCGCGCTCCGACAAAAGCCGCAGCCCTTCGCGCCACACCCGCATCCCGTCCGCATCGCGATCGACCGGGCTGCCGCAATGGTTGAGAACAAAGAGCTGGTCCGGAAAGGCCGCTGCGAGGCGCGCCGCGCCGGTGAGCTGGCGCGGAAACACCATCAGGTCGAAAACCAGCCGGCGGCGCCCAAGCAGGGACAGGCCGGCACGCCAGGCCGGATCGTCCATGATGCCGTCGCGGGCGGCAAAACGACGGGCGGGATTCGGATCCCAGCTCAATATGTCGCGTACGCCGACGACACGGTCGAATGCCGCCTGCGCCTGGACCAGCGCCGGCGCTTGGCGGTTCGCCAGAGGTACGTGAACGACGTAACGGGCGGCCACGCCGCGCGACTTGTCGAGGGTTTCAAGCCACCGCGTTTCACCGACGCAGTCATCCCCGGCCCAACCGGCTTCAACATGGACGGTGGCGACGACACTGTGCTGGCCGGCGTCGCGCAAATAATCTTCAGGAAGGTAGTTTCGCCGCAAGGGGCCAAGCTCGCCCAGACCGCCGCGTTCGCCAGCCGTGGGCGTGAGCCAGGGATGGCGGCCGAGGCCGAGATCCCAAAGGTGATGGTGGGCATCGATGATCGGTCCGCAGTAACGCTTTGGCACGTATCTCTCTCATGGTGTGGCCGGCATCGGAAATCGATCCGGACTTCATCCTGCGAAAGCGAAAGGACTAGCATCGGATGACCGAAAACTCACCCGTACTGTCGCTCGCGACCCGTGAAAATTTCCTGCTCGACGATCGTATCCGCGGCGTGCCGCCTGGCACCATCGGGCTGGACAGCAGCTTTGTCGCATCTGAGCGCTGGCATCCAGCGCATGGACGTATGTCGTTGCCGGTGTTGACCCTCGACGAGGAGGCCTTCATCGCCAATCGTGACCTGTTCCTGGGGTATGCGCGAGAACAGGGCGCCGTGATCGCCCCGCATGCCAAGACCCCGATGGCGCCTGACCTTGCCCGGTCGCTGATCGAGGCCGGAGCATGGGGCACGACCGTCGCCGACATAAGGCAGGCCACAGTGATGCTCAGAGCCGGGCTCTCTCGGCTGATCATCGCCAATGAGGTCGGCGGACCAGGTGGTGCGAACCGACTTGCTGTCCTTGTCGGCGCCTGGCCAAGCGCCGAGTTCTACGTTTTTGCCGACTCTTTCGACGCAGTGAATGCGCTTGCTGAAGCTTGGCGCGCCAATGCGACGCTGCCGCCATTGCGCGTGCTCGTCGAACTTGGTGTGGGGAGGGCAGGCGCCCGGACCACCGGCGAAGCCGAGGCGATCGCCGACGCGGTTGTAGCAGCCGGAGGGCGGCTGCTGATCGCCGGCGTCGCAGCCTACGAAGGTGCCGCGGCGCAAGCCGATCCTGGCCGCACCGATGAGGCGATATCCGCCCTGTTGGCAATAACAGCCGATATGTTCCTGCGGCTCCGCGCCCGCGTCGGCGGCGACACCCCGCTGATCGTCACCGCCGGCGGCTCGGTGTACTTCGACAAGGTGGTCGCAGCGCTTTCGCCCCTCGTCTCCAGGGACGGCAATGCCACGTTGGTGCTGCGCAGCGGCGCCATCTTCTTTCACGACCATGGCGTCTACGACAGGTCGCTCGGCGCACTCGATGCCCGCGACGGTTTTGCGATCGGCGGCGTCAGTGCTTCCGCACGAAATTCCTTCCAACCGGCTTTGCGCCTGTGGGCCGAGGTACTGTCGCGGCCGGAGCCCAGCCTTGCTATCTGCGGTATGGGCATGCGCGACGTGTCGTTCGACCAGGGCTTTCCGAAGGTCGTGACCATCTTTCGTGCCGGCAAGCAGCTGCCGAAAGCGCGTGCCGAGGTCTTCAAGCTCAACGACCAGCACGCCTTCCTTACAATTGCGTCGGGCGACGATATTGCCGTTGGTGACGTCGTTGAATTCGGCATCTCGCACCCCTGCACCTGTCTCGATCGCTATCGCGTGATTTTCGGCGCCGACGCGGACGGGTATGTCCGCCACGCCTTTCCCACCTATTTCGGCTGACCAGATATCGCGGCCACTTCCAAAAAAGAGAACCTCGAAAGGATCTGATATGATCAAGTACTTCCAGTCCGGCTCCCGCATGTCCCAGGCGGTCGTCTATGGCGGCCTCGTGCACATCGCAGGCCAGGTGGCAGACGACCGCAAGGCCGGCATCGAGGGTCAGACGCGCGACGTACTCTCCAAGGTCGAGGCGCTCCTCGTCGAGGCCGGCAGCAGCAAGTCGAGGCTAGTGGCGATCAACATCTTCCTGCCGCAGATCGCCGACTTCGATGCCATGAACAGCATCTACGATGCCTGGGTGGATCCTGCGCGCCTGCCGGCGCGCGCCTGTGTCGAGGCGCGTCTCGCCGATCCCGACCTCCGCATAGAGGTCACTGCGATCGCAGCTGTCTGAGCCGCCGCCATGCACACCGGCCTCAGCCATACGCTCGACTTCGACCGGGACGGCAAGACACTCGGCCATCTCAGCATTCCGTTTTCGATCGACCGTTCGCCCTATTTCCAGGTCAAGGTCCCGATCTGCCTTGTCCGCAACGGCGAGGGCCCGTCGGTGCTTCTGATGGCCGGCAATCACGGCGACGAATACGAAGGCGAGCTGTCGCTCGCAAAGCTGGTGCGCCGGCTCGATCCCAAGCGGATCAAGGGTCGCGTCACCATCCTGCCGATGGCGAACGTGCCGGCGGTGATCGCCGCAAAGCGCTGCTCGCCACTCGACGGCGGCAATCTCAACCGCGCCTTTCCGGGCGACCCGTCAGGCACGCCAACAAGCCGGCTTGCCAATTTCCTGGAGATGGAACTGTTTCCCCGCCACGACGTCATCTTCGACATTCATTCTGGCGGCACCTCGATGGAGCATCTGCCGACCGCGCTTGTCGAGCACAATACCGATCCCGACCGGCACCGGCGCGGTGTAGAGCTAATGCGGACGCTCAGCATGCCATATGGGTTCGTGGCCGACAACGGCCAGGCCTCACCGACCTCCATGGGTGCGGCGCGCCGGGCCGGCGCCATCGGCGTCAGCGGAGAGTTCGGCGGCGGTGGCACGGTCACGGTCGATACGATGGAGATTACAGCCCGCGCACTCGACGCCCTGATGGCCGCCTTGGGAGTGGTTGAGGCGCCGGTTCTTGCACCCGCAACCGGGCCTTCGGCGCCGACGCGGCTTCTTTCGTTGTCTCGGCACAGTCAGGGCCTTTATGCCACAAGCCGTGGTTGGTTCGAGCCGGCAGTCAGGCTGGGCGACAGCGTGACTTCAGGCCAACTGGCGGGCTGGTACCACGACCTCGAACGGCTCGACCTCGCCGAGCAAGCCCTGCACTTTGTCGAAAGCGGCATTGTGCTTTCGCGGCGGCTGCACACGATGTGCGAGGCGGGAGACTGCCTCATGCAGGTCGCCGAGCCGGTCGACTGATAAGAAGCCCTCCCGACCATACGCCAATATCGGGATCAAGACTGAGGATAACCGGATGCAACTGTCCATGTGGACCTATCCTTGGGATGTCCAGGATCTGGGCTTGGAGACGGTCGAGCGCGATCTTGTCGAGCGTGCCGGGCTCAACATGATCAGTCTGGCGACTTCCTATCACGCTGGCCGGTTCCTGCAGCCGCGCAGCCCGCGCCGGAAAGCCTATTTTCCGGAAGACGGAACCATCTATTTTAAGCCAGATGCGGCACACTGGGCCGACCTTGCCATCCAGCCCAAGGTGGCGGACGTGATCATGGAAGGCGGCGATGTGCTTGGCGACCTTGTGCGCCGGCGCGAGGTGGGCGGGCTCGGCGTTTCGTGCTGGACGGTCTGCTTGCACAACACCCGGCTCGGCATGCTTCATCCGCAGGCCGTAACCCGCAACGCCTTCGGCGATGCCAACTACTACAATCTCTGCCCATCACATCCGGAAGCACGCGCTTATGTCCGCGCGCTGATCGCCGATATCTCGCACAGCTACAGGCCGGACCGGATCGAGCTTGAAAGCCCGTCCTTCATGGGCTTCGCCCACGAATACCATCATGAGAAAGATGGTGTCGGGCTGACGCCGGAAGACGATTTTCTGTTGTCGATCTGTTTCTGTCCGTCTTGCCTTGCGCGCGCGGCCGAGGCCGGCGTCGACGGCGAAGTAGCGCGCAAGCTCGTCGGGCAATGGATCGTCGAGACCTGCGAGCGCGCCGTGCCCGAACGGCGCTTTCCAGACTTTCCGGGGAGCGGCCCCGACACTTTTTTGCCATGGCCGGAACTCCATGGCTACCTGCTGTGGCGGTTCGAACCGGTGACCAGCCTGGTCGCCGAACTGCGCGAGGTGGCCAATCCGGCGACCCGCGTTGTCATCATCGATTTGAAAGACGGTTGGCTTGGCGGCTGCGATCTCGCGGCGCTCGGCAAGGTCTGTGACGGGGCAATCCTGTGTGCCTACGACATGCAGCCAGGCGATGTCGCCAGCCTGATGGCGGCCGGACGCGCAGCCCTTGGCGTGGAAAAGTTCCTCGGCGCCGGCTACCGGCTGTTCTATCCGGAAATGGCAGGCCCCGACATCCTCACCGCCAAGGTGAAAGCTGCGATGGCGCCGGATGTCGACGGCATCAATTTTTACAATTATGGCCTTGTCCCTGCCGCACGACTCGATTGGGTGAGTGCCGCAACATCCGTTTGAAAAACCGATCCGTTGCCGCAGTCTGCTAGGACTGACCTCACTTTGCCTTGGAGCTTTATGAGCATGCCGACTATTCGCTTCGGTCACATTGGCCGGCGGCGGCCGGACAAGCTGAAAGCATGGCCATGACGGTCCATGCGGATCGAAGATCATACGCCCGACCATATTTGCTGCATATACGCTTCCGAGTATACAGAGTTTGATACGGAAGAGCGTATATTGAAATTTATCTGCGCGAGCGTATAATACCATGGCCAGAGAGGTACGCTGTGGACCAAATCGCCCGAACACCCAAGCAGATTGGAGATGCCGTCCGCCGGCAGCGTCGCAAGCTCCGCCTGAACCAGACCAATGTCGGGGACCAAACGATGCTGCGTCAGGCGACCATCTCGGCCGTCGAGAGTGGCGCGCCTGGGACCCAGCTCGGAACGCTTTGCGACATTCTCGCAGCGCTCGACCTCGAATTCGTCGTCCGCCCTCGGACCAAGGCAAAGCCGGCCGAGATCGAGGACATCTTCTGATGGCTCGTCCGCGGCGGCACATCCCGCTAAATATCTTCTTGAACAGCCGTCTCGTCGGGCGGCTGAATAGACAATCCAGCGGCGCGATCGATTTTCAGTACGATCCGTCTTGGCTTGCTTGGGAGCACGCGCTGCCCGTCTCGCTATCACTGCCTCTGCGTGAAGATCGTTATATCGGTGCGCCCGTCATCGCCGTCTTCGACAATCTCCTGCCCGACAACATCCCCATTCGCCGCCGTATGGCGGAGCGTGTTCATGCTCAAGGAATAGACGCCTACGACCTGCTTGCCGCTGTCGGACGCGATTGTGTCGGCGCATTGCAATTCCTGCCGGATGGTGTCGAGCCAGGCCCCGCTGGTATTGTCAACGGCAAACCCGTTGACGATACCGAGATTGCCCATCTTCTCCGCGATCTGGCATCGGCTCCCCTTGGGCTTGGCGAGGACGAGGACTTCCGGATCTCGATCGCTGGCGCTCAGGAAAAGACTGCGCTCTTGTTCTGGAAAGGACGTTGGTACAAGCCGCTGGCGACGACTGCCACGACGCACATCCTCAAACCACAGATTGGACGGTTGCCAAATGGCATCGACCTTTCCTTCAGTGTCGAGAACGAATTTTTCTGCCTCAAGCTGACAACCGCCCTAGGGCTCCCGAGCGCCGTCGTCGCAATCGAAGAGTTCGAAGGCAATCGCGTGCTCGCGGTCGAGCGGTTCGATCGCCGATGGACCAGTGACAATCGTCTCCTGCGTTTGCCCCAGGAAGACTGCTGCCAGGCCCTTTCTGTGCCGCCGTCACTGAAATACGAATCCGACGGCGGGCCTGGCGTTCCGGCTATCCTCAATTTGATGAAGGGAAGCGACCAACCGGAGGTAGATCAAGCTGCGGTTTTAAAAGCCGTGGTTGCCTTTTGGCTTCTCGGCGCCACAGATGGGCACGCCAAGAATTTTAGCGTCTTTCTTTCTCCCGGCGGCCGGTTCCGCATAACGCCGCTCTATGATGTGATTTCAGCGCAGCCCAGCCTTGATGCGGGACAGATCAAGCACAACAAAATGAAACTGGCGATGGCCATTGGTGACACACGCCACTACCTCGTCGACAGCGTCATGCCACGCCATTTTATCCAGACCGCCGCCAAAGCAGGGATCGGTCCGAAACCCGTCAAGGCGATCTTTGATGAGCTGCGCCAACAGGCGCTAGCGGCGGTCGAACTGGTTTCTGCATCGCTCCCAAAGGATTTTCCTGCGGAAGTCGCTGATGCCATCGGCAATGGGGTCAGGGCTCGTGTACGCAGACTGGAAGAGGCGTGATGCTGAAAGTCGAGACGCAACCAGACTGATGTCGCCATTGCGACAACGTTCAAATGGTCTTCTTCAGCAGCAGCAGCATCCCGGCGGCCACGGCCGCCGCTGCGTCGTCCAGCATGATGCCGAACCCACCCCTTACCTTCTCATGCGCGATAGGATGGGCCAAGGTTGACCACGTCAAAAAAACCGGAAAGCAAGGAACCTGCCGATTACCAGAGCGGCTCGAGCGGCAGCATGGAAAGTGTGACGCGGCGCTACCCGATCCTAGCCAGTGCCTTTCTGGGATAGGATCAACTCACGGATTTGCCAGCCTGTAACTTTCTTACGAGGCCGATCAACTGATCCAGATCAGCGCGTGGAAGCGCAAGTATCTCGGGCGGGGGCTTGTGATATTCCCTTGTCAATTCCTCAATGGTTGCAGCACCCTTGGCCGTAAGCTTGACAAGTTTGACACGGCGATCGCTTGGCGACGGAACACGTGCGGCGAGCCCCGCCTGCTCAAGCCGGTCGACCAGCCAGGTCGCCGTCGATGGATCGCACTGCCATTGAGCAGCCAATGCGCCGATCGGCTTGCCCGCGTCTTTGTCGAGGGTGAAGAGGGCGCGGGAGTCGTTGGGCGTCAGGCCCAATTTCCGCTGGATCTCCAACCGGTCCGGCGCGGACCGGATCAGGAAATCAAACATCAGGCGCCATGCCTCGGTGGCGTGCTGCAAGCGATCTTGGCTCGGTCTCATTCCACGCTCCTTCGAGTCTTGACACATACTTGGACCAATCATATGATTTGATCAATCAAAATGTTTTTGTGGTCAAAGCAATGAGAGGAGATCCGAGATGACCAATACCACGGTTCTCGTCGTCGGAGGCGGCCTGAACGGTCTGACGGCGGCCGCCCTATTGGCTCACAACGACATTGCGTGTGTCCTCGTCGAGCGTCATCCCGACACGTCAATCCAGTACAAGTTTGCCGGCATCTCCCCGCGCAGCATGGAGATTTTCCGAAGCCTCGGCCTCGAGGAGGAGATTCGTACAAATCGGACGGGGGACCAGCAGGCAGGCGCTATTGCGCGCGCCAGGAATCTCGCCGATCCGGAGATTCAATGGGGCGGACCGGCGTGGCCGGATGCAAGTGCCCTCAGCCCCACGCAACCGGCGACGTGTGATCAGCACGTCCTGGAACCGATTCTGCGCCGCTACGCCGAGCGGAACGGTGCAGACGTGCGTTTTAGCACGGAGCTGGTGACTTTCGATGAGGACGAGACCGTCGTCCGCGCGGAAATTCGCGATATCGCGACTTACGCAAAGGAGGTCATCTCGGCCGACTATCTGATCGTCGCGGACGGTGCGAACGGTTCCCTGCGAGAGAGGCTGGAGATCAGCCGCAGCGGGGCAGGCGGCCTTCAGAACTGGATGAATGTAGTCTTTGACATGGACATGCCTCCGACGATAGGCGGCAAGCGCTTCACGTCGTGCTTCGTGACGGACCTCAACGGGACCTTCACGCCCAGGGAGGGTGGACGATGGCTTCTGGCGCTCCAGTACTTTCCCGAAAAGGGCGAGAAACCACAGGATTTTGATGAAGCCAAGTGCAGGGAACTGATCATACGAGGTGCGGGCCGGTCGGACATCACGACGAGGCTTGTCGATGCGCGCTCCTGGGAAGTGGCCGCCCTCACAGCGCGCCAATTCCGCCGAGGCCGCGCGTTTCTTGTGGGGGATGCCGCACATGTGATGCCCCCAACAGGCGCTTTCGGTGGCAATTCAGGTATCCACGACGCCCATAACCTTGCCTGGAAGCTTGCGATGGTAGCACGCGGGCATGCCGATCCCTCGTTGCTGGATAGCTATGACATGGAGCGCCGGCCGGTCATCGAGGCTACGTTAGCGCAAGCGCTCGCCCGCCTACAGAAATGGTTCGACGATCCGTCGAAGCGGTTGCCTCCTCCTGTTGCGATCGTCGAGGATTACGACGTGGTATTTGGCCAACGCTACACTGCAGGCATCGTGGCTCGGGAATCCACACCGGACGATCACCCGTTCCAAAAATCCGTCGAGCTGTCGGGTCGCCCTGGCACGCGTTTACCGCATTTCGCGGTCGGGCGCGCCGGCCAGCGGATTTCGAGTCTCGATTTGTGCGATCGCGATCTTCTTCTCCTCTGCGCCGACGAAGCATGGTGTCAGGCCGCTGACGCCGTAAGCCAACGCCTCCGTATGCCGCTGACCTGCCACGCCTTGGGTGCCAATGGGGATCTGATTGACTTGGACCATCGGTGGCCTTCCGCGCTCGGGGTTGAAAGCGGCGGTGCCGCCTTGGTCAGGCCGGACGGCTTTGTCGCGTGGCGGTCAATGCACGGTGTGCCTGATCGCGTACAGGTGCTGATCGAAACACTTGATGGGTTTGGTTTCCGTACTCAGGCACACGAACACCATCGGTGAGCGGCGGCGAGTGCGGATGCCTCCTGCGTTCTGGCACGCCGATGTCGTCGCCGGGAATGCGGGCGATGCCAGGGCGCAGACGGCCAGCGCACGAAGCCCGGCCGCTACGACTCCCTTGCCGATCCCATCGCCTGGAATGGCCGCGATCCTGTGGCTTCGCATCGGTCCGGTCTTCCCTTGTGGCGCTAAACTCCGATGGACCACCGTGGCCTTGGCAGACCGAATGTCGCCGTTACCGCAAATGGTTAATCAAACCGTTCAGCAGGAGCAGCAACGCCCCAGCGGCGACAGCCGCGGCCGCGTCGTCCAGCATAATGCCGGCCCCACCCCTTACCTTGTCATGCATGATACGGATGGGCCAAGGCTTGAGGACGTCGAAAAACCGGAAAGCAAGGAAGCCTGCTGCCCACCAGAGTGGGTCGATCGGAAGCATGGAAAGTGTGGCGGCGGCGCCGAAGGTCTCATCGATGACGACGATCTGCGGATCCTCCGTCCCGGTACGGGAGATAACATGCGATGACGCCCATACGCCAACGGCGAACAGTGCCGCATAGGCAAGCACGGTCAGCCAAGGCGATGCAGGTATCAGAGCTGCAGCAACCGCCACTCCAACCATTGCGCCGACCGTGCCCGGCCATATTGGAGATAATCCCGCGCCAAGAGAGGTCGCGAGCAGGTAGGCAAACTTGGGTGAAAATTTATGCATCGAGTTTCGGCCGGCTTCCGACGGATGGCAAGCAATCATAGTCACATCGTTCGGGTGCGGCCGCCAGACCGCCGGCCGATTTGCTCCGTCAGCTTGGCGAGCGCCTTATTCCGCCGGCCGCATTCGTCGAAAGAAATCGCTGTTGCGGCGAGTTGAGAATGTTGCTGAGCCCGGTCTCGGCCCGCTTTGACCAATTGGAACGTTAGCGACGGTGGAACAAACCCGCAAATTGCTGGTAAAGCTCGGTGAAACGACATCATCAGAGGAGCCGCCATGATCGCCGGTCTCATGAAAAGTCGCATCGACCCGCTATGGGAGCAGGCCGCCTCTCCGCTGATCGGGATCGGCATGACGCCGAACCAGGTTACGGCTAGCGGGCTCGTGCTCGTCGCTTTGTCCTCGGCCGCCTATGTCTATCACCATTCAAGTCTTGCCTTTGGCCTTTGCCTGGCGTTTGCCTTCACCTTCGATGCGCTGGACGGTGCGGTAGCCCGCCGGACAAATATGAGCACCAAGGCCGGTGGCTATTTCGATGCCGTCGTCGACCGTTATCAGGAATTGGCCGTCTTTGCGGCAATCGGCTGGGTCGCCGATCTGTGGGCGATCGCAATGTTCGCGTTCGCCGGCGGGATCCTGACCAGTTACGCCAAGGCGCGGACGGCGCTGGAAATCCCTGTGGAAAACCACGGTTGGCCGGATTTCTTCGAGCGGATGGAACGACTGGTTTTCATTTGCGTGCTGCTCGCCACGGACGGAGTCGCGACCGCCATGGGCGCGGCTTCGCCCTGGATTCTGGCGGGTGGGTTCGCGCTGTACGCAGTGCTGGCCAACGCCACAGCGCTGCAACGGATCAGTCGCGCATTTGCGATGCTGAAACGAGCCGACGGGAAGCAGCCGTGAGACCGCTAGAACGCGAGCATCGTATCGACCGCCGTGGGTTTTTCCAACAAAGTCGCGCGTCAGCGCCAGCCCAAGCCAGGGGCGACATGGGTCAGGATCGCCTCGATGACATGGGCATTGTAGTCGACGCCGAGCTGGTTGGGGACGGTAAGCAGCAGCGTATCGGCCTCGGCGATGGCTTCGTCGCCCTTTAGCTGCTCGATCAGGACGTCCGGTTCGGCGGCATAGGAGCGGCCGAACACCGCGCGTCTGTCTGCCTCGATGTAACCGAAATGATCTCCGCTCTGGTTGCCGCCGAAATAGGCCCGGTCGCGATCGTCGACCAGCGCAAAAATGCTCCGGCTCACCGACACCCGCGGCTCGCGCGTGTGTCCGGCCGCCTTCCAGGCCTCACGAAAAGCCCTGATCTGTTCGGCCTGCTGGATGTGAAACGGCTTTCCGCCTTCGTCGAATTTGAGCGTGGAACTCTGCAGGTTCATCCCCAGCTTCGCCGCCCATTCGGCGGTGGCGTTTGTGGCGGCGCCCCACCAGATGCGCTCGCGCAGGCCCTCCGAGTGCGGCTCGACGCGAAGCAGGCCAGGCGGGTTGGGAAACATCGGCCGCGGGTTGGGCTGCGCAAAGCCTTTGCCCAGCAACACTTCGAGCAGCACTCCGGTGTGTCTGCGGGCCATGTCGGCATCGCTCTCGCCCTCTTGCGGGGCGTAGCCGAAGTAGCGCCATCCCTCGATCACCTGCTCCGGCGAGCCGCGGCTGATGCCCAGCTGCAGACGCCCTCCGGCGATTAGGTCGGCGGCGCCGGCGTCCTCGGCCATGTAGAGCGGGTTCTCATAGCGCATGTCGATCACCGCCGTGCCGATCTCGATTCGGCTGGTCTTCGCCCCAACCGCTGCCAGCAGCGGGAAGGGCGAGGCGAGCTGGCGCGCGAAGTGATGCACGCGGAAATACGCGCCGTCCGCACCCAATTCCTCGGCCGCGACGGCCAGCTCGACGGACTGCAAAAGCGCGTCGGCTGCCGTCCGCGTCTGCGATTGCGGCGAGGGCGTCCAATGCCCGAACGAGAGGAAACCAATCTTCTTCATGAAAATAGCCAGCCTAGAGGGAAAACAGGTGCAGACTATGCTTCGGCGCAGAGCAAAGCATCCCGAAATCGGAACCGACCGCCCCAGTTTGAGGTGAACGGTCCGTTGTTGATCAGCGATGCCGTCAATGGCGAGCCTGTTGCCGGCGCCGCATCTAGGAAGGTGCCGCGAACGCGAGCACTATCGCGATGAGGATCAACAGCGGCCCCATCCATTTAAAATGGGTTCCAAAGTTGGTCCACCATGCCTGCTGTTGGCCCGGGCGAGCTTGAGAGGGGTCCGAGAAAAATCCGAAGCCGACGCCAGCCATCCACAACCCGGCGCAGAACATGATGAACTCGTCGATGTATTCCGCGACCACGCTTCGAAACTTTCGAATTTATGCCGCCGCTACATGCGCCGAATTCGAGCCGATATAGTTACGGATTGTTTCGATGATCCGGTCCTGGTCAGCCTCGCTCAGATAGGGATGCATCGGCAGGCACAGGATGCGCTTCGGCAGCTCTTCCGAAACGGCAAGGCCGGTCGGCGTGCGCGGATAATCGCGATAGGCAATCTGGCTGTGCAGCGGTTTCACATAGTAGATGACCGACGGAATGCCCTTTTCACCGAGATGTGCCTTGAGCCCGTCGCGTTTCGGCGTTTCGATGGCGTATTGCGCCCAGGCCGAGCGGCCGCCGCCCAGATTGCGCGCTGCCTTGACGATATCGCCGAGACCTTCGGCATAGCGATTGGCGACCGCTTGCCGCACCACCATCTCGTCTTCGAGAATGGCCAGCTTCTCTATCAGGATCGCCGCCTGCAGCGTGTCGAGCCGTGAATTGATGCCGACGCGGACATTGTCGTATTGCGTTTCGCCCTTTCCGTGAAAGGCGAACGAGCGCAGCTGTTCGGCCAGCGCATCGTCATTGGTGAACATCGCACCGCCGTCGCCATAGCAGCCGAGCGGCTTTGCCGGATAGAAGCTGGTCGAGCCGACGGTGCCGAACGAGCCGCACATCTTGCCGTGAGCCGAGCCGCCGGTCGCCTGCGCCGCATCCTCGATGACCATCAGGCCTTCGCGATCGGCGATGGCCATGATCGCCTCGTAATCGGCGGCGAGGCCGAACAGGTCGACGGGAATGATTGCCTTCGGCCTCAGCCGGCCCTCCGCCTTGATCATGGCGATTGCCGCCTCGAGGCTGGCGATGTCGATATTGTAGCTGTCGGCATCGACATCGACGAACACCGGTTCGGCCTTGGTCAGCGCCACCACTTCGGCCGTGGCGGCGAAGGTGAAGCTCGGCACGAACACCGCGTCGCCCGGGCCGATGCCGGCGGCAAACAGCGGCAGCAGCAGCGCATCGGTGCCGTTGGCGCAAGCGACCACATGCTTGGTGCCGATATAGGCGGCGAGCTTGTTTTCGAGTTCGGTGACCTGAGGTCCGAGAATATAGCGGCCTTCGTCGACAACCCGGTCGATTGCGGCTTTCAGCCTGTCGCGGATGCGTTCGCGCTGCGCGCCAAGATCGATAAACTGCATGTCGGCCTCAAACGGTTTTAGCCAGATAACCGGCCGCTGGTAGCAGACTTGGCACGGCCGAGAAAGCCGCAGGGCAAAACCCTGAATTGCTCAAGTGTCGCAGCCTGTTACCTCTGATTTCCGATCTGCCCTCTTAAACGCGGGGAAATCCGGGCTTCGGCCGGCCTGATACGGGCTTCGCATCCCGCCCGCCAGGCTGGACGAAACATAAAGTGATCGCCGGTGAGCAGTCCATGGGCTGCGCACCAGCCGGTCAAGCGAGTTCATGCCGCCATGGCGGATTGGCGCCGGCCCGCGATACCGTCACCGCCGCGGCCTTGGCGCCGAGCGTCAGCGCCTTTTGGATGGCGCCTTCCGGCAAACTGGAGATTGCCGTCTTCGAGAGCAGACCCTGTTCGTGCAAGGAGGCAAGAATGCCGGCATTGAATGTGTCGCCGGCGCCGACCGTATCGACCACCTCGATCTTGTCCGGCACGACGGTGACCCGGTGCTGGCTGCTGTAACCGACCGCGCCCTCGCTGCCGTGGGTGACGACGATCAGCTTCGGACCGCGGTCCAGCCAGTTGCGGACTACGTCCTCATGCGAGCCGGCTTCGCCGAACCAGTTCAGATCCTCGTCCGACAGTTTCACGATGTCGGCCATCGCCATCATGTTGCGGATGCGCCTGAGGTGCTTGGCCTTGTCGGGAATGAAGTTTGGCCGGATGTTGGGGTCGAGCATCATCACGCGGCGCTCATGCTCGCGTCGCATGAACTCTTCATAGGCCGACCCGGCCGGCTCCGAGATCAGGCTGATGGCGCCGAACAGCATGGCCTCGATCTCGCTGCCGAGTTCCGGCAAGTCCTCGATGGTCAGCATGCGCCCGGCGGTGTTCTCGTCGTAGAAGGTGTAGGTCGCCTGGCCGTTGTTGAGCCGCACGAAGGCGAGAGTAGTCGGACGCGGCGAGGTGTGCGCATAGGTGGAACTGACCTTGCTGGCCCCCAGCGCCTCCCTGAACTGCCCGCCGAACAGATCGGACGACAGGCCGGAGAAGAAGCCGGCCGGCGCTCCGAGCCGGCCGAGCGCAATGGCCGAGTTGAAGACGGCACCGCCGACATAGGGCGCAAAGGCCGGCTCGCCCTCCGTCGTGGTGCGCGGCAGCATGTCGATCAGGGCTTCGCCGCAGCAGAGAATCATGAAGTTTTGCTTTCCGGCGGATAGATCACGCCCTTGCGAATGATGATGTTGGCATAAAGCCGCGGCTCGCTTGTCGCGACGATCGCATGCGCGGCCTTGACCCGTGCATAGAAGTCGGCGCCGGCAAGCGCAACCACCGTGCGGCCCGGCGCACGCCTGGCGCAGATCGCTTCCATCTCATGGTGAACCGGATCGGCTAGCAGGGGATCGCCTTTGGCCGAGGCGCGAAACAGCGCGTGCGGCACGGCGTCGTCGACCGGCAATACGCTCAATACCGCATCGAGCACGGGGACGAGATGATGACCGTCGGCGCGGATCAACCGTTGTGCCTGTTGCTCGGCCGGGTAGTTGCCGTCGACCAGCGCGATCTCGTCGCCATGGCCCATTGCGCGCAATATCGCCAGAAGCTCCGGGCCGAGCAGCGCCGGGATGCCGATCAGCATGCTCAGAAGCTCCGGGAAATCGTGGTCGAGCCGATGAGGAAGCGCTCCGATAGCGGCAGGCTGGCACCACCCAGCGCCCGCGCATGGATGCCGACCGTTCCCTCGCGAACGGTCGGAAGCCGCAGGCCTTCGCCGTCGATCCTGCCGATTGCCTGGATGACCGCATCAACAAGCCGCCTGCGCACGGCAAGCGGCATCCATCCGTCGATCACCGCGGCTTCGAAATCGATGACGGAGGACGCCGCAACAATGGCATAGGCGAGCGCCTGCGAGGCGCTTGCGATCCAGTCGTCGAGCTCGGCGCCGATCTCGCCCCAGTCCTGTGGCGAGGTCCACAGATGCGACGCCTCGACGCCACGCGCGTTGAGCGCCTTTTCCAGCGTGGCGATCGAGGCCACGTCGATCAATTGCGTCGGCTTGCCGTCCGGCCCGGGCACCGGCATCGAGCCCAGCGCGCCGGCATTGCCGGTTGGGCCGCCAAAAAGCCGGCCGTTCAGCACGATGCCGCCGCCGGCAAAGGCGCCGATGTAGAAATAGACGAAATCGCGCGCCGCACCCGCCGCCTGGCCAAACACGAGCTCCGCGCCGCAGGCCGAGGTGGCATCGTTCTGCAGATAGACTGGAAATTCGCATTGCGCCTGGATGTCGGCGCGAATATCGCGATGGCGCCATTCGTCCATTATTTCGAGCGGCGCGCCGGCGGTGTCGGCCCAGTTCCACAGTTCGAACGGCATGGCGATGCCAAGCCCGGCGATGCGTTTGTCCTGCGCCGGGGTGAGTTCGCCGCGCATCTTCTTCATGCCGCTCGTGACGAATTCCACCGTCTCGCGCGGCGCCGGATAGCGGTAGGAATGCTGCAGCATCGAGCGTACGTTGCCGAGGAAATCGATCAGCACCAGTTCGGCGCTGCGGCGGCCGATCTTCAGGCCGATGAAATAGGCGCCGTCGGGATTGAGCGCCATGGGTATGGAAGGCTGGCCGATCTTGCCGCGCAACGGCGCCTGGCGGACGAGCAGGTCGTCCTCCTCCAGCTCGCGCATTATGACCGAGACCGTCTGCGCCGAAAGGCCCGTCATGCGCGCAATGTCGGATTTGGCCAGGCTGCCGTGCTGACGCACCAGCGACAGCACCAGCCGCTCATTGTGGTCCCGCATGCCGCTTTGATTGGTGCCGCGGTGCAGACGGCTTTCGGCCGCATCGGGCGAGCCGTGCCTCGTAATGCCGGTCTCCACCCTGTTCCTCCCGTCGGTTCCCCTCAATGCTTTTGGTCTAGAGTGAGTGAACAATCCTGCGTTGTCAATAATAAATAAGAGTGATTTAATTATTGACAGTGCTGGCGGACTGGTGTCTCTTGCGATCGGCGTCGACACTGGGAGATTTCGTCGGACGCGCTGCAGATGCCGGTTGGCCGGCATCCTAAATGGTTCCATGGGAGGAAAATCGTGACCACGTCAAAACTGTTGAAATCCACCGTGTTTGCCGCGGCCGGACTGAGCCTGATGGCCTTTGCGTCGACGGCATCGGCCGCCGGGGTCGGCGCCTGCTTGATCACCAAGACCGACACCAATCCCTTCTTCGTCAAGATGAAGGAAGGTGCGACGGCCAAGGCCAAGGAGCTTGGCGTCGATCTCAAGACTTACGCGGGCAAGATCGACGGCGACAGCGAGAGCCAGGTGGCTGCAATCGAGAGCTGTATCGCCGACGGCGCCAAGGGTATCCTCATCACCGCGTCCGACACCAAGGGCATCGTGCCGACCGTGAAGAAAGCGCGGGACGCCGGGCTGTTGGTGATCGCGCTCGACACCCCGCTTGATCCGATCGATGCGGCTGACGCGACCTTCGCGACCGACAATCTGGAAGCCGGCAAGCTGATCGGCGCATGGGCCGCCGCGACGCTTGGCGACAAGGCCAAGGATGCCAAGATCGGCTTCCTCGACCTGACGCCGTCGCAGCCCACGGTGGATGTGCTGCGCGACCAGGGTTTCATGACGGGCTACGGCATAGACGTGAAGGACCCCAACAAGATCGGCGACGAGGACGATCCGCGCATCGTTGGCCACGACGTGACGAACGGCAATGAAGAGGGTGGTCGCAAGGCGATGGAGAACCTTCTGCAGAAGGATAACACCATCAACGTCATCCACACCATCAACGAGCCCGCAGCTGTCGGCGCCTACCAGGCGCTCAAGGCCGTCGGTCTCGAAAGCCAGGTGCTGATCGTCTCGGTCGACGGTGGCTGCCCCGGCGTGAAATCGGTGGCCGAAGGCGTGATCGGCGCTACCTCGCAGCAATATCCGCTCCAAATGGCGGCGCTCGGCATCGAGGCGATCGCCACTTTCGCCAAGGACGGGACGAAGCCGAAGCCGACCGAAGGCAAGAACTTCTTCGATACCGGCGTCAACCTAGTCACCGACAAGCCCGCCAACGGTGTGAAGTCCATCGACACCAAGGAAGGCCTCGCCAAGTGCTGGGGCTGAGCCTGGCCTGACCGGCAACAGATCGCGGTCGGCCGGGGCTTGATACCCGGCCGCTCCGGGTGGACGATGTGCCGATCTAAACGCAAATAGTGCCGGCGGCAGACCGGAAGGCGTGGATGGCGTCGGCGGTTGGCCGAAGCCCAGGGGAGGAAACATGGCTCAAGCACAAGAATTCGAAAAAGTTCTATCGAGCAGCGACACAAGCGTCGCCGCGTTCGACGAGCATAAATCGGCCGTCAAGCGTGCCCAGCATTTCCTGCATTCCACGCCGGCAGCGGTGCCGCTCATCGTGCTGGTTCTGGCGATCATTATTTTTGGCATCACCATCGGCGGGCGTTTTTTTTCATCCTATACGCTGACGCTGATCCTTCAGCAGATCGCGATTGTCGGCATTCTGGGCGCCGCGCAGACGCTGGTGATCCTGACCGCCGGCATCGACCTGTCGATTGGCGTGATCATGGTGATTTCGGCTGTGATCATGGGCAATTGCGCGGTCAGCTACGGTATGCCGGCCGTGCTCGCGGTGGCGATCGGGCTTCTCGCCGGTGGCGCATGCGGCCTGCTCAACGGTGTGCTGGTCGCCTACATGAAGCTGCCGCCCTTCATCGTGACGCTCGGCACCTGGAACATCGTCATGGCCACCAATTTCATCTATTCGGCCAATGAGACGATCCGCGACACCGACGTCGACGTCCAGGCGCCTCTGCTGCACCTGTTTGCCCTCAGCTTTAAGGTCGGCACGGCCGTGTTGACGCTTGGCGTCATTGCCATGGTCGTTCTCGTGTTGGTCCTCTGGTACGTGCTCAACCACACCGCGTGGGGCCGCCATGTCTACGCGGTCGGCGACGATCAGGAGGCTGCGAAACTGTCGGGCATCCAGACGAAGAAGGTGCTGATGACCGTCTATGCCCTTGCCGGGCTGATCGCCGCCTTCGCAGCCTGGGTCTCCATCGGCCGCAATGGCTCGATCTCTCCTTCCGCCGCGGTCACCGACTACAATCTTCAGGCCATCACCGCGACGGTGATCGGCGGTATTTCTCTGTTCGGCGGGCGCGGCTCGATCCTCGGCACGCTGTTCGGCGCCATGATCGTCGGCGTCGTCTCGATGGGCCTCAACATGCTGGGCGCCGACCCGCAGTGGAAGGTGCTGCTCACCGGAGTGCTGATCATCGGCGCCGTGGCGATCGATCAATGGATCAGAAAGGTTTCGGCATAGCCATGACCCAGGAACCCATCCTCATCGCGCGCGGTCTGGTCAAGCGCTATGGCCGCGTCACCGCCCTCGACAACGCCGATTTCGACCTCTATCCGGGCGAAATCCTTGCCGTCATTGGCGACAACGGCGCCGGCAAGTCGTCGCTTATCAAGGCGATTTCCGGCGCGGTCGTGCCCGACGAAGGTGAGATACGACTTGAAGGCAAGCCCGTTGCGTTCAAGTCGCCGATGGAGGCCCGGGAGGCCGGCATCGAGACGGTCTATCAGAACCTGGCTCTGTCGCCGGCGCTGTCTATCGCCGACAACATGTTCCTCGGCCGGGAGATCCGCAAGCCGGGGTTCCTCGGCGAATGGCTGCGCATGCTCGACCGCCCGGCGATGGAAAAGCGCGCCCGCGACAAGCTCACGGAGCTTGGCCTGATGACCATCCAGAACATCAGCCAGGCCGTGGAAACGCTTTCCGGCGGCCAGCGTCAGGGCGTGGCGGTGGCGCGCGCCGCCGCCTTTGGCAGCCGGGTGGTGATCATGGATGAGCCGACGGCCGCGCTCGGCGTCAAGGAGAGCCGCCGCGTCCTCGAACTGATCCTCGACGTGAAGAAGCGAGGCCTGCCGATCGTGCTGATTTCACACAACATGCCGCATGTTTTCGAGGTGGCGGACCGCATCCACATTCACCGGCTCGGCCGTCGCCTGTGCGTCATCGATCCGAAGCAGTATACGATGTCCGACGCGGTCGCCTTCATGACCGGCGCCAAGGTGCCGCCGGAAGCGGCGCTGGCGGCTTGAGCAAGAACTTGAGGCCCATCGCCGAGGGCCCAAACGCGCTGTTTCCAAATGCCAAATTGCCGCAGGGCAACCCGGCTTGCGATCACCCGAATCGATTGAACATCCGGTGGGATGCACTAGCATTGGCAGAGATGGTGAAAGCCGCATGATCCTGGCAACGTCACGAGAGGCAGCATGACGCGCGCGATGACAACCGAAGCTCCTCTGCCCACGCTCAAAAACCCGGATCCCAAGACGCTCGCCGAGGAAGTCTTGCAAGCCCTCAAATACAGGGTCGGCAAGGGCACCAACGTTGCAACCCAGTACGATTGGCTCACCGCCTCAATCAAGGTTGTACGCGACCGCATAGTCGATCACTGGATGCAGGCGACCCAAGAGGCCTACGCCCAGCAGGAAAAGCGCGTCTACTACCTGTCACTGGAATTCCTCATCGGCCGCCTGATGCGCGATGCCTTCTCCAATCTCGGCCTGATGGACAATATGCGCGAGGCGCTGTCGTCGCTTGGCGTCGACCTCGACATCATTGCTACGCTCGAACCGGACGCTGCCCTTGGCAATGGCGGTCTGGGCCGGCTCGCCGCCTGCTTCATGGAAAGCATGGCGACCGTCAATATCCCCGCGCATGGCTACGGCATCCGCTACGCCAACGGCATGTTTCGGCAGGAGATCCATGACGGCTGGCAGGTGGAGCTGCCCGAGACATGGCTCGATCACGGCAATCCCTGGGAGTTCGAGCGCCGCGAACGCTCCTTCGAGGTCGGCTTCGGCGGCTCGGTGGAATCGGTCACGTCGAACGACGGCCGGCTCGAGCGCCACGTCTGGAAGCCGACCGAACATGTTCTGGCAGTCGCCTATGATACGCCGGTTGTCGGCTGGCGGGCCAACCGCGTCAACACGCTGCGTCTGTGGTCCGGCATGCCGGTCGACCCGATCCTGCTCGACAAATTCAACGCCGGCGATCACATCGGCGCGCTCGCCGAAAGCAACAAGGCCGATGCGTTGTCGCGCGTCCTTTACCCGGCCGATTCCCACAAGGCCGGCCAGGAGCTGCGGCTCAGGCAGGAGTATTTCTTCTCCACCGCCTCGCTGCAGGACATCGTCCAGCGTCATCTCAGCCAGTATGGCGACCTGCAATCGCTGCCCGACAAAGCGGCGATCCATCTCAACGACACCCATCCGGCGATCGCCGTAGCCGAGCTGATGCGCCTGTTGATGGATGTCCACGGCATGGATTTCGACCAGGCCTGGAGCATCACCAAGCGCACCTTCGGCTACACCAACCACACGCTGCTTCCCGAAGCGCTGGAAAGCTGGCCGGTGCCGCTGTTCGAGCGGCTGTTGCCGCGCCACATGCAGATCGTTTACGCCATCAACGCCGAAGTGCTGCTCGAGGCGCGCGCCTCCGACCAGTTCTCGGACGAGCAGATCAGCCGCATCTCGCTGATCCAGGAAAATGGCGATCGCCGCGTGCGCATGGGCAATCTGGCCTTTGTCGGCTCGCACTCGATCAACGGCGTCTCTGCCCTGCACACGGAATTGATGAAGGAGACGGTGTTTGCCGACCTCCACAGGCTCTACCCGGATCGCATCAACAACAAGACCAACGGGATCACACCGCGGCGCTGGCTGATACAGTGCAATCCCGGCCTCACTGCACTCACCCGAGAGGCGATTGGCGACGGCTTCCTCGACGACATCGACGAGATAAAGCGGCTTGATCCTTTCGCTGAGGACGCCGCCTTCCGCGACAAGTTCGCCGCCGTCAAACGGGCGAACAAGGCGAGGCTTGCCAAGCTCGTTGCCGACCGGCTCGGCATCAAGGTCGACCCATCGGCGCTGTTCGACATCCAGGTCAAGCGCATCCACGAATACAAGCGCCAGCTCTTGAACATTCTCGAAGCGGTCGCGCTTTACGACCAGATCCGCTCGCATCCGGAGCGCGACTGGATGCCTCGCGTCAAATTCTTCGGCGGCAAGGCGGCGCCCAGCTATCACAACGCCAAGCTGATCATCAAACTTGCCAATGACGTCGCCCGGGTCATCAACCGCGACCCGGCGGTGCGCGGCTTGCTGAAAGTGGTGTTCGTGCCGAACTACAATGTCAGCCTTGCCGAGATCATGATGCCGGCCGCCGATCTTTCGGAGCAGATATCGACCGCCGGCATGGAAGCGTCCGGCACCGGCAACATGAAGTTCGCGCTGAACGGCGCGCTGACCATCGGCACGCTCGACGGCGCCAATGTCGAGATCAAGGAATGCGTGGGCGACGACAATATCTTCATCTTCGGCCTGACCACCGATGAGGTCGCCGAACGACGCAACAATGGTTACGATCCGCGCGCTGTGATCGAGGGATCGCCTGAATTGGCGCAGGCGCTGGCCGCGGTTTCATCCGGAGTCTTTTCACCTGACGATCCGGATCGTTATCGCGACCTGATCAACGGTCTTTACCAGAGCGACTGGTTCATGGTCGCCGCGGATTTCGATGCCTACGCCGCCACACAGCGCGACGTCGATGCCGTCTGGCGCAACAGCCCGGACTGGTACGCCAGAGCCATCCGCAATGTCGCGCGCGTCGGCTGGTTCTCGTCCGATCGAACGATCCGCCAATATGCGAAAGACATATGGCACGTGCCCGCCTGATATGATTGCATGAGGCCACGAACAATGTGGTCCTAGTGGAGTGGATTTGACCCTCGCATCCCTTGGAGGGTTAGGCGGCATGCGAATGTCGAATTCAAAACTCCACTAGAAACATACACTTGGTGCCCGGGGAGGGTCACTGCCTGATGAGCAAGCCGCGCGCGACCGTTGCGACAAGCGGGCCGGACGGACTGGCGCCAGCCGGCGATGTCGCGGCGATTGTCGCCGGCACGCACGGCGATCCGTTTGCCGTGCTTGGCGTGCATGAGGCGGGAAAGGGCTTTGTCGCCCGCTGCTTCGTCCCTCATGCCGAGTTCGTCACCGCCTATACGCTGACCGGCAAGAAGGCCGGCGAGCTGTCGAGACGCGACGACCGCGGTTTCTTCGAAGGCAAACTGTCGCTGCGCAAACGCCAGCCGCTGCGCTATCACGCCAGGAATTCCGGCGGTGACTGGTGGCTGACCGATCCATATTCCTTCGGTCCCGTGCTCGGCCCGATGGACGATTATTACATCGCCGAAGGGTCGCATCTCAGGCTGTTCGACAAGCTCGGCGCCCATCTCATCGACCATGAAGGTGCATCGGGTGTGCATTTTGCGGTGTGGGCGCCCAATGCAAGGCGCGTCTCGGTGGTCGGCGACTTCAACGAGTGGGACGGCCGCAGGCATACCATGCGCGTCCGCCGCGACACCGGCATCTGGGAGCTGTTCATTCCCGACATCGGCGCAGGCCGCCCATATAAGTATGAAATCATCGGGCCGGATGGCGTGAGATTGCCGCTCAAAGCCGATCCGTTCGCCTTCAAGTCCGAACTGCGCCCGGCCACCGCCTCGGTGACGGCACTGCCGCCGGCGCATGAATGGGGTGACGAGGCGCACCGGAACTACTGGCGCAATGCCGACCACAGGCGCGAGGCCGTATCGATCTACGAGGTCCATGCCGGGTCATGGCGGCTTCACGACGACGGCAGCTTCCTGTCGTGGGATGAGCTCGCCGACAGGCTGATCCCTTACGTGGTCGAGAGCGGTTTTACCCACATCGAATTCATGCCGATCTCCGAACACCCTTATGACCCGTCCTGGGGCTACCAGACGACGGGTCTTTATGCGCCGACTGCCCGCTTTGGCGATCCGGACGGTTTTGCCCGCTTCGTCGACGGCGCCCACCGTGCAGGCATCGGCGTCATCCTCGACTGGGTCCCGGCGCATTTCCCGGTTGACGAACACGGTCTGGCAAAGTTCGACGGTACCGCGCTCTACGAACATGCCGATCCGCGCAAGGGCTTCCATCCCGACTGGAACACCGCGATCTATAATTTTGGGCGCCGCGAAGTGATTTCGTTCCTGGTCAACAATGCGCTGTTCTGGGCCGAGAAATATCACGTCGACGGACTGCGCGTCGATGCGGTCGCCTCGATGCTTTATCTCGATTATTCTCGCAAGGCCGGTGAATGGATTCCCAACGAGAAGGGCGGGCGGGAGAACCTCGAAGCGGTCAGCTTCCTGCAGCGTATGAACAAGGAGGTCTACGGCCACCATCCAGGTGTGATGACCATCGCCGAGGAATCGACCTCGTGGCCGAAAGTCTCGCAGCCGGTGCATGAAGGCGGACTGGGCTTCGGTTTTAAATGGAACATGGGCTTCATGCATGACACTTTGGAGTATTTCTCCAAGGAGCCGATCTTCCGCAAGCATCACCACAACGACATCACCTTCGGTCTGGTCTACGCCTTCAGCGAGAATTTCGTGCTGCCGCTGTCCCATGACGAAGTGGTGCACGGCAAGGGCACGCTGCTCAACAAGATGGCCGGCGACGACTGGCAGAAATTCGCGACGCTGCGCGCCTATTACGCGTTCATGTGGGGTTATCCCGGCAAGAAGCTGTTGTTCATGGGCCAGGAGTTCGCACAGCGCCGCGAGTGGAGCGAGGGGCGGGCGCTCGACTGGAACCTGCTCGATTTCCGGCTCCACCGCGGCGTCTGGCAGACGGTGCGCGATCTCAACTATCTCTACCGCTCGCGCCCCGCGCTGCATGCCCGCGACTGCGAGCCGGAGGGCTTTTCCTGGCTGATCGTCGACGACAGCGCGAACTCAGTATTTGCCTGGCTGCGCAGCGCGCCGGGCGGCAACCCGATCGCGGTCATTTCCAACTTCACGCCGGTGCCGCGCGACAATTACCGCGTGCCGTTGCCGCACGCCGGAAAATGGCGCGAGATCATCAACACCGATGCCACGGATTATGGCGGTTCCGGCAAGGGCAATAGCGGCGGCGTCGAGGCTCAGGCGGAAGGAGGAGGCATTTCGGCGACGATGCTTTTGCCGCCGCTGTCGACGATCATGCTCGAATTCGTCCCGGACTGAGCTATGTCTGGAGCATCTAACCTGGGAGGATAGGAATGGCTGAAATAAAACGAACACAGCCGCTGGCACGCGACGCCATGGCTTATGTGCTGGCCGGCGGCCGTGGCAGCCGGCTCAAGGAACTGACCGACCGCCGCGCCAAGCCGGCGGTCTATTTTGGCGGCAAGACCCGCATCATCGATTTCGCGCTCTCCAATGCGCTCAATTCCGGTATCCGCCGCCTCGGCGTCGCCACCCAGTACAAGGCGCATTCGCTGATCCGCCATCTGCAGCGCGGCTGGAACTTCCTGCGGCCCGAGCGCAACGAGAGTTTCGACATCCTGCCTGCCAGCCAGCGTGTATCGGAAACGCAATGGTATGAGGGCACCGCCGACGCCGTTTACCAGAACATCGACATCATCGAGGCCTACGGGCCGGAATACATGGTCATCCTGGCCGGCGACCACATCTACAAGATGGACTACGAAATGATGCTGCGCCAGCATGTCGAGGCCGGCGCCGACGTCACCGTCGGCTGCCTCGAAGTGCCACGCATGGAAGCCACCGGCTTCGGCGTCATGCATGTCGATCCCAAGGACACCATTATCTCCTTCATCGAAAAGCCCGCCGATCCGCCGGGCATTCCCGACAAACCGGATTTCGCGCTCGCCTCGATGGGCATCTATGTGTTCAAGACCAAATTCCTGATGGAGCAATTGCGTCGCGATGCGGCGGAGCCCGGCTCGAGCCGCGACTTCGGCAAGGACATCATCCCCTACATCGTCGAGCACGGAAAGGCGATCGCCCATCGTTTTGCCAAATCCTGCGTGCGCTCGACCGCCGAGAACGAGGCCTATTGGCGCGACGTCGGCACGGTCGACGCCTATTGGGAGGCCAATATCGACCTGACCGACATCACGCCGGAACTCGACCTTTACGACCGCGATTGGCCGATCTGGACCTATGCCGAGTTGAAGCCGCCGGCAAAATTCGTGCATGACGAGGATGGCCGCCGCGGGTCGGCCGTGTCGTCTCTCGTGTCGGGCGATTGCATCGTTTCGGGCGCTTCGCTGAAGCGAAGCCTGATCTTCACCGGCGCCCGCATCAATTCCTATTCGACGCTGGAGGAGG
This sequence comes from Mesorhizobium sp. M0633, assembly GCF_040320645.1. Classification (NCBI taxonomy): domain Bacteria; kingdom Pseudomonadati; phylum Pseudomonadota; class Alphaproteobacteria; order Hyphomicrobiales; family Phyllobacteriaceae; genus Mesorhizobium; species Mesorhizobium sp. M0633. The sequence goes on from NZ_JAMYQC010000013.1 coordinate 111,197, forward strand.
TCGTCATGCTGCCGGACGTCCATGTCGGCCGCAACGCCAGGCTGAAGCGCGTGGTCATCGATCACGGCGTCAGGATCCCGGAGGGTCTGGTGGTCGGCGAGGATCCCGTCCTCGACGCCAAGCGTTTCCGCGTTTCGGAAAAAGGCATCTGCCTCGTCACGCAGGACATGATCAACAGGCTGGGATCGTAGTGCATGCAGGTTCTGTCGGTGGCGCCCGAGATCTTTCCGCTGGTCAAGACGGGCGGGCTCGCCGACGTGACCGGCGCCTTGCCCGTGGCATTGGCCGGCAAGGGCGTCATCATGCGCACGCTCGTCCCCGGCTATCCTCAGGTGATGGGCGCCTTCAGGAAAAAAAAGCCGGTTCAGCAATATCCGTTGCTGCAGGGCGGCAAGGCCTCGGTGCATGCCGTCCAGATCGCCGGGCTCGACCTGTTCGTGCTTGACGCGCCGCATCTTTTCGACCGTCCCGGCGGCCCATACGGCAACGCGACCGGCGCCGACTGGCCGGACAATTGGCGGCGGTTCGCGGCCTTGAGCCAGGTAGGCGGTGATATTGCCGGCGGCGCAATCTCGGGCTACCTGCCCGATATCGTCCATGCCCATGACTGGCAGTCGGCAATGACGCTCGCCTACATGCGCTACGGCAAGGCGGTCGGCACGCCGTCGATGATCACCGTGCACAACCTCGCCTTCCAGGGTCAGTTCGGCGCCGGCATCTTTGGCGAGCTTGGCCTGCCGGCGGCGGCGATGGCGCTCGACGGCGTCGAATATTACGGCGGCGTCGGCTTCCTCAAGGCCGGCCTGCAGGCGGCGTGGGCGATCACCACGGTCAGCCCGACCTATGCGCAGGAAATCCGCTTGCCCGAATTCGGCATGGGCCTCGACGGCCTGATCAACATGCGCTCCGTCGATCTCCATGGCATCGTCAACGGCATCGATACCGAGATATGGAACCCGGAAACCGACAAGCATCTGGTTTGCAACTACACCGCAAAGACGCTCAAGGCACGGATGCCCAACAAGGCCGCGGTCGAGGACCGCTTCAGCCTCGATCGCGATGACAGCCCGATCGTCTGCGTCATCAGCCGTTTGACCTGGCAAAAGGGCATGGACATATTGGCGGCGGCCGTCGACGGCATCGTTGCAAGAGGTGCGCGGCTGGCGATCCTCGGCTCCGGCGATGCCGGGCTCGAAGGCGCATTGCTTGCCGCCGCAGCCCGCCATCGCGGCCGCATCGGCGTCGTCGTCGGCTATGACGAGGGACTCTCCCACACCATGCAGGGCGGCAGCGACGCCATCATTATCCCATCGCGCTTCGAACCTTGCGGGCTGACACAGCTTTACGGCCTGCGCTATGGCTGCGTGCCGGTGGTCGCGCGCACCGGGGGCCTTGCCGACACGATCATCGATGCCAACGAAGCCGCCATCTCTGCCGGCGTTGCGACCGGTTTCCAGTTTGCGCCCGCCAATGCCGGCGCCTTGCTGCACGCCGTCCGCCGCCTTGTCGAGGCGCATGCCAATCCCGCAGTGTGGACGTCGATGCAGCGGCAAGGCATGAAGGCCGACGTTTCGTGGGACAAAAGCGCCGAAAAATATGTCCAACACTATCGCTTGCTGCTTTCGAAAAGGGCTGCCTGACTGATGATCCGCACCGTCGCCACCAAACCCTATCCCGACCAGAAGCCCGGCACCTCCGGGCTGCGTAAAAAGGTCCCCGTGTTCCAGCAGGAGCACTATGCCGAGAACTTCATCCAGTCGATCTTCGATGCGCTGGACGGGTTCGAGGGCAAAACCCTGGTGATCGGCGGCGACGGCCGCTTCTATAACCGCGAGGTCATCCAGAAGGCCATCGCCATGGCCGCGGCAAACGGCTTCGGCAAGGTGATGGTCGGGCAGGGCGGCATCTTGTCGACGCCGGCCGCTTCGCATGTCATCCGCAAATACAAGACCTTTGGCGGCATCATCCTGTCGGCCAGCCACAATCCGGGCGGCCCGCATGAGGATTTCGGCATCAAATACAATGCCGGCAATGGCGGCCCAGCGCCGGAAAAGCTGACCGACGCGATCTTCGAAAAAACCAAGGCGATTTCAAGCTTCAAGATCGCCGATATCGGGCAGGTCGACATCGACACGATCGGCACGGTCAAGACGGGGGACATGACCGTCGAAATCATCGATCCTGTCGCCGACTATGCCGAACTGATGGAAAGCCTGTTCGATTTCGACGCATTGCGGGCGCTGTTCAAGTCGGGCTTCCGCATGCGCTTCGACGCCATGCATGCGGTGACCGGCCCCTACGCCAAGGAGATCCTCGAAAACCGGCTCGGCGCGCCCAACGGCACCGCCCGCAATTTCATTCCGCTGCCGGATTTCGGCGGCCATCATCCCGATCCCAATCTGGTGCATGCAAAACACCTCTACGACGAGATGATGGGGCCGGATGCGCCAGACTTTGGCGCCGCCTCGGATGGCGACGGCGACCGCAACCTGATTATCGGCAAGGGAATTTTCATCACCCCGTCTGATTCGGTGGCGATGCTCGCCGCCAACGCCCATCTGGCGCCGGGCTACAAGGCTGGGCTGAAAGGCATCGCCCGCTCGATGCCGACCAGCGGTGCTGCCGACCGGGTCGCCGAAAAGCTCGGCATCGGCATCTACGAGACGCCGACCGGCTGGAAATTTTTCGGCAATCTGCTCGATGCCGGCATGGCAACGATCTGCGGCGAGGAGAGTGCGGGCACCGGCTCCAACCATGTCCGCGAAAAGGACGGCCTGTGGGCTGTGCTTTTATGGCTCAACATCCTTGCCGTGCGCGGCGAAAGCGCCAAGCAGATCGTCACCCAGCATTGGGCGGCCTATGGCCGTAACTATTATTCGCGCCACGACTACGAGGAGGTCGAGATTGATCGTGCCAACGCGCTTGTCGACGAGCTGCGCGCCAAGCTCGGCTCGCTGCCTGGCACCAGCGTGCGCGGCATGACGATCGCCAGCGCCGATGATTTCGCCTATCACGATCCGGTCGACGGCTCGGTCAGCAAGAACCAGGGCATCAGGGTGTTGTTCGAAGGCGGCTCACGCGTCGTCTTCCGCCTGTCCGGCACCGGCACCTCGGGCGCGACGCTGCGGCTTTATGTCGAGCGCTACGAGCCGGACAAGAACCGCCACGATCTCGACACCCAGGAGGCACTTGCCGATCTGATCGTGGCGGCCGACGACATTGCCGGGATTCGCCGCCATACCGGCCGCGCCAAACCGAGCGTCATCACCTGATGTCGTCGGGACTATCCGCCGGCTATCGTCCGCGATTTGGCGGGCTTGCCGGGGAGGGCGGCATCCGCTTCGCCGCATGGTCCTCGTTGGCTCGGCGCATCTGGGTTTCGATTTTCGACGAACACGGCAACCGCGAAATCGACCGGCTGGAACTCCAGTCGGAAGGCGAGGGCGTCCACGCACTTTTTGTTGCCGGTCTCGCCGCTGGCACCCGATACGGGTTCCGTGCCGATGGCGACTACGCGCCGGAACACGGTTTCTGGTTCGATCCCGACAAGCTGCTGGCCGATCCCTATGCCGTCGAGATCGACAGGCCCTATGCCTATGACGGCCGGCTAGCCGCGCGCCGGGGTGAGGGGGCCGACACGGCGCCGCTGATGCCGAAAGCCATTGCTGGCGCCTTGCCGGAACCCTTGCCTGCCTTGCCGCCTCTGTTTCGGTCCGGCGGCCTCATCTACGAAGTGCCGGTACGCGCGTTCACAAAGCTGCATAAGGACATTCCCGAGAAGCAACGCGGCACCATTGGAGCGCTCGCTCACCCCCTCGTTGTCGAGCATCTGCAAAAACTCGGCGTGGCAGCCATTGAGTTGATGCCGGTGACTGCATCGATCGACGAACGGCATTTACCGCCGCTCGGTCTGCGCAACGCCTGGGGTTATAATCCCGTGACCTTCATGGCGCTCGATCCGCGACTGGCGCCCGGCGGTCTGGCCGAGTTGCGCGGAACGGTCGCCGCGCTGCGCGAGGCCGGCATCGGCACCATTCTCGACCTGGTGTTCAACCACACCGGCGAAAGCGACCGGCTCGGCCCGACATTGTCGCTGCGCGGGCTCGACAATCGCGCCTATTACCGGCACGAGGCCGACGGCGCTCTGGTCAATGACACCGGAACCGGCAATACGCTCGCCTGCGAACATCCGGTCGTCCGGGAAATGGTCCTCGACACGCTTCGCCACTTTGTCCAGCGCGCCGGTGTCGACGGATTCCGCTTCGACCTGGCGCCGATCCTCGGCCGCGTCGACGGCGTTTTCGACGCCGATGCGCCGCTGCTGAACGCCATTCGCAAAGATCCTGTTCTTGGCGACCGGGTGCTGATCGCCGAGCCTTGGGATATCGGACCGGATGGCTATCAGCTCGGCAATTTTCCGCCACCCTTCCTCGAATGGAACGACAAATGCCGTGACGATATCCGCCGTTTCTGGCGCGGCGACGGCGGCATTATCGGTGCCTTGGCGACGCGGCTTGCCGGTTCGTCCGATGTCTTTGCCAAACCAGGCCAGACAACGAGCCGCAGCATCAACTTCATCGCCGCGCATGACGGCATGACGCTGGCCGATATCGTTGCCTATGAGCACAAGCACAATGAGGCCAATGGCGAACAGAACCGCGATGGCCACGACGACAACCTGTCCTGGAACAATGGCCTCGAGGGCGAGACCGGCGACCAGTCAATCGTTACGGCCCGTTTCGATGACCAGTGCGCGCTGCTGGCGACGCTCTTTGCCTCGCGCGGCACGATCATGCTGACGGCCGGCGACGAGTTCGGCCGCACGCAGCGCGGCAACAACAACGCCTACGCGCAGGACAATGACATCACCTGGCTCGACTGGGCCGGGCGCGACCGGGCGCTGGAGCTGTACACGGTTCTGCTCGCCAAGATGCGTCGTGCCGTGCCGGCGCTTTTGGACACAACATTCCTGACCGGAGAACCGCCTGCGGGCTCGGAAATCCCAGACGTAGCCTGGCTGACGGAAACCGGCATGCCGCTCGACGAGGCCGCCTGGCACGATGCCAGGCGGCACCGGCTGGTCATGGTTCTCGGGAGCGGTGAGAACAGTCGCCTTGCGGTGGTCATCAATGGCGACCGCCGGGCCTGCATGTTCACGCTGCCGGAACGGGCGGGTTTTCATTGGCGCCCTGCCATCGAAACGGATACTGGCGACATCTCACGGCCGGTGCCTGGGCGAACGGTCATGTTCATGATCGAACGCGGGGCCGCGCGGGTGGGCGCAGGGGAGAGCCACGATGGCTGACAATGCCGAATGGTGGCGCGGCTGCGTCATCTACCAGATCTACCCGCGCTCCTACCAGGACACGACAGGCGACGGCAGCGGCGATCTCAGCGGCGTCACCTCGAGGCTGGCCCATGTCGCATCGCTGGGTGTCGACGCGGTTTGGCTGTCGCCTTTCTTCAAGTCGCCAATGGCGGATATGGGTTACGACGTTTCGGATTACTGCGCCGTCGATCCGATGTTCGGCACATCAGAGGATTTCGACGCGCTGGTTGCCGAGGCACACCGGCTCGGCCTGAAGGTGATCATCGATCAGGTCTTGTCGCATTCGTCGGATCGGCACGAATGGTTCGTCGAAAGCCGCACGAGCCGCGACAACCCCAAGGCCGACTGGTACGTCTGGGCCGATGCGAATCCCAACGGCACCGCCCCCAACAACTGGCTGTCGCTTTTCGGCGGCCCGGCCTGGGAATGGGACGCAACGCGCAGGCAATATTACCTGCACAATTTCCTTGGCTCGCAGCCGGACCTGAATTTCCACAACCCGCAGGTGCAGGACGCCTTGCTGGAAACGGTGCGGTTCTGGCTCGAGCGTGGCGTCGACGGTTTCCGGCTGGATACGGTCAACTATTATGTCCACGACCGCTGGCTGCGCAGCAACCCGCCTTTGGCGGAAAGCGTCGCCGGCACCAATACGGCAACCAGCCCCTATCTCTATCAGGAGCATCTGTTCGACAAGAGCCAGCCGGAAAACCTTGCTTTCCTCAGGCGCTTCCGGGCCTTGCTTGACGAATATGAAGGCCGCGTCGCTGTCGGCGAGATTGGCGACGAAACGCGTTCCTTGCAGACACTCGCCGCCTATACCGGCGGTGGCGACAAGCTCCAAATGTCCTACACGTTCGACCTGCTCGGCCCGCAATTCTCGGCGTCGCATGTGCGTGGCTGTGTTGAGGCCTTCGAGAGTACGGTGTTCGACGGCTGGGTTTGCTGGGCGTTCTCCAACCACGATGTCGTGCGCCATGTCAGTCGATGGACAAGGCCGGGCGGCGATCCGGACAGGGTGGCGAAATTCTCGATCGTGCTGCTTTCCTGCCTGCGCGGATCGATCTGCCTCTACCAGGGCGAAGAACTCGGGCTGGAGGAGGCCGAACTGGCGTTCGAGGATTTGCGCGATCCCTTCGGCATCCGCTTCTGGCCGGCAATCAAGGGACGGGATGGGTGCCGAACGCCGATGGTCTGGGAGGCTGGCGCCGACAATGCCGGCTTTTCGACCGGCAAGCCGTGGCTTCCGGTCCCGGCAAGCCATCGCGCCCAGGCGGTCGACGTCCAGGACGGCGAGCAAACCTCCGTCCTGGCGAGCTACCGGGCGATGCTGGCCTTGCGCAAGCAGCATCCGGCGCTGGTTCGAGGCTCGATCCGGTTCCTCGATGCCGAAGGCGACGTCCTTGCTTTCATTCGCGAAGGCGGTGACGAAAAGCTGCTCTGTGTCTTCAATTTCGCCGACGAGCCGGCCGGCTGGCAATTGCCACCGGATCTGGAAGCGATAGAGCCGATAGACCTTGGCGGTGCTGCCGGCGTCTTGCAGGAAAGAACTCTGTCGCTGCCGCCGCTGGGCTGCTTCCTCGGCCGGATCGGCTGAGCTCTATTTCATTATCTCATTGAACGAGCACGGAGCGCCCGCAAGTCGCGCCGACAACCCGCACATCGGCCTCGCCGACATGCACGCCGACAGCTGCAAGCACGTTATAGACCAGTTCGTCGACCGGCGCCGTCACGCCGTTCAGAACCGTTACCACCGCCGGCTTAACCGTTCCGAGCAGGGCCGTCACGTCCAGCCCGAGGCCCAGTGCATTGACCGAGAGCGAGAGGCCGCTGACCAGCGATGTCGTGAGTGATTGCGTCAGGTTTTTTGTGGCGACAGTTTTTATCGTCTTGTTGGCGATATCGGTGCTGTCGAACGTCAATGCGGTCGGATCGTTGTTGGTGATGGCAAGTGATGACGAACCCTTCACATCGAGCAGATTGAGGGTGAGTAGCAGAAGCTTTACGCTTACCTGTGCAATCGTGGCATCGGAGAACGATTGCGGATTGCTGAAATCGGCGAAGGCCGATGGGTTGTTGTCGGCGTCGCTGGTGGCAAGGTGCAGCGAGGCCACGCCAGGCTGCGCGGCGATCGAGACCTTGATGCTATCCGGCCGGCCCGTCGGGCAGCTGATGTCGGTTAGCTTGGCTTCCGCATAGGCGACTTCGACATGCAGAGGCAGGTTGACGGACAGCAGACTGATGCCGCCGCCGAGATTGGAATTGCCGATGCCAACTGTGGTGACCAGCTTGATGCGCGTCTGCGCGGTGCGCACCACGGTGCCTTTTTCCCCGACGGCCAGCCAGGGTGAATATTGCATTGGCTCACCGATGGCGATGGCGAGCGTGGTGGCGGTAAGTCCCGGAATAGTGGCGCCGAGATCGACCTGGACCTGGTTTGAGCCATTGGCCAGCGAGGCGGCGGCACCCAGCATGCCCATCGCGCTTGCGTCGACGGAAAAGCCGGGAGACTTTTGTCCGAGGCCGAGCTTACCGATCGAGCCAAGATCGATAAGATGACTGAGGGGTATCTTGACTGTGTTGGTGGCCCTCGACGCGATCGTCTGCAGCACAAGTTTGCTGGCGCTGCCCGACCCGGACGCATTGGCCATGGCGGTCGCGATCTGGCCTACCGTCGCTTTTGACGCCAGCACGTCGGAATAGCTGACACCTGTCAGTTGCAACTGTACGGCAAGGGCATCGACGAACGAAAGCACGTTTACATCGGCCGAGATCAGCGCGTTGTAGTCCATGACGCTGAGCGAAATGTTGGCGCCCAGCAACTTGCTGAGAAGCGCGTTGAGGATGCCGCCATTGACGCTGAGGAGCCTGGACCCGACCGAGAACATCGCTTGCGGGGTCACACTGGCAATGGCTTCGGTGCCGACAACCGGAGTAGGGATGAGCGAACTGGCGAAATACCGGGCGGGGATTTTTTGCAGAGTGACGCGAACGGCGTTGTAAGGCGCTTTACCGGCTTCGAAGCGCTTGTCGACGCCAATGGAGGACGCCGCTGAGTATCGGCCGCCGGTCACCGACACGACGGTTTTGCCAACCGTGGGAACGATTGTCTGACCTGGCTTTTGAACAATGATGCCGGGCATTCGGTTGTCACTGAGCGTGGTTACCGCCGCGGCTTCCATATCTTTGATGTTCGACGCCGCGGTGATCGCCGCCAGGTCGGTCATCGCCTGGGCCTCCCTGCGCTCCGTGTAGATCGAACCTTCGTCGACAGCGAAGGCCGCCAGCCCCAGCGCGAATGGCGCTGTCAGCGCCGTCATGACGGCAAAGTTCGCCTTCTTGTCGCCAACCATCGAGCGAGCGATCCGCCCGATGCTCCTCAGCAAGAACTGCGACATTTCAAATGCCTCCAATCCTGATGGTAGATCTGCGCGAGATCGTGGTTTGCGGCATCGCAAGGCTTGGTAACAGGTTCCAGATCGGCAGGTTGCTGGCATCGTACTGGATTGACACGACAAACTGATTTCCGTCGGCCGTGCTGTCCGTCGCCTGGTAGGTCAGCTTGCCGGAATCGACGAACGGGTATCCAGTGGCATTGTTTTTGACGAAACTCGCCACCAGCGCCTGGCGCTCGGTTTGATTCAATCCGGCAATTGCGGTGCGGGCGGCATCGGCGGCGATTTGCTGCAAGGAGTTGCTTGCACCAAAATAGATACCATATGCAACCATTCCGAGCACGAGCAGGATAAAGATCGGCGAAAGCAGGGCAAATTCGACCGCGGAAGTTCCGGACTCATCTCCAATTTTGCGTAGATTCGCCCGTATTTGGCGCAATATTTTACGCTTTAATGCGACAGTGTTACTGTCTATCTTGTTCATTGCCCTTGCCCGTTGGAACTCAAGGTCGATGTGCCGATCCCATTGAAATTTGTAACCCTTGGTTGCTAAGAACCAATTAATACATTCCGGTAAACTGAAATGATCGGCCAGATTATTTCCCAGATCGGCGTTCTGGCCAGGAAACCCAGTCAAACTCATGGCTTTGACCATTGATTGGCCGCTCGCAAGGCGACTGTCCCGGCCCCTTACTTTGCGTGACCCCGAGAGTCTGTTGAAATAAAAAATCTCCACGTTACTGTTTGGCCACCAGCTGCCGGAAAGGGAACCGGCTGCGCGCTCGAAAGGAACCAACCAATCGGTTTCGGGGGCGTCAACACTTAGAGACGTGGCCGAAGGGCGACGTCATTAGGGAGAACTCCATGCTGAAACATGTGCTGAAGGCGACGGTACTCGCCACGACCATGGTCTTGGCCGCCGGTACGTTCTACACGCCGGCTTTCGCCGAGACCGTCTACAACCGCGGAGCCGCCGCCGAAGCGGAGACGCTCGACCCGCACAAGACCTCGACGGTCTACGAAGCCGATATCATACGCGACCTGTTCCAGGGCCTCGTCATGCATGACCAGAAGACGAATCTCATTCCGGGCGCCGCCGAAAGCTGGACGGTGTCCGACGACGGCACTGTCTACACCTTCAAGCTGCGCAAGGACGGCCTCTGGTCGGATGGCAGCCCGGTGACGGCGGACGACTTCGTTTATTCGTTCCGTCGGCTGGAAGATCCGGCCACCGCTGCCGAATACGCTTCCATGCTCTATCCAGTGAAGGGTGCCGAGGAAGTCAACACCAAGAAGGGCAAGCCGGAGGATATGGGGGTCAAGGCGATTGACGCAAATACCCTGGAAGTCACGCTCAAGGCGCCAACGCCTTACTTCCTGGAGATGCTGACCCATCAGGCGACCTATCCGGTCAACAAGGCGTCGATCGAAAAGCTTGGCGCCGACTGGATCAAGGCAGGCAAGCTGGTCTCCAACGGGGCCTTTACAGCGGCAGAGTGGGTTCCCAACGACCATCTGAAGCTGGTCAAGAATCCGAAATTCTGGGATGCCGCGAGCGTCAAGTTCGACGTGGTCAACTACATCCCGACCGAGGATCGTTCGTCGGCGATGAAGCGCTTCGAGGCTGGCGAACTCGACAGCTACGGTGACCTGCCGACGGAACAGCTCGGCGACCTCAAGGCCAAATTCGGCGACCAGGTCCGTGTCGGGCCATATCTCGGCACCTACTATTATGCGATCAAGACCGATAAGGCGCCGTGGGACAATGTCGAACTGCGCAACGCCATCTCGATGGCGATCGATCGCGACTTCCTCGCCGAAAAAGTCTGGCAGAATTCGATGCTGCCCGGCTATTCGATGGTGCCTCCGGGGATCGAGGGCTACACGCCGGCACTGGCCAAATACGCCGACATGCCGCAGATCGACCGGGAAGATGAAGCCAAGAAAATCCTGGAGAAGCTCGGCTATACGCCCGAGCATCCGTTGAAGATGGAAATCCGCTACAACACCTCGGAAAACCACAAGAACACCGCTGTCGCCATCCAGGAACAGCTGAAGCCGCTTGGCGTCGAGGTCACGTTGCTCAACACCGATACCAAGACTCACTACTCTTTCCTCGAGCAGAAGGGCGACTATGATGTCGCGCGTGCCGCCTGGATTGCGGATTACAAGGATCCGGAAACTTTCCTTGGGATCTCCCGCAAGGCTAGTGGCAATAACTATTCGAACTACAACAGCCCGAAATACGAAGAGGCCATGGACAAGGCCGCCGCCGCCGGCGGCAAGCCCGAAGAGCGCATGAAGGAACTCGCCAAGGCCGAGCGCATCCTCGTCGATGAGGTCGGCAACATTCCGATCCTCTACTATAGCTACCACGACATCGTTTCCTCGAAGCTGCATGGCTTCGACGACAATGTGATGGATATCCATCCGTCCCGCTTCATCAGCAAGGACTGATCCCTTAGCCAGGCCGCGGCGCAACTCAATGCGCGGCGGCTCTGGTTTGCCATCGCATCGGCCCGGGAACCGGATTCGATTTTCGACAATGTCGGTGCGAAGATTTGAAGGCTAGAGCGCAATCGTCCAGCCGGACGCGCGCTGCTCTGGATCAAGCGGGGCATCGATGCTGCGTTACGTATTCCGGCGGCTGTTGACCGCCATCCCGACGCTGTTCGTCATCGTGACCATGGCGTTCTTCCTGATACGCGTCGCACCGGGCGGACCGTTCAACCAGGAGCGGGGCCTGAGCCCCGAGATCAGAGCCAATCTCGAAACCCAGTTCGGCCTCAACGACCCGCTCTGGCTGCAGTACCTCCATTATCTAGGCAATCTTCTGCGCGGCAACTTCGGTCCCAGCTACAACATGCCGGATTTCACCGTCGGCGAGCTGTTCAGGGAAGGCCTGCCGATCTCGATCCAACTCGGCGCTTCGGCGCTCGTTCTGGCGCTGCTCCTGGGCACCGTGCTCGGCACTGTTGGCGCGCTCAACCAGAACAAGCTTGCCGACTATTCGGTGATCGCGCTGGCGACCGCCGGCAGCACCATACCGACCTTTGTCATCGCCCCAGTAATCCAGCTTGTATTCGGATTGACCTGGAAGCTGCTGCCGATCGGTGGCTGGGGCGATGGAGCCCTCATCAATAAGGTCGGCCCGGTGCTGACGCTCGCTCTGCCGCAGATCGCCATCGTTGCCCGCCTGATGCGCGGCTCGATGATCGAATCGCTGCACTCGCATCACATCCGCACCGCGCGCGCTCTCGGCCTGTCCGACTGGTCAGTCGTCGTCAAGCATGCACTGCGCGGCGCCATCCTGCCGATCGTCTCCTTCACCGGTCCGGCAGCTGCAGCCCTTCTCACCGGCTCGATCATCGTCGAGACCATCTTCTCTATCCCGGGCATCGGCCGCCATTTTGTCGTTGCCGCGCTCAACCGCGACTACACACTGGTGATGGGGACGGTGGTGGTCATCGCGCTCTTCACCATCGTTTTCAACCTGATCGTCGACGTCCTCTATGGGGTCGTCGATCCGAGGGTGCGCTATGACTGATATCGCAGTTGCCGCACCGGTCGTCGGCCGGTCCCTGTGGGGTGACGCCTGGGCGCGCCTCAAGGCCAATCGCGCGGCCATGTTCAGCCTCTATTATCTTGCCTTCATCGCCGTCATCAGCGTGTTTGGGCCCTATTTCGTGCCGCACCAATACACCACCATCTATGCCGACTATGTCCGTACGCCGCCGAGCTTCTCGGCCTATCCGAAGGCCGACATGATCGAAGGCGCCCTCGATGAGGCGATCAGGCGTATGCGCGTCGACATCAAGGAGTGGCGGCAGGAGGACAGCCGTGTGTTCGTTACCGTCAAATCGTCCAAGCCGATCGATGACCGCAACATTCGCTACCTTGATCGTTCCGATACTTTTGATGACACAAAGATCGAGAGCAAATCGCCGGACGGTCTCGAAATGGTGATGAGTGCCTCGATCAAGCAGCAATATTTCCTGTTCGGCACCGACAATACCGGCCGCGATCTCCTGTCCAGAACGCTGATGGCCGGGCGCATATCGCTAGCCATCGGCCTGCTTGCCGGCATTGTGGCCGTGCTCATCGGCGTGCTCTACGGCGCCACCGCCGGCCTTGCCGGCGGCAGGGTCGACGAGGTGATGATGCGTGTCGTCGACGTGCTTTATTCTTTGCCGTTCATCTTCTTCGTTATCATGCTGGTGGTGTTCTTCGGCAGGAACTTCGTGCTGATGTTCCTGGCGGTCGGAGCGGTGCTGTGGCTCGACATGGCGCGCATCGTGCGCGGACAAGCGCTGTCGATCCGCCGGCAGGAATATGTCCAGGCGGCGGAGGCGATGGGCGTCGGCCAGCGCGGCATTCTGCTGCGCCATGTGATCCCCAATTTGCTCGGGCCGGTTGTGATCTACATGACGCTGCTGGTGCCGCAGGTCATTATCCTGGAGAGTTTTTTGTCGTTCCTCGGGCTCGGTGTCCAGGAGCCGATGACCAGCTGGGGCGTGCTGATCTCGGTCGGCGCCCAGAACATCGGCTCGGCCAACTGGCTGCTTCTGTTCCCGGCCTTCTTTCTCGTCTCCACGCTGTTCGCGCTGAATTTCGTCGGCGATGGGCTGCGCGATGCGCTCGACCCGAAGGATCGTTGAGATGGCCGCTTCCGAAACCATCCTCAGCGTCAAGGACCTTCGGGTCCGCTTCCGCACCCTCGACGGTGTGGTGGAGGCGGTGAAGGGCATCAATATCCACGTCAAATCAGGCGAGACCGTCGCCGTCGTCGGCGAATCCGGTTCCGGCAAGAGCCAGACGATGATGGCGGCGATGAGCCTGCTCGCCTCGAACGGCGAAGCCACCGGCACAGTCGATTATCGCGGCCGCAATCTTTTGACCTTGAGCAAACCCGAGCTCAACAAGATCCGCGGCCGCAAGATCAGCATGATCTTCCAGGAGCCGATGACGTCGCTAGACCCGCTCTATTCGATCGGCAACCAGCTGATCGAGCCGATCCGCAAGCATCGCGGACTTGGCGCCGCCGCGGCGCGCGAGGAGGCGCTCAAGCTGCTGCGGCTGGTCCATATTCCCGATCCGGAGCGGCGGATGAAATCCTATCCGCACGAGTTGTCGGGCGGTCAGCGCCAGCGCGTCATGATCGCCATGGCGCTGGCCAACGACCCCGACATACTGATCGCCGACGAGCCGACGACCGCGCTCGACGTCACCATCCAGGCGCAGATTCTCATGCTGCTCGCCGAATTGCAGCGCAAGCTCGGCATGGCGATCGTCTTCATCACCCACGATCTCGGCATCGTCCGGCGCTTTGCCGACCGGGTCTATGTGATGCGCTACGGCGAGGTGGTGGAGGAGGGCGAGGCGGAAGCGATCTTCGCCAACCCGCAGCACGGCTACACCAAGATGCTACTTGCCGCCGAACCGACCGGCACCAAGGCGCCGCCGCCTCCGAATGCCCCTGTCCTGCTTGAAGGCAGGAACGTCGAGGTGACCTTCAAGATCGGCGGCGGATTTCTTGGCGGCGAGCCGCTGCTGCTGCGCGCCGTCGATCGCATTTCGATACGGCTGAAGCGCAACCAGACGATCGGCATCGTCGGCGAATCCGGCTCGGGAAAATCGACGCTCGGCCGCGCCTTGCTGCGGCTCCTGCCCAGCGACGGTATCATCCGGCTTGGTGACCGCGACATTTCCCACGCTGACCGCCAGGCGATGCGGCCGCTGCGGCGCGAATTACAGCTGGTCTTCCAGGATCCATTCGGCTCGCTGTCGCCACGCATGACCGTCGGCCAGATAATCACCGAGGGGCTTCTGGTCCACGAGCCCAATCTGTCGGGCAGGCAGCGCGATCTCCGCGCGGTCGATGCCTTGCTCGAAGTCGGGCTCGATCCGAACACGCGCAACCGCTATCCGCACGAATTCTCCGGCGGCCAGCGGCAGCGCATCGCCATTGCGCGCGCCATGATCCTCAAGCCGAAAGTGGTGGTGCTGGACGAGCCGACCTCGGCGCTGGACCGCTCGGTGCAGAAGCAGATCGTCGAATTGCTGCGCAAGCTGCAGGCCGACCACGAACTGTCCTATCTGTTCATCAGCCACGATCTCACCGTTGTGCGCGCCATGGCCGACTACATCATCGTCATGAAACAGGGCAAGATCGTCGAGGAGGGGCCGGCCGAGGCGATCTTCAGCAACCCGCAGGCAACCTACACACAGACACTGATGGCCGCGGCCATCGATGTCACGCGATTTCGCCTGAGCGCATAGCCTTGCTGGCGATCCGCCACATGTCGACGTCGCACAGCACAGGCCACATGGCGCGGGTGTAGCGAAGCACATTCGGGGTGACATCGTCGCCGAGCCCGGCTTCCACGCGGCAGGTGCGGAACGCCTTCTCGATGCGCTTTGTCGGTTCGCCCAGGCTGTCATGGACGACCGGCCCGCAGTCGCAATCGATACGCTTCCAGCGGCGCATATGGGCGATCAGCCGTGACGGCAGTCGCGCCGGCGGACGCCATTTCTTGCTTTTTTTCGCGTGCTGATCTTTGCAATAGAGCACGCCGCGGCCTAGGTCCGGCCAAGCTTGTGCGGCCTCGCCATCCCAATTGAGTTGCAGGATTGAACGATGTCGGCAGCCAGTGTAGAGCCCCACAATGATAAAGCGGCAGAGATGAGCGTACTGACCGTGCTTCCGGCGCAGCCGCAATGCCGCGCGCAGCAGTCCCGCTGCTTCCTCGCGCGTCAGCCAGCGCTCGCGCGCTGCTGGTTTGTCTGGCAAGGTGACGGACGGCTTCGGATCGAGACCGTATTCCTTGGCCCAAAAGTTGATCGCCGAGCGGAGGTCCTCAAGATCGCGACGCGGGCCTGATGTAAAGTCCTTGTCTCGCCACGCCGGGAGTAACGCACGGCGGGTCTCCATCGCCGCGGCGTTGAGCTTGGCGATTCGCTCACGCTCTACCCGATTGCGCTCGCGCGAACGGTGCTCGACATAGGCGCGGCAGCGATCTCCATTGATGCTGGCGACCGGCTCGGTGCCGAAGAATTCGTTCAGAAAACGCATCCTGGCGAGAAATTCCTTGCGACCGGCAATCTTGGCCTGGCGTCCTTCGGTATAGGCGGCGAGGATGTCACCGACAGTCAGGCGGCGGGCATCTGCCCTGGAGATCGGGGGCTGATATTTGCCGGCGGCGGCAGGCCCGAGTTGAGGGCGCAGCATACCTGAAGCGCTAGACACCGCTGCCGTGCGGGCATGATGATGGGTCGTCACAATGGTCCCCTTTTTTTTGCTCCGAAGTTGTTCGTCCTGCGGACGGGGATCACTAGAAGAGGCAACAAGACCGGCTCTGCAACAAGCAAAATGGGCGATAGTGCCGTGAGATGCAAAGACTTGCGAAAGGCGGCGCAGAATCGCGCCGGCTTGGCTTTCCCGCCGGACGACGAGTCTTGGTGCATTCCCGGAGGGTAGCTGACAGCCGCATCAAAATGGTGGCTCGGGCTATCCCATGTTGCGGTTACAACTGAGGTGTAAATCTCACGCCGGCCTTCACGGGACGATTTGGCATTCCGAAGCGGGGGAGGTTTCGGGTGCCTTGGAAAGTCGCTTTTTGTCGGTGACGAACATCCGCTCGCGTCGGCATTAGCCGCGATCCGATGCCCCTGCGGGCACCGCTTAGCCTCTCCTCGGCCAGACCTGCCTTCTTGTCCGAATGTATCAGGGCAATTTGGAAAGAGCGCCTACGGGCTCTGAACCGGGATGGACGTATTTTTTCTGGTCGGAGTGGCAGGATTTGAACCTGCGACCCCATCGTCCCGAACGATGTGCGCTACCAGGCTGCGCTACACTCCGTGACCAGACCGCGGGCTTATAGCCGCCGCATTTGGTTACTGCAAGCGCCAATGGCAGCGCTTCTGTCGCATTTCTTTCGCTTTCGCCGCCACGTCATACAGGTTTCAGTTTCCTGTCGCACAAACACGGCTTAAAGGGCTTCTGGATAACCGTCCACTTGCCTCGAAGCACCTGATTCAGCCACCTGGAGTTTGCAGCTTTGTCGATGAAGATCGTTAGCGATGTCAGACCAAACACATTCGAGTTTGAAACCTCTGCGTTGATCAAGCCGTCCGGGTTTCGCGAATATGATGCGCGCTGGTGGTTCGGCCATCCCGGCTCGAACGAAACGCCGGAACTCAATCTGATCGGCGTCCAGGCGCTCGGCATGGGGCTCGGCACGCTTATCCGCCGTCTGGGTGCCGGACCCGACATCGTCACCGGTCACGATTTCCGCTCCTATTCGCTTGCCATAAAGCTGGCGCTGGTTTCCGGGCTGATGGCGGCCGGCGCACGGGTCAAGGATGTCGGGCTGGCCCTGTCGCCGATGGCTTATTTCGCCCAGTTCGCGCTCAACACGCCGTCCGTTGCCATGGTCACTGCCTCGCACAACGAGAATGGCTGGACCGGCGTCAAGATGGGCGCGGCGCGCCCGCTGACTTTTGGTCCGGAGGAGATGAGTGCGTTGAAGGCGATCGTGCTGTCCGGCGATTTCGATCTTGTCGGTGGCGGCTCCTATGACTTCGTTGCGGACTTCCGCAAAACCTACCTTGACGATCTGACAGCGGGAAAGCGTATCTCGAGGAAGCTCAAGGTGGTGGCCGCCTGCGGCAACGGCACCGCCGGGGCTTTCGCTCCCGAAGCACTGGAAAGGATCGGCTGCGAGGTGATCCCGCTCGACGTCGAGCTCGATCATACGTTTCCCAATTACAATCCCAACCCCGAAGACATGCAGATGCTGCACGCCATTCGCGACAAGGTGCTGGAAACGGGCGCCGATGTCGGGCTTGGCTTCGACGGCGACGGCGATCGCTGCGGCGTGGTCGACAATGAAGGCAGCGAGATTTTCGCCGACAAGGTCGGCGTCATGCTGGCGCGCGACATTTCGCACCTTTATCCCGGCTCGACTTTCGTTGTCGACGTCAAGTCGACCGGATTGTTCATGACTGACAAGGTGTTGCGGGAAAATGGCGCGGTCACCGACTATTGGAAAACCGGACACTCCCATATCAAGCGGCGGGTGGCCGAACTCGGCGCCGTTGCCGGTTTTGAGAAATCGGGCCATTTCTTCTTCAATCCTCCGATCGGCCGCGGCTATGACGATGGCCTGGTCACGGCAATCGCCATCTGCCAGATGCTGGATCGCAGCCCGCAAAGCAGCATGGCCGACCTCTATCGCGATCTGCCGCTGACCTTCGGCACGCCGACCATGTCGCCACACTGCGCCGACGAGCTCAAATACGGCGTCGTCGAGCGCGTCGTAGGCGACTTTCGCAAGATGAAGGACGAGGGCACGGTCTTCGCCGGCCAGAGGATTGCCGAACTGATCACCGTCAACGGCGTCAGGGTCGTGGCGGAGGATGGTACCTGGGGGTTGGTGCGCGCATCATCGAACAAGCCGGAGCTTGTGGTGGTGGTGGAGAGCCCGGTATCGTCCGAGCGGCGCCGGCAGATGTTCGAAGCCGTCGATGCGGTGCTGCGCCGCAGCCCCGAAGTCGGCGCCTACAATCAGACCTTTTGAGCACGAGGCTTGTTTTCATGACCGAACGGATCGTCAGTTTTGTGATGAGCGGCGGCGTCGGCTCGCGGCTGTGGCCGTTGTCGCGCGAGGACAATCCCAAGCAGTTCCATGATTTCTCCGGCGACGGCTCAATGCTGGCCAAGACGCTGCGCCGGCTCACTGCGCGGCCGGAAGGCGAAACGCCGGTTTTCCTGATTGCCTCGGAAAGGCATGCCGACCGCGTCCATGCCGACATTGCCGGTCACGAGCTTTCCGGCGGCGGCCCGCTGTTCGAGCCGACCGGACGCAACACCGCCGCGGCCGTCGCCTTGGCAAGCCTGCGCACGCTGTCGGAATTCGGCGACAGCCTGGTGCTGGTGGTGCCGTCCGATCATGAGATCGCGACCCCACAGCAATTCTGGCGGAGCATCGAGGCCGGCACGGCGGCCGCGCGCCAAGGCAGGCTGGTGGTGTTCGGCATCAAGCCCGCCCAACCCGAGACCGGTTACGGCTACATCGAGGTGGCCGGCGAGCGCGATGGCATCTGCGATGTCTCGCGTTTCGTCGAAAAACCCGATCTCGCCACGGCGCAGAGCTATCTCGAGGCCGGCAATTTCTACTGGAACACCGGCATCTTCCTGTTTCGCGCCAGTGCCATGCGCGACGCGTTCATGGCCTTCCAGCCCGACATCTGGAGCGCCACAGAGGCTGCCTACCAGGCTGCGACATCGGATCTTTCCGGCCTCTACATGCCTCTGGAGCTCTATGCCGCCATCCCATCGACATCGATCGACTATGCGATCATGGAGCGCGCCAGCGGCATCGCCATGGTGCCGGCCAGCTTTCGCTGGAACGATCTCGGCTCCTGGCAATCGCTGCTCGACGTCGGCCCCTCCGACACGCAGGGCAATGTCATCGTCGGCGATGTCGTCGCCATCGATTGCGAGAACTCCTATATCCGCAGCGACGGCCGCCTGCTGTCGGCTATAGGCCTGAAGGACGTCGCCATCGTGTCGACCGCCGACGCCACTTTCGTCGCCCCGGTCAGCCACAGCCAGAACGTCAAGAAGATCGTCGAGCAGCTCGAAAAAAGCGGCCGCCTTGAGACCAGGTTCACGCCTGCCGACGACCGCGTCATCGAAAGCGGCGCCTGGCAGCGCCGCGTGCACCATTGGCTGTTCGAGGAGACGGTGCCGTTGTGGTCGACGGTCGGCGTCGATGAGCGCCACGGCGGGTTCCACGAGGCGCTCGGCTTCGATGCCGCCCCGCTGATGAAACCCAAGCGCATGCGCACGCAGGCCAGGCAGATCTACGCCTTCGCCGTCGCCAAGGCGCGCGGCTGGAACGGCCCGGCCGATCGGCTGATCAGCCACGGCCTCGAATTCATGGCCAGGCACGGACGTACCGACAATGGCGGCTGGGTACGCACGCTCAACGTCGACGGCACCGTCGCCGACGCTGCCGAGGATGCCTATGACCATTCCTGCGTGCTCCTGGCGCTGGCGCATGCCCATATGTGCGGCAATCCCGATGCGTTGCGGCTTGGCCAGGAGACCTTTGCGTTCATCGACGCGCATCTCGAGGACGAACGCCTGACCGGCTTCCGCGAGACCTCGAGCGGCGAGGGCGAGCGCCGCTCCAACCCGCACATGCATCTGCTCGAGGCATTCCTGGCCTGGCATCAGGCGACCGGCGAGCGCGCCTATCTTCGCCGCGCCGCGCGCATCGTCGATCTGTTTCGCAGCCATTTCTTCGACCCGGAAAGCTGGACGCTGGGTGAGTATTTCGACCATGAATGGCGGCCGGCCCCTGGCGAGAAGGGCACGTGGACCGAACCCGGCCATCATTTCGAATGGGCCTCGCTGCTGGTCGACTTCGCCGGCCGCAGCGGCCAGAGCGGCTTGACCGGCCTTGCCCGGAAGCTTTACGCGTCGGCGATTGCCAATGGCCTGAACCGCGCCACGGGCCTCGCCTACGGCGCCGTCTCGCGGCAAGGACTGCCGCTCGACCGCGTCTCGCGCAGCTGGCCGCAGGCCGAAGCGATCAAGGCGGCGATCGCGCTGGACGGTTCGGGCGGTCCCGACCTGAAGCCGGAGATCGAAGCACGGGTCGGCCGGCTGTTCCGCTGGCACATCAATCCGGCACCGCTCGGCCTGTGGATCGACCGCATCGACGAGCGTGGCCGCTCCTTGGCGAGCGAGGTGCCGGCCAGCATCTTCTATCATCTCGTCTGCGCGCTGACGCAGTATCTGGACGGCACGGCGCCCAAGGATCAGTACGGGCTGGCGACATCCCCGGTCTCGACATAGACCGACTTCAGCTGCGAATAGAGCGCCAGTGCCGCGAGCGAATTCTCGCGTCCGATGCCGGACTGCTTGAAGCCGCCGAAGGGGATTTCGACCGGCGTCAGATTGTAGGCGTTGATCCAGCAGGTGCCGGCCTGCAGTTCGGCGATGACACGATGGGCGCGCGCCAGGTCGCGGGTGAACACGCCGGCGGCGAGGCCGAATTCGGTGTCGTTGGCGCGCTCGATCACCTCGTCCTCGCTGTCGAATTTCAGCACGCTCATGACCGGCCCGAAAATCTCCTCGCGGGCGATGCGCATCGTGTCGACGACACCGGTGAACACCGTCGGCTCGACGAAGAAGCCGCCCTGAAAACCCTGCAGCGAAGGCACGTTGCCGCCGCAGGCGAGCACCGCGCCATCCTGCTTGCCGGCCTCGATGTAAGAGACCACCTTGTCGTGCTGCGCCTTTGAGACCAGCGGCCCCATCTGCGTGTCCGGATCGAGTGGATCGCCGATGCGGATTTTCTTCGTCCGTTCGGTCAGCCTCTCGACGAAATGGTCATGGATGCCGCTCTGCACGAAGACCCGCGTGCCGTTGGAGCAGATCTGGCCGGTCGAATAGAAATTGCCGAGCATCGCGCCGCCGATGGCATTTTCGAGGTTGGCGTCTTCGAAGACGATCAGCGGCGACTTGCCGCCGAGCTCCATCGTTGCGTGCTTCATCTTCGAGCCGGCGAGCGACAGCACTTTGCGGCCTGTCGGCACCGAGCCGGTCACCGAGACCTTTGCGACAACATCATGGCCGACAAGGCCGGCGCCGACATCGCCAAAACCCTGCACGACGTTGAACAGCCCGTCGGGCAGCCCGGCCTCGGTGTAGATTTCGGCGAGCGCCAGCGCTGAAAGCGGCGTGTTTTCCGATGGTTTGAAAACCATCGCATTGCCCATGGCGAGGGCGGGTGCGGATTTCCAGCCGGCGATCTGGATCGGATAGTTCCAGGCGCCGATGCCGACGCACACGCCGAGCGCCTCGCGCCTGGTATAGGCAAAGGGTCCGCCGAGATCGACGGCCTCGCCATTAAAGGTGGTGACGGCACCGCCGAAATATTCGAGGCAGTCGGCCGCCGACGGGGCGTCCGCAACCAGCGTCTCCTGGATCGGCTTACCGGTATCCAGCGTCTCGATGCGCGCCAGATCGGCATTGCGCGCGCGCAAAATGTCGGCGGCACGGCGCAGGATGCGGCCGCGCTCGACCGGCTTCAGCCGAGCCCAGGCCGGCTGTGCCGCACGCGCGGCCTCGATCGCGAGTTCCAGCACGTTCGGCGTCGCCGAGCGCAGCATGGCGATGGTCTCGCCGGTTGCCGGATAGATAACCGGCAGCGCTGCGCCGCGCTCGTCGTCGATATAGCGGCCGTTGACATAATGCGATGCCGTTGGCTGGGCGCGCATGACTGTTCTCCAAATCGTCTTGTCGCGGCATGCGGAATATGCGTCCGCCGGATCATGGCCTATCTGTCCGACACCTGCCAGCGCGGATTGATCCATGGTTCCTGGTTGGACGGTGGCAGCGGCGTACGCCCGAGAATGTGGTCGGCGGCCTTCTCGCCGGTCATGATCGACGGCGCGTTGAGATTGCCGTTGGTGACGCGTGGAAAGATCGAGGAATCGGCGACCCGAAGCCCTTCGACGCCAATGACGCGGCATTCCGGATCGACGACGCTCATCGCATCATCGGCACGGCCCAACTTGCAGGTGCCGCAAGGGTGGTAGGCGCTTTCGGCGTGGTCGCGAATGAAGGCGTCGAGCTCTTCATCCGATTGTACATGCGAGCCCGGCGACAGTTCCTTGCCTCGGTACGGATCGAAGGCCGCTTGCCCGAAGATCTCGCGGGTCAGCCGGATGCAGTGGCGGAACTCCGTCCAGTCGTCCGGATGCGACATGTAGTTGAAGCGGATCACCGGCTTCGATTTGGGATCGGGCGAGCGCAGCGTGACCGAACCGCGCGACTTCGACCGCATCGGCCCGACATGCGCCTGGAAACCATGCGCCTTGGCCGCCGCCTTGCCGTCATAGCGGACCGCGGCCGGGATGAAGTGATACTGGATATCCGGATAGTCGACGCCGGCGCGCGAGCGTACGAAGGCGGCCGCCTCGAAATGATTGGTGGCGCCGAGGCCGGACTTGAAGAACAGCCATTGTGCCCCGATCAGCGCCTTCGAGAACGGGTTCAGCACCGAGTTCAGCGTGATCTGCTTCGTCGATTCCTGCTGGATGTAGAGTTCCATATGGTCCTGCAGATTGCGACCGACGCCGGGCCGGTCGACAATCACCGGAATGCCGTTCTCCCTAAGGTGCTGGCCGGGGCCGATGCCGGACAGCATCAGGATCTTGGGTGAGTTGATCGAGGACGCGGCAACGATCACCTCGCGCCGCGCTCTGATCACCTGAATTCGTTTGCGCACTTCGATCTCGACGCCGGTGGCGCGTTGATTCTCGATGATTACCCGCCGGGCGAAACCCTTGACCAGGCTGACATTTTTCCGCCTCAGCGCCGGCCTCAGATAGGCGCTCGCTGCGGACCAGCGACGGCCGCCGCGGATGGTCTGCTCCATCGGCCCAAAGCCTTCCTGCTTCGCGCCGTTATAGTCGTCGGTCAGCTCGAAACCGGCCTGACGGCCTGCCTTGACGAAGGCGCCGTAGAGTGGGTTCGTCCTCGAGCCGCGCTGCACAGTCAGCGGGCCGCCGTGGCCGCGCCAGCCATTCTCGCCGCCATTGCTGTCCTCCATGCGCTTGAAGTACGGGAGCACATCGGCAAAGCCCCAGCCGGTCGCGCCCTGTTCGGCCCAATGGTCGAAGTCGCGGGCATGGCCGCGCACATAGACCATGCCGTTGATCGACGACGAGCCGCCGATGACCTTGCCGCGCGGCGTCGCCAGCACGCGGCCGCCGAGGTGCGGCTCCGGCTCGCTGGCAAAGCCCCAGTCATAGAGGCTCATATTGAGCGGGATCGACAGTGCCGACGGCATCTGGATCAGCGGGCCGATATCGCTGCCGCCATATTCGATGACGATCACCGAATGCTTGCCGTCCTCCGACAGCCGGTAGGCCATGGCCGAACCGGCCGAGCCGGAGCCGATGATGACGAAATCCGCTTCAAGCATGGTTCATGCGCGCCCGTGGTTCATATGCGCAATGAAATCGGCCAGCGAGACGTTGCCGCCGGTTGCCATTACGAGAACGGTCTTGCCGGTGACGTCGACCTTGCCGCCGAGCAACGCCGCCAGCGAAGCAGCGCCGGATGGCTCGAGCACCAGCTTCAGCCGCTCGAAGGCGAGGCGCATGGCGCGCCGCACCGAAGCATCGTCGACGGTGACGCCGCGAACGCCGGCGGCCTTCACCGCTGCGAACGGCGCGTCGCCGGGCCGCCGCGACATCAGCCCGTCGCAAATCGATTTCGGCCCGATCGGCATGGTTTCGATGGCGCCATGCGCCAGCGACGAGCCCATGCCGTCAAAACCTTCCGGCTCGACACCGATGATCTTCGTGGCTGGCGACAGGTAGTGAAAGGCCAGTGAAACACCGCCGATCAGGCCGCCGCCGCCGACCGAGCAGAACAAGAGATCGGCCTCCGCTTGCCTGGCGGCGATCTGGTCGAGTGCCTCCAGCCCGGCACCGGCTTGGCCGGCGACGATCTCCGGATCGTCGAACGGGTGTAGCAGCGCCAGGCCTTCGCTCGCAGCGATCTCGCGCGCCTTGGCGGCGGCGACTTCCTCACGCGCGCGCTCGCCATGGTCAGTCAGCACCACGCGCGCGCCGTAACCCAATGTGGCGTCGCGCTTGGCGGCCGGCGCGTCGATCGGCATGACGATGGTGACGGGAATGCCAAGCGCTTGGCCAGCCGCCGCTAGCCCCTGCGCAAAATTGCCGGAGGAGTAGGCGACGACGCCCTTTTTGGCTTCGTCAGGCGAGAGCTTCTTCAGCCGCCAGTAGGCGCCGCGCACCTTGAACGATCCTGCCCATTGCAGCGATTCGGCCTTGACGAAGACGCGGGCGGCGCCGGTCTCGCGCGCGAGTGCCGCCGATTCCAGCAGCGGCGTGACCTGCGTCGCCTTGGAGGTGACGGCATAGGCCTGCCTGAGATGGTCGAGCGAGGGGACGAGACTATCTGCCATCATTCGCCTCGCGGAAAGCGCTTCTGCTCTTCGAGCAGGTCGAGGTTCATGTGGTTGCGCATGTAGCGCTCCGATGCCTTCTGCAGCGGCTGGAATTCCCAGGGATAATGGGTGCCGTTGCGCAGCGCCGGGTAGACCACCCAGCGGCGTGCCTGGCTGGCACGCACCGCCGCGTCGAAGGCCGCCATGTCCCAGCGCGCCCGCACCTTGTCGGTGAAAGCGGCCACCAATGCCGCATTGGCCGGATCGGCGGCGAGATTGGTCAATTCCTGCGAATCCGATTCAAGATCAAACAGTTGCGGCGGATCGATCTCGCAATGGATGAATTTGTAGCGGCCCTCGCGCATCGCCACCATCGGCGCGTTGGAGCCTTCGGCGGCATATTCCATCAGCACCGGCGCGGAGCGTTTCTTTCCGTTCAGCAACGGCAGCAGCGACTGGCCGTCAGTCCACGGCGCAATCGCGCTGATGTTGATGCCGGCGAGGTCGCAAAGCGTCGGCGTCACGTCGAGATTGGAGACCGGCGTCTCGATCAGGCTGGCGGCGATGCTCTTGCCGGCGATCATCAGCGGCACCCGCGCCGAACCTTCGAAAAAGCACATCTTGAACCACAGGCCGCGCTCGCCCAGCATGTCGCCATGGTCCGAGCAGAACAGGATGATCGTGTCGTCGAGCATGTGTGTGTGCTCGAGCACCGACATCAATTCGCCGAGCTTGTCGTCGAGATAGGAGATGTTGGCGAAATAGCCGCGCCGTGCGCGGCGTATCTGCTCAGCGGTGATGTCGAACCTGTCATAGTCGCTGGCGCGGTAGAGCCGCTGCGAATGCGGGTCCTGCCTGTCGTAAGGAATGAAGCCGACCTCAGGCTCGAGCGCCGGGCAATCCTCGTAGAAGTCCCAATATTGCCGCCGTGCGACGTAAGGATCGTGCGGATGGGTGAAGGAAACCGTCAAGCACCAGGGCCGACGTGCGGCATCGTCGGAGACGCGGGCAAAATCATAAAGCTTCTGCACCGCATGGAAGGCGACCTCGTCGTCATATTCCAGCTGGTTGGTGATCTCGGCAGTACCGGCGCCGCTGACGGAGCCGAGATTGTGATACCACCAGTCGATGCGCTCGCCGGGTTTGCGATAGTCGGGCGTCCAGCCGAAATCGGCCGGATAGATGTCGGTGGTCAGCCGCTCCTCGAAACCGTGCAATTGGTCCGGCCCGACGAAATGCATCTTGCCGGAGAGGCAGGTGTGATAACCGGCGGCGCGCAGATGATGGGCAAAGGTCGGGATCGAAGACGCGAATTCGGCGGCGTTGTCATAGACCCCGGTGCGTGACGGCAACTGGCCGCTCATGAATGCGGCGCGGCCCGGCGCGCAGAGCGGCGAGGCCGTGTAATTGTTGCAAAAACGCGCCGAACGCGCGGCCAGCGCCTTCAGATGCGGCGCGTGCAGGAAGTCCGCCGGCCCATCCGGAAACAGCGTTCCGTTGAGCTGATCGACCATGACGATCAGGATGTTGGGTCGCTTGGATGTCACTGCTTCTGCCGTCCGCTGAGCTTCGTTTCGAGATAGTCCTCGACCAGTGCAATCGCGGTCGCGGCATCAGGAACACCGTCCTTCAGCGCGCGCCTGATATAGAGCCCGTCGATCAGCGCCGCGGTCGCTTCGGCGACCCGGTCGGCCTCGCTTCTCGGCAGGATGCCGGCCAGCCCGCTGAGCAGATTGGAATGCAGCCGGCGCGCATAGACCTTGAGCAGCCGGCGGAGTGCTGCCGATTTCTGCGCCTCGACATAGAAGGCGAGCCAGGCGGCGATCGTTTCGGGCTGGAACTGGATGTCGGAGAAATTGACCGCGACCACCGCCGAGACGCGCTGGCGCGCCGTGCCGGCCGCGCGAAGTGCACGGCGCGTATCGGCGGTGAGCTCGCTCAGGATGTGCCGCATCGTCGCCAACAGCAATTCGTCCTTGACGCCGAAATAATGGTGGGCAAGCGCCGAGGACACGCCGGCGCGCCCGGCGATTTCCGACATCGTCACATCAAGCGAACCGCGCTCGCCGATCGCCGAGATCGTTGCGTCGATGAGCGCCCTGCGGCGCAACGGCTCCATTCCGAGTTTCGGCATTCCTGCTCCGGCCTGTTGGGACAAGATTATTTTTTATTGACGCATCAATCAACAAAAATCCAGCCTGATTTGCTGGCAAAAGCCAGGCACTATGACCAGATGATCAAGATCAAGCGATTGTGCGGTTCTGGCCCCTTCACGAAGCCGGCTGAACGGTTCATGCTTGAACAATGCTGAGGCGGGCCGCGACATACGTTGCCCGGCCCGCAGGATGGAGGTTGCCATGACAGCATGCATCGTCGGCTGGGCGCATTCGCGCTTCGGCAAGCTCGAAGGCGAGACGCTGGAGGGCCTGATCACCAAGGTGGCAGTCGAGGCGCTCGATCATGCCGGCATCGGTCCAGATGACGTCGACGAGATCGTGCTCGGCCACTTCAACGCCGGGTTTTCCGCCCAGGATTTCACCGCGAGCCTGGTCCTCCAGGCCGATGACCGGCTGCGCTTCAAGCCGGCGACCCGCGTCGAGAACGCCTGCGCCACCGGCTCGGCGGCGGTCAGGCAAGGCATCCGCGCCATCGACGCCAATGCCGCCCGTATCGTGCTGGTGGTCGGCGCCGAGCAGATGACGACGACGCCCGGTCCCGAGATCGGCAAGAACCTGCTCAAGGCCTCGTATCTGCCGGAGGACGGTGACACGCCGGCAGGCTTCGCCGGCGTCTTCGGCAAGATCGCCCAAGCCTATTTCCAGCGCTACGGCGACCAGTCGGATGCGCTGGCGATGATCGCCGCCAAGAACCACAAGAACGGCGTCGACAATCCCTACGCGCAGATGCGCAAGGATTTCGGCTACGAGTTCTGCCGGCAGGAAAGCGAAAAAAACCCCTTCGTCGCCGGTCCGCTGAAGCGCACAGACTGCTCGCTGGTGTCGGACGGTGCCGCCGCGCTTGTCCTTGCCGACACGGCCACGGCGCTGAAGATGCGCCGCGCCGTCGCCTTCCGCGCCAATGAGCATGTTCAGGATTTCCTGCCGATGTCGAAGCGCGACATTCTCGCATTCGAAGGCTGCGAGCAGGCCTGGAACCAGGCGCTGAAGAAGGCGGGCGTGACGCTCGGCGACCTGTCCTTCGTCGAGACGCATGACTGTTTCACCATCGCCGAACTGATCGAGTATGAGGCGATGGGCTTGGCCAAGCCGGGCGAGGGCGCCAAGCTGGCCCTGGATGGCGAGACGGCGAAAGATGGAAGGCTGCCGGTCAATCCGTCTGGCGGGCTGAAGGCCAAGGGCCACCCGATCGGTGCCACCGGTGTATCGATGCATGTGCTGGGCGCGATGCAACTCGTCGGTGAGGCGGGCGGCATCCAGGTGCCGGGAGCAAAGCTCGGCGGCATCTTCAACATGGGTGGTGCCGCGGTCGCCAACTACGTTTCCATTCTCGACCGGATCAGATAAACCCGCCCGCATTTGCGGGAGGTGACATGACAAATCCGGTTCTGGTCGAAGTCTTGCGCGGCGCTATCGTCGAGAGCGCCCATCGCGGCGCTGTTGCCGTCTTCGACGCCGACGGCAAGCCCGTCTGGGAGATCGGCGACACGGCACAGCCTGTGTTCCCGCGCTCGGCGGTCAAGGCGATCCAGGCGTTGCCGCTGGTCGAGAGCGGCGCTGCCGATGCCTACGACTTCGGTGACCGGGAGCTGGCGCTGGCCTGCGCCTCCCATTCCGGCGAGCCGCCGCATGTCGAGCTGGCGCGCGCCATGCTGGCGAAAGCCGGCCTCGACGAGACGGCACTCGAATGCGGCGCGCATTGGCCGTCGAGCCACGGGGCGACGCTGGCGCTCGCGCGCGCCGGCCGTGCGCCGAACACCTTGCACAACAATTGTTCCGGCAAGCACTCAGGCTTCCTATGCACCTGCGTTCACAGCGGCATCGCCCATCGTGGTTACGTCAAGGCTGGCCATGCTTCGCAGGAGATGGTGCGCGAAGCGATGCAGGCGGTGACCGGTGCTGCCCATGACGCCGATCACCGCGGCACCGACGGCTGCTCGATTCCGACCTATGCCGTGCCGTTGCGCAGCTTTGCCCTTGGCTTTGCCCGCATGGCGACAGGTGCCGGCTTCGAGCCGGTGCGCGCCCGGGCGGCGAAGCGGCTGCTTTCTGCCTGCATGGCCGAGCCGTTTTTCGTCGCCGGCACGGGCAGGTCCGACGTCGCGATGATGGAGGCCGCCCCGAGTCGGATTTTCGTCAAGGGAGGCGCCGAAGGTGTTTTTTGTGCAGCCCTTCCGGAGCTTGGCCTTGGCATCGCGCTGAAATGCGACGATGGCGCCGGCCGCGCCGCTGAAGTGATGGTCGCGGCCGTGCTGGCTAAGCTGCTGCACGCCGACCACGCGCTCGCTGTGAAATTGATCGAACAGGCAAATCCGCCCATCGAAAGCCGGATCGGCGCCAAAGTCGGCGCGCTCCGGCCGACGGCCACCCTCAACTGACGTGGTTGCGCTCGACGGTCAAATGCGCGTAGCCGGCATTGCCTGATGCGGCGAGGTCACCGGTCACTCGCTCGGCCCAGCGTTGGCCGACGATCGCGCCGTTCTGGACCCCGTCGATGACGTTGTCGGAGATGATTGCCGTTCCGGCACCTTCGACCACGCTGACGACGATGCCGGTTCCGGCCTTGCGGACGATGTTTCCCGTGGCGACCACATTGCGCATGAACGGTCCCCAGCCGATCTGCATGCCGTAGAGCGGCGCATTCTCGACGACATTGCCGGAAACGGTGGTGTCGGCCTCGACGCTGATGCCGACGCCGAAGCCGGGCGCGTCCGCAGGGTAGGGACCGCTGGTCGACAGATTGCGGACGATGTTGCCGGAGCACACGCCCATGCGGCCGCCTTCGTTGAAGTTGACGATCGAAATACCGTTCGCAGCACCATCGACGATGTTGTTGCCGATGACGGCGCCTTCGAACGAGAATTCGGAATACACGGCCGTCTCGCCCGAACGCGAGCAGGTGTTGCCGGTGATCTGCAAATTGCTGGAACTGTTGGCGCGGATCGCCGAGAACGCGCAATCCGAGACAATATTGCCGGAGATGATGACGTTGCCGGCGCGGAACGCATTGATGCCGTTGCCGTTCTGGCCGGTTCCGCCGCTGCGCGCCTGGATGCGCTCGATCCGGTTGCCGCTGACGATGGTGCCGTCTTCCGCCGCCTGCCAGCGGTGCACGAGAATGCCGCCATTGGCGCAGTCGGAGACGCTATTGCCTGATATTTCCAGGCCATCGGCCTCGACCGAATAGATGCCGGCATCGGCCGCACCGGATATCGCCGAGCGCTCGATTCGGCCCGAGGCATGTTCGAGCGCCAGACCGTTCTTGCCGCTGCCGGTCATCTGGCAGTTGTCGACGACCAGATGGGCGATGCGGCGCAGATCGAGCAGGCCTTGCGTGTAGTCGCCCATCCAGCGGTTGCTGCCATCGAACACCAGCCCGCTGAGTTCGATATGCTCGGCCCGTTCGGCCATAATGAGATGGCCATTGCCGCCATAGACGATCCGCGATGCGCCCGGCACGCCGGACAGGCGCACGCGGCCGGGCAGCGACAGGTTGGAAACGATATAGATCCCCGGCGGCAGGAACACCGGCATGTCGCGGTCGTGCGCGTCGCGCAGCAGCTTGGTGAAAGCCTTGCTCTGATCGTCTAGCGCGCCGGGCCGGACGCCGAGCTCGGTCGCGTTGATCGCGCCACGCGTCGCGGCTTTCTCAATGCCGGGCAGGTTCTTCGCCGCTGCCTTGCCAAGCGAAAGCCTCATGATGGCAAAGCCGGTGGTCTGCGCAAGCAGCGTTCTTCTGTTCAACATCGGCACAGATCCCTTGCGGCCAACGCTCACGCCGCAGGATTCGTGCCAGACTAGCCCGGTCGAACTCGTGGTGAAAATCTGAAGCTTGCCAGCCAGGACGGAATATCGCTTTCGGCCCTTCTGTGGGCGATCAAACGAAGCCCCTCTTGAGCCTCTCTTCGATCCTCGTTGGCTCGGCGAACACCGCATTTACCCCGTTGAAGGCAAGTTGCACGAATGTCTGGTCGATCTCCGCGGGGGACAGCTTCGTATCCCTCTCAAGCCACCAGTGCATCACTTCAAAGAACGCGCCAACGATGAAGCGTGTGGCGATCTCAAGTCTGACTCCGCCTTCATCACCTTGGATATTCGCCAACTCATGGCGAACCTGCCTGCTTATCCAGCCGCGGATCTCTTCTGGCATTTCGCGCTTTTTCCCGCCCATCAGCGCACGGTGCATCTCCCGCGTGACAAGAGCATGCTCGAACACCGGACCGCTGAAGGAAAAGCCCTTGGCATTTCTCTGCGAATGGCGTTCGGCACCACGTGCCTGCAAGCCCTTCATATGCTCGTCGATCGTTGCTTTCCTCAAGTAGTCCTTGTCGGGATAGTGCGTGTAGAAAGTCGAGCGGCCGACATCGGCTTCCCTGCAGATGTCCTCGACCGTGATCGCCGTATATCCCTTCTCGGCGGTCAGTCTGAAAAGCGCCTGCTGCAGTCGGCTGCGGGTCCTGGCGACCCGACGGTCGATCGGTCCGGCTGGCATCGGCAACATCCTTTTCCGGCCAAAGGACACCAAATCGTCCAGTATTGGGCGCGTCGGTGCGATGTGGCCAGTAAAACTGATACTGGACACACTGTCCAGTATCCTATGCTCTTGCGGAAGGCCCGGCGCGATGCCCGGCTGGCCGGAGATAAAGCAATGCACCAACGTATTTTCGGAACAATAGTTGGAGGGCATGCGCTAGTCGCGCTCGTCAAAATGGCCGTGGTGCTCGCGGCATTTTTCTCGTTGGGACAGGCAAATGCGGTCTTTTCCTTGGGAGTTCCCGTCCTCCTGCTTCATGCTGGTGCACTCGTCGTAGTCGCGAGCTTATTGATATGGCAAAGCGCTCACCGGCGGCTGTCCGCCAAGGACCGCAGACCGGCCGCCGGCGAGGAGAAGGCGCCGCATGTCGGCATCACGCTTCATTCCGCCGCCCTGTACGATATGCTGGCGTGGCTTCTGACCTTCGGTCGCGAACGTGCTTTTCGCGAAAGGATATTAAGCTTTGCGGAGCTGAAACCGGGAGAAGTGGTCCTGGATGTCGGGTGCGGCACCGGCACCACCGCGCTCCTTGCCAGACAGAAGGTGGGGCCGGAGGGGCGTGTGCACGGCGTCGACGTCTCCGTCGAAATGGTTGCGCGCGCGACGGCAAAGGCCCGGCGAGCCGGGCTACAAGTCGGGTTCTCGACCGCCACCGCTCAGGAACTGCCTTTCAAGGATGGGGAATTTGATGTCGTCCTCAGCACGCTGATGTTCCACCATCTGCCAAAGAAGGGCCGCGAGGAATTCGGCAGAGAGGCCTTCCGCGTCCTGAGGCCGGGCGGTCGTGTGCTTATCGTCGATTTTGCGAAACCGCCGCGCCAGAAGAGCACCTTTCGGCTCCACCGGCATGGTTACGTCGATTTGGACAAAGTTGCAGCGGATCTCGGCCGGCACGGCTTCAATATCGTTGAGCAAGGCGACGTCGGAACCAAGGGGCTCCGCTACCTAGTTGCGCAACCGGACCTTAGCCTTGCGGCCCTCGAAGCGCGATAGTGCGCCAAGTTGAGGCATTCGCATGGTCAGCTTTACACCCCAAGCAGCTGTCTAATCTCGGGTACTGAACCCAGATCTTCACCATTAGCCTCTTCATCAGCAATGGCTTGTGGAGTCGCCATTCCAAGCCTAAGTTCGTCAGATGAGCAGGGCCTTCACCCGCGAGGAAGACAGCGAAAACGCCATTGCCGGCATCGGCGAGCGGCCGATCAGCCATCACCGCAATCTGGTCACGGAACGCGGCATGGCGCTGATCGATGCCGAGGTGGCCGCTCTGCGCGACGAACTGGGCAGAGCCGAAAAGAGGGCCGACCGCGAGCGCATCGCGCTGGTCTCGCGCGATCTCCGCTATTGGACGGCGCGGCGTGAAAGCGCCGAGCTTTCGGTGCCGGAACCGGGCAGCGACCTGGTTCGTTTCGGCATGGGTGTCACCCTGGAAAGCGACGACGGCAAGAAGGTGCACTGGAAGATCGTCGGCGAGGACGAAGCCAATCCGGGCAAAGGGACAATTTCCCATATGTCGCCGATGGCGATGGCGCTGTTCGGCAAGAAGGTCGGCGAAGTTGCCGTGGTCAACGGCAAGGAATGGGAGATCGTCAAGCTCTCCGACAGTTAGTCTTCGAGCTTGACGACATGATCGCGGAAGAACGCCGCGGCACCAGCCTCGTCGATTTCGCCGGCGGCGACGCCCATGACGAATTCGTAAAGCATGCCGTCATTGGCCGACAGGGCATAACCATTCACAATCAGAAATGCGCCGGCCGCGACAATGGCCGTGCGTTTGTTGCCGTCGACAAAGGCATGATTTCTGGCAATGCCGAAGACATAGGTGGCTGCGAGTTCCTCAACCGACGGGTCTCCGCAGTTGGCCTTGTTTTCGGCGCGAGCGAGCGCCGATTCGAGGGCATTTTCATCCCTCAAGCCTTGTGCTCCGCCGTGTCGGCGCAACTGCTCCGCGTGCATGGCTTCGACTGCACGCCGCGTCAGAAGCTCCCAGCTCATTCGGCGAGCTTCTGAAGCGCGACCTTGTATTTGTCCATGACCTCGCGGGCAGCTTTCATTTGCCGCTCGAAGCTGTCGTCCACCGGCTTCAGCGCAAGACCGTCACCTGTTTCAACGATTTGAAGCTGGTCGCCGGCCTTCAGGTTCAGACGATCGAGAAGCTCCCTCGGCAGGATCACGCCTTCGGAATTGCCGATCTTGCGAATGGTCGTGTTCATGGTGAGGCATCCTGTTGCAACGCTGATTATAACTCAGCGTGTTTCTCGTTACAACGGATATTATAACAAAGCGTCAGCCGGCCTCCAGCAGCCTATCCATCAGTCGGTCCGCCGCTTCCGGAATGACCGTGCCGGGCGGGAAGATTTCAGTGGCGCCTGCCTGCCGGACTGCGTCGTAATCCTGCGGCGGGATGACGCCGCCGGCGACGATCAGCATGTCGTCGCGGCCGAGCTTCTTCAGTGCAAGCCTGAGTTCGGGAATGAGCGTCAAATGGCCTGCTGCCAGCGACGAGGCGCCGACGATGTGCACGTCATGCTCGACGGCCAGCCTGGCGATCTCGTCCGGCGTCTGGAACATCGGCCCGACGGTGACGTCGAAGCCTAGGTCGGCAAAGGCGGTGGCGATCACTTTCTGGCCGCGATCATGGCCGTCTTGCCCCATCTTGGCGACCAGAATGCGCGGCTTGCCGCCGGACTTCTCCTCGAACGCGACGATCTTGTCCTGCAGCCGGTCGACCACCGGATTGTCGCCGAGCGCGTTGCGATAGACGCCGGAGATCGTCTGCACCGAGGCGACATGGCGGCCGAAAACCTTTTCCAGCGCCAGCGAAATCTCGCCGACCGTGGCGTTGGCGCGTGCGGCCCGGATGGCGAATTCCAGCAGGTTTGCGTTACTCCCGGCAGCACGGGTAAGCGCATCGAGCGCGCTCTCGACGGCGGCGACGTCACGCGTGCCTTTCAGCCGCTGCAGCTTCGACAATTGCCGCGCCCTGACTTCGGCATTGTCGATCTTCAGCACGTCGACTTCGATGTCCGTGCCGGGACGGTGAGCATTGACACCGACCACGATCTGTTCGCCTGAATCGATGCGCGCCTGGGTGCGCGCGGCAGCCTCTTCGATGCGCAGCTTCGGTAGGCCCTTTTCGATCGCCGCGGCCATGCCGCCGAGGCTCTCGACCTCCTCGATATGCGCAAGCGCACGCGCCGCCAGATCATGCGTCAACCGTTCGACATAGGCGGAGCCGCCCCACGGGTCGATGATGCGCGTCGTGCCGGATTCCTTCTGCAGGATGAGCTGTGTGTTGCGGGCGATGCGGGCCGAATGGTCGGTCGGCAGCGCCATTGCCTCGTCGAAGGAATTGGTGTGCAGCGACTGCGTATGCCCTTGAGTCGCCGCCATCGCCTCGATCATGGTTCGGATGATGTTGTTGTAGGGATCCTGCGCCGTCAGCGACCAGCCCGAAGTCTGGCAATGGGTGCGCAGCGACAGCGAGCGCTCGTCTTTCGGCGAAAAGTTCTTCAGCATCAGGCTGGCCCACAAAAGGCGCGCTGCTCTCAGCTTCGCGACTTCCATGAAGAAATTCATGCCGATCGCCCAGAAGAAGGAAAGGCGCGGCGCGAAACGGTCGATGTCGAGGCCGGCCGCGACGCCGGCGCGGGCATATTCGATACCGTCGGCAATCGTGTAGGCGAGCTCGAGGTCCGCCGTCGCACCTGCCTCCTGCATGTGGTAGCCGGAGATCGAAATCGAATTGAATTTCGGCATATGCTTCGACGTGTAGGA
Organism: Mesorhizobium sp. M0633; assembly: GCF_040320645.1. Taxonomy (NCBI): domain Bacteria; kingdom Pseudomonadati; phylum Pseudomonadota; class Alphaproteobacteria; order Hyphomicrobiales; family Phyllobacteriaceae; genus Mesorhizobium; species Mesorhizobium sp. M0633. Next base: position 146,404 of record NZ_JAMYQC010000013.1, read on the forward strand.
AAAAATGTCCGACACGATCCGCATCGAAGGTTTTGGCGGATAGATGTAGGTGTTGCGCACCATGAACTCTTTCAGGATGTCGTTCTGAATGGTCCCGGTGAGATCCTTCTGCGCGACGCCCTGTTCCTCCGCCGCGACGATATAGAGCGCCATGATCGGCAGCACCGCGCCGTTCATCGTCATCGATACCGTCATCTCGTTAAGCGGGATGCCGTCGAACAGCTGGCGCATGTCGAGAATGGAATCGATGGCGACGCCGGCCATGCCGACATCGCCGGCGACGCGCGGATGGTCGCTGTCGTAGCCGCGGTGCGTGGCGAGATCGAAGGCGACCGACAGGCCTTTCTGGCCGGCGGCAAGGTTGCGCCGGTAGAAGGCGTTGGACTCTTCGGCGGTCGAGAAGCCGGCATATTGCCGGATCGTCCACGGTTGCTGGACATACATCGTCGGATAGGGGCCGCGCACGAAAGGCGGCAGGCCCGGATAGGTATCGAGGTGCGGCAAGCCCTTGAGATCGCCTTGGTTGTAGAGATGCTTGACGGCGATGCCTTCCGGCGTCATCCGCTGGCCTTTGACCTCGACCGGCACCCGCCGTGGCGGCGACCAGGCGATCTGGCTGAAATCCGGGATCATGGCACGGCTCCGATCGACTGATCGATGCGGATCGGAAATAGCGGCTCGCACACCGCAACGCCTTCGGTGAAGGCAGGCCGCCGCTCCGCCGCCAGCGTCTCGACCGGACGCTCGGTCTTCGACGGGTGCAGCGTCGTGCCGACGATCGCCCGTTCGCCCGCCTGGTAGGCGGTGTTGCGGCGGGCGGAAGCTGCCTGGACGCGCCTCTGGATGTGGCCTTGCTCAAGGCTGGTCAGCACGCCGCCTTCCGCCTCGATCTGCTGGAACTCCTGCCAGGCCGCCGCGCAGAGCTCCGCAGTCAGCGCTTCGACGGCGCCCGAACCGCAAACCGGATCGGCGACGTGGTCGATGTGGCTTTCATTGGCCATGATCAGTTGCGCGTTGCGGGCAACGCGGCGAGCAAAATCCGCGGGTAGGCCGTGCGCGATCGTGTGCGGCAGGATGGCGATCGAATCCGCGCCGCCGGCGGCAGCCGCGAAAGCGGCGATGGTGGTGCGCAGGATGTTGGTTTCCGGGTCGGCCGCCGTCATCATCCGGAAGGAGGTTTCGGCATGGATGCTGGCGGTGGAGGGCGGTATCGAGCAGGCCTCCTGGACACGCGCCCACAGCCTGCGCAACGCCCTGACCTTGGCCGTCGAAACGAACTGGTCCTGGTCGACGCTGAGCGCAAAACCGATATGCGGCGCCGCGTAGACGAGCGGCTGGCGCGCCTTCTCGAACAGCCTCAGATAGGAGACGGCCGAGGCGAGCATGGTGCCAAGCTCCTGCGCCTCGGTGGCGCCGGCATTGTGGAATACCCGCCCGTCGGCCTCCAGCAGCACGCCGGGCACACCCATCGAAAAGAAATGCGCCAGCGATTGCGGCATCGAAGCCTGCAAAGCCTCGATCGACATGCGCAGCCTGCCGGTCCCGGCAAAGATCGCCGCCGGATCGATGCCGAAGGAGAGGTTGAGCTTTGCCGGGTCGGAGCGGCGCTTGGTCAAAAACGCCACCAGCCAGTCGGCCACGGCACGGCTCCAGGGATGGGCGTCGATGCGGATCTGGATGCGGTTGAGCGGCACGCCGTCGAGCACGCCCTCCAGCGCCTCCGCCGTCCTCGGCAAGCCATAGCCGAAGGCGTTCGGCGCACCCTCGAAGACAAGCGACAGTCCGGTGGCACCCTGCGCGACGTCTTCCAGCGCCTGCGCACTGGCGCGGCCTATGTCCGGATTGTCGATGCGCTGGCTGACGATCCACGGTGATCCCGGGTTGGCGCGCACGACAGGCTCCGCCGTGACCGAACGCTCGTAGAGCGGCTCGATGCGGATGGCGTCGTCCGTATGCGAGACGAGCTTTTCCTCGAAGGACCCGCCGGCCAGCGCCTTCTCCGCCAGCGCCAGCCATCGTTGCCGGTCGACGTTTGGAAGTTCGGCATCCTGGGTCAAGGCACCGGCGCCCATCGGTTCTCCTCGTTCTAGCGGCCGCAGCGGCCGACTATGTCAGTCTACGGTCCCCGGCCCGATATCACAATGCAGCACACATGCCGTGCAACGCGCCTTCCGTGACGGTGACCGTCAACCGATTGCCAAACATGGGCAGGTTCTGCAAGCTCCAAAAGCCATTTTCGACAACGCCCATTGTCGCTGCGCAATGGCCTCACTATACCTGCGGCGGGGCTCCCTTTTCTTCAAGGGATCAGGGCATTCAACCCTATAGGTTTGCGGAGACCGGACACATGGCCGACGATACCAGTATCTTCATAGGGGCCAGCCGCAAGCCGGACGACAGCTATCAGCGGCCCGAACAGCTTTTGCTGCAATATGGCAATCGTCACGGCCTGGTCACCGGCGCGACCGGCACCGGCAAGACGGTGACCCTGCAGATATTGGCCGAGGGTTTCTCCAATGCCGGCGTGCCGGTATTCTGCGCCGACATCAAGGGCGACCTGTCGGGTATCGCCATGATGGGCACAGCGCAGGATTTCCTGGTCAAGCGGGCCGAGCAGGTCAAGCTCGATCCCTATGAATTCCAGGAATTCCCGGTCATCTTCTGGGATCTGTTCGGCGAGCAGGGCCACCCGATCCGCGCCACCATCTCGGAGATGGGCCCACTGCTTCTGTCGCGGTTGATGAACCTTTCCGAGGCGCAGGAAGGCATCATGAACATCGCCTTCCGCATCGCCGACGAGGAAGGCCTTCTGCTGCTCGACTTGAAGGACCTGCAGTCACTGCTGGCCAATATCGCCGACCGCGCCGAAGAGATCGGCTCCCGCTACGGCAATGTGACGAAACCTTCGGTCGGCGCCATCCAGCGCACGCTGCTGGTCCTGGAGCAGCAGGGCGCTGCCAATTTCTTCGGCGAGCCGGCATTGCGGATCGCCGACATCATGCGCACCACGCGCGATGGACGCGGCGCCATCAGCGTGCTCGCCGCCGACAAGCTGATGATGAATCCCCGGCTTTATGCGACGTTCCTTCTGTGGCTGATGTCGGAGCTGTTCGAGGAACTGCCCGAGGTCGGCGACCCGGACAAGCCGAAGCTGGTCTTCTTCTTCGATGAGGCGCACCTTCTGTTCGACGATGCGCCGAAGGTGCTGATCGACCGCGTCGAGCAGGTGGTCCGGCTGATCCGTTCGAAGGGCGTCGGCGTCTATTTCGTCACGCAGAATCCGTTGGATATCCCTGAAACGGTCCTGGCCCAGCTGGGCAACCGGGTGCAGCACGCACTTCGTGCCTATACGCCGCGCGAACAGAAGGCCGTCAGGACGGCGGCCGAGACGTTCAGACCCAATCCCGATTTCGACTGCGCAACCGTGATCACGCAGCTCGGCACGGGCGAGGCGCTGGTCTCGACGCTGGAAGCCAAGGGCGTGCCGTCCATGGTGCAGCGGACGCTGATCCGCCCGCCGTCCTCGCGCCTTGGCCCGATCACGCCCGACGAGCGCCGCAAGCAGATCACCGAGAGCCCGGTTGCGGGACAATACGATCAGACCATCGACCGCGAATCGGCCTTCGAGATGCTGCAGAAGAAGGCCAAGGACGCCCAGGAGGCACAGGCGCAGCAACAGGACGCAGGCCGTTCGCGCTGGACCATTCCCGGTTTCGGCAATGACGAGCCCGCTCCTCAGCCCAGCGGTGGCCGGCGGGCGCCGCGGCCCTCCAACCGTCAGACGGTGGCGGAGGCGGCAATCAAGTCGGTGGTGCGCTCGGTCGGTTCGTCGGTCGGACGAGCGATCGTCCGCGGCATTTTGGGGAGCTTGTCGAGGGGCAGGTGAGGGGCATCGGACCCGAAGGCGGCATCGGTGTGGGCAAATTCTGTCCTGGCATCAAGCGCCAGTAGCCAGATCTGGAGGACAGCGGACGGCGGCTATGCGCCATTTCGAGACCTTTCTGACTGTCGCCGACAATGTCGCGCTTCGGACCCGAAGCCGCTGTCCGGCCAATGGGACTCCGGGCTACAAAGCGACACCCAACAACCTGCAACCGCCGGCTCGAGGCAGAACGACCGCTTGAGCCTCGAAACTGAAGTTTGATTGCCACGCGCCGAATGTCCTTTTGGGGTCATGAGCTGTCACTGGTGGCGTCTGCACACGGCGCCGCAAAATCCGCTGCTCAACGTAAGCATCAAATCCAAAGGCGGGCGCCGGTACGGGCAAGCCGACGCTCGGCAACACCAGCAGGAGCGAGGAAGATCCCGCCCCTGTGCTTTCGACCAGCTCAGAAGATAGAGTTTGTGATCGATTTTATAGGGCCGAGGAGGATCGATCCTTCCGGCACGCCGGCTTGATCGGAATGGCTTTGCGGTTTGCTGTCGACACCATCGGCTGGCCGATGTCGGCTGTCACCACTACCGAGGTCTTGTTCGGCAGGCGATCATAGAGATCGATAATGTCCTGGTTCATCAGGCGCACACAGCCCGACGACACCGACTTGCCGATCGACCGCCAAGAGCGGCCGGACTTCCTGAATGGCAGGAGCGACAAAATACGCGTTTGCCCTGACCGCTTTCTATCCGGCGGGGAGTTCCAGAGCCTTGTCATAAGCTGAAGGCTGAACGTGCCGACCCGCCAAGGTGTGCAAATTCCTGACGTTGGCGCTCGGCGCAGCCAGGTGGCAAGTTGCTTGAAATTCTAATCAACAACATGTATACATGATGTCTATGAGCGAGCGGCATCAATCAGAACGCACTGCGATAGGTCAACGAAGCGATGCTGCGCAGGACGTGGTCTACCGCTGGCTGAAGCAGCATGTGCTCACCTTGCCCAGCCGCGAGGGCAAGTTCCTTACCGAGGCGGAAGTCTGTCGCGAGACGGGAACGTCGCGGACGCCGGTGCGCGAAGCTCTGTTGCGGCTCGAAGCCGACGGCTTCCTGCAGATCGTGCCGAAGAAGGGCGCCTATGTTCCGCCGATTACCGAGGCGGAGATCGAAGCGGTCATGCAGGCCCGGAGCCTGGTGGAGGAGTGGTGCGCGCGACAGGCCGCCGGCTTCGGCAACATGCTTGCCGTGGAACTCGACAGGTTGGTCGCCCTCCAGATGGAGGTGCAGCACGACCCTGTTGCGTTCATTGAGCGCGACCGGGAATTTCATCGCACGATCGTGCGCGCCGCTGGCAATCCGGTGCTCGCCGAATTCTATGAGGGCCTGCGGGATCGTCAGTTGCGGATGGGCGTGCACGCCGTCACAATCTCCGGTGGGCGCGGCGACAGGGTGCTTGCCGAACATGCAGCGATCGTCGAGGGCATACGCCGCGGACAGCCCGAACAGGCGGCCGCAGCCGTTGCCCAGCATCTGGCGCGGACGCTGGTCGCCCTACGGCTGCCGAGGGCGGCAGGCTGGGGCGCGGTTGCAACCGCGCGCGGGCCGGCGGTGGTGACGCAGTGAAAAAGGGGCCGCGGCGCTCGCATCGGCAATGCGGCCGAACGGTCGGAACACACAGTGGCGGCGGGCAGTTGGCCAGCGGAATTGGTGAATTGATTTTTGTGACCTAACAAATCGATGCCGAAAGGGCCGGGCATGATCATCGAAGGAGAAACGGCTTTCGACGTGCGCGCGTTCCGGCAGGCGCTTGGACAATTTCCGACCGGCGTCTGCGTCGTCACCTGTCTGGCTGACGGCGAGCAACTTGGCATGACGATAAGCTCGTTCAACTCGCTGTCTCTCGACCCGCCCCTCGTCCTTTTTAGCATTGACCGTCGTTCAGCCAGCCTGCCGCTCTGGGGGAAGGCTGCCAGTTACACGGTCAACGTTCTCTCGGAAAACCAGAAGGACATTTCCAACCGCTTCGCCAAGCCGCTTTCCAACAAGTGGGAAGGAGTGCGGTTCGAGCAGGGCCGCTCCGGCGCCCCGGTGCTACCCGGCGTGGCGGCGCTGTTCGATTGCGAGCCGTGGGCCAGGCACGAAGCCGGGGACCACGTGCTGTTCATCGCCAGGGTGAAGCATTTCCGGTCCTTCGCCGACCGGCAGGCGCTGGTTTTCAGCAAGGGGCGCTACGCATCACTGCAGCCAACGGAGTTCACGGCGCCGCTTTGGCCGCTCGACATCCATTATTGATTTCTTGGGCACTACTGATCGCGGAGGGTAAGATGATCAAGACCGGGGCGCAGCATATCGAGATGCTGAGGGATGGAAGGCAAGTCTACATCAATGGCCAGGGCGCCGGCGACGTCACCGCGCATCCAGCCTTCCGCCAGACCATCCGGTCGGTCGGCGCGCTCTACGATTTCCAGGCGCGACCGGACAACCGGGAGCTGATGACCTTCGAGGTTCCCGAAAGTGGCGGACAGCGGGCCAACCGCATCTGGCAGTTGCCGCGCAGCCATGCCGACCTTGTCGAGCGGCGCAAGGCGCTGGAAGCCTGGACGGAGCTTCATTATGGCTTTCTCGGCCGCGCGCCGGACCATGTCGCTTCTTGCATTTCCGGCATGTTCATGGGAATCGAGGTCTTCGAGGCTTACGACAAGCCGCGCGCCGCGGCGCTTGCTGACTATTACCGTTACGCCCGGGACAATGAGCTCTATCTCACCTATGTCATAATCAATCCGCAGGCCGACCGCTCGAAGCCGACGGGCGAGCAGCAGGACCGTTTTCTCACCGCCGGCATCGTCGACCAGGACGCCGCAGGCCTGACGATCCGCGGCGCCAAGATGCTGGCGACCGGCGGCATCATGGCAAACGAGGTGTTCGTCACCTGCATCCAGCCACTGCGCGAGGGCGACGAACCTTATGCGGTGTCCTTCGCCGTGCCGATGAATGCCGGCGGGCTGAAGATCCTGTCGCGCAAATCCTACGAGGAGAGCGCCGTCAGTGTCTTCGACAATCCACTCGCCAGCCGCTTCGACGAGAACGATGCCGTGCTCTACTTCGACGATGTGAAAGTTCCCTGGGACCGCGTCTTCATCAACCAGGACATCGCCATGTGCCAGCGGCAGTTCCATGCCACCCCGGCGCATGTGTTCCAGAATTATCAGGCACAGATCCGCCTGATGGTGAAGATGCGCTTTCTCGTCGGCATCGCCCGGCGCATCGCCGAGACCAATGGCGTCATCAACTTTCCGCAGGTGCGCGAGACGCTGGGAGCGCTGGCGGCGCAGAACACCATGGTCGACGCGCTGGTGCACGCCATGGAGGTGAAGGGCAGCATGCTTGGCGGCTATTTCGTGCCCGACGCACATACGCTCTATTCGGCTCAGGTGCTGACACAGCAGCTCTATGCCGGGGTGATTTTGGCCTTGCGCGAGTTGGCGGGCGGCGGACTGATCATGCTGCCGTCCTCCGTCCAGGATTTCGCCGATCCGGAGCTGCGCAGTCTGATTGAAAGGACGCAGCAATCGCCGGTCCTCTCGTCGGAGGGCCGGGTAAAATTCTTCAAGCTGGCCTGGGATGCGGTCGGGTCGGAGTTCGCCTCGCGCCACTTGCAATACGAGATGTTCTATGCAGGCGCCACCTTCGTGACCAAGGGGCACAGCTTCCGCACCTTCGACTGGGACCGCTGCACGCAGCTCGTCGATCAGATGCTGGACAGCTATTCGCTGGAAGACGAGGTCGACCGTGCCGCTCTGGCTGCCGCTTGAGGTTTGCGATGCCCATCCGAAAGGAACATAAGGAATTTCACACCATCGACATGACCGGGGATGGCTGGCATTCGCCGCCTGGTTACCCGTCCGGCATCGAGCAGAAGATTCTTGCCGGCCGGCTCGACGAGGCAGGCAAGACCGGGAATCGGACGCGGCTGCTTCGGTTTGCACCAGGCGCCTATACGACGATGCCGTTCGTGCATGAATACTGGGAAGAAGTCTATCTCGTATCGGGAGATCTCATCGTTGGCGGAACTTCGGTCGAAGAGGCGTCTCCGAGTTTTGCCCCGAACACCTACGCCTGCCGGCCGCCTGGCGTCTATCACGGTCCCTTCCGGTCGCAGACCGGGTGCCTGCTGCTCGAACTACACTACTATGAGGCTTAACTTTTTCGAATGATGTCTCGCGAGTGCGCCAGCGAGCCATGCAACGTCTGGCAATATGACGTCTCTGACGGTCCAAATGTCCGTTGCGGATCACGACCGCCGGCTCCGCTAGAGGTCAGCTTTTGGGCTACCAAATCGCCTTGGGAGGGGCGGTTCGGGTCATGAGCTGTCTACCGGCGGCGTCTGCACAGAGCGCGGCAAAATCCGCTGCTCTGCGTAACCATCGGACCTAAAAGCGGGCCACGCCGACGCTCAGCAAAACTAGCAGGAGCGAGGAAGATCCCGCCCGCGCTTTCGCCCAATTCAGAAGATAGAGTTTGTGATCGATTTTATCGGGCCGAGCAGGATCGATCCTTCCGGCACGCCGGCGTCGATCGGAATGGCTTTGCGGTTTGCTGTCGCCACCATCGGCTGACCGATGTCGGCCGTCACCACGACCGGGGTCTTGTTCGGCACACGATCATAGAGATCGATGATGTCCTGGTTCATCAGGCGAACACAGCCCGACGACACCGATTTGCCGATCGACCGCCATTCCGGCGAACCGTGCAAGCGGTAGAGCGTGTCCTGGTTGCCCTGGAAGAGATAAAGCGCCCGCGCGCCAAGCGGGTTCTTGAGCCCACCGGGCATGCCGCCATTCTCGGCGCTGTAGGGTCTCAACTCCGGCTGCCGCGCTATCATGTCGTCCGGCGGCGTCCATTTCGGCCATTTCTGCTTCCATTGGACCACGGCATCGCCCGACCATTCGAAGCCGGCGCGGCCGAGGCCGACGCCATAGCGGATCGCCTGGCCGCCCGGGCGCACCAGGTAGAGGAAGTGATTGGTCGTGTCGACGACGATGGTGCCCGGCTGCTGCCCGGTCGGATCGTCCACGATCTGGCGCAGGAACTGCGGGTCGATCTTGTCGACCGGTATGGCCGGCAGCTCGAAGCCGCCATCCGACATCGGCCCATACATCGTCACATAGTCGCCGAGCGCCGGCTCGACATAGGTCGGCGGCGGTGGCTCGACCGGTTGTTGCGACAGCGTGGTGCAACTGGAGACCGCGACCGAGGCGGCGCCGAGGGCTGCTGCGTTGAGAAAACCGCGACGGCTCAGGCGAAAAGAGGACGATGGGGGTGTGAACATGATTGCCTTTTTTAAGTCTCAAATCGCAACAAAGCATAAATGCGTCCGGTTGCGCGCGGTTGCCCGAGCAATGCCCGGCGCGATAGGCGGTTCCAATTCTGGCCGCAGGGTGGACAAACAAAGGCAAAGCTGTGACTGGATCGTCACTGTTGCGCCGAGGCAACATGTCCGGTGTCACCCCCCGGCGACCAGACCTTCAAGGGACGGCAGGATCAGGGCCGGTGGAAAATCCCGGTATTCCTCTGGCTGATTGGCGCGGTTGATCCACACCGTCCTGAAGCCGAATTTGGTGGCGCCGGCGACGTCCCAGCGGTTGGATGACTGGAAAGAGACAGCGCCCGGATAGAGGCGCCAGCCCGTGGTGACCATGTCGTAGACCGACGGATCGGTCTTGAAGCGCCTGACGCTGTCGACGGAATAGACGTCGTCCAGGACCTGGTCGAGCGCGGCGGACTTGACGGCCGCTTGCAGCATTTCAGGCGAACCGTTGGACAGGATCGCCAGCCTTGCTCCCGATGCCTTGAGCGCCTTGAGCACGGCCGGCACCTCCGGATAGCAGTCCAGCCGCCAATAAGCCTCGAGCAGCTTCGCCTTCAGCCCGGCATCGGCGGACGGAACCTTGCTCAGGGCGAAATCGAGCGCCTGCTCGGTGAGCTGCCAGAAATCGGCATAGGCCCCCATCAGCGTCCTGACCCAGGAATATTCCAGCTGCTTGGCGCGCCAGATCTCGGACAGCAACTGGCCGTCCGGCCCGATCTGGTCGGCGTGACGGCGCACGGCCGCATGCACGTCGAACAGCGTGCCATAGGCGTCGAAAACGTAAGCCGCGAACTGCATTCGATAGTTTTGAGGCCGCGTAAGGCAAGGCGCAAGCGCTGATTGCAGTCCGCCAGCCCGCTGGCCTCAACAAATCTCAGCCAAGCCGGTTGACGGCGGCCGCCAAAGCATCTTCCAATGCGCCGCAACAAGCATCGAACGGAACCTGGCAATGACACTGGCGACTGCGGCGCAATCCGCGACATGGACCTTCGTCGACGGCGACTGGTACGAGGGCAATGTTGCCATTCTAGGGCCGCGCAGCCACGCCATGTGGCTCGGCACCAGCGTGTTCGACGGCGCCCGCTGGTTCGAGGGCGTCGCTCCCGATCTCGATCGCCATGCAGCGAGGGTGAACGCCTCGGCGATCGCGCTCGGCCTGAAGCCGACGATGAGCACCGACAAGATCGTCGGCCTGACCTGGGACGGGCTGAAGAAGTTCGACGGCAAGACGGCGGTCTATATCAGGCCGATGTATTGGGCCGAGCATGGCGGCTATATGGGCGTCCCGGCCGACCCGGCCTCGACGCGTTTCTGCCTTTGCCTCTACGAATCGCCGATGATCTCGCCGGCGGGGTTTTCGGTGACGGTGTCGCCGTTCCGGCGCCCGACCATCGAAACCATGCCGACCAACGCCAAGGCCGGCTGCCTTTATCCCAACAACGGCCGGGCCATCCTAGAAGCCAAGATGCGCGGCTTCGACAATGCGCTCGTGCTCGACATGCTGGGCAATGTCGCCGAGACCGGGACCTCGAATATTTTCCTGGTCAAGGACGGCCATGTCCTGACGCCGGCGCCGAACGGCACCTTCCTGTCCGGCATTACCCGCGCGCGCACCATGGCCCTGCTAGGCGAATACGGCTTCACGACGACGGAAAAGACGCTGTCGATCCGCGACTTCCTGGAGGCGGACGAAATCTTCTCGACGGGAAACCACTCGAAAGTCGTGCCGGTCACCCGTATCGAGGATCGCAATCTGCAGCCGGGACCGGTGGCCAAGAAGGCGCGCGAACTCTATTGGGAATGGGCGCATTCGACTTCGCCCGGCTGACCCGCTAAAAAGCGGCCGGCGCTTCGTTTCCGGAGTTGTTCCAGACCAATCCAGTCCTATGTTAGTCCGGTATCGACACCGGATTTTTCCACGAGGGAGTACGACCGATGGCTTTTGAATTGCCCGCCTTGCCCTATGATTACGAGGCTTTGCAGCCTTATATGTCCAAGGAAACGCTGGAATATCATCACGACAAGCACCACAAGGCCTATGTCGACAACGGCAACAAGCTGGCCGCCGAGGCGGGCATGGGCGATTTGTCGGTCGAAGAGGCCGTCAAACAGTCCTTCGGCAAGAATGCGGGCCTCTTCAACAATGCCGCCCAGCACTACAATCATATCCATTTCTGGAAATGGATGAAGAAGGGCGGCGGCGGCAACAAGCTGCCGGGCGCATTGCAAAAGGCGGTCGACAGCGACCTTGGCGGCTATGACAAGTTCAAGGCCGACTTCATCGCCGCCGGCACCACCCAGTTCGGTTCGGGCTGGGCCTGGGTCTCGGTCAAGGACGGCAAGCTGGCGATCTCGAAGACGCCGAATGGCGAGAACCCGCTCGTCCATGGCGCGACGCCGATCCTCGGCGTCGATGTCTGGGAACATTCCTATTACATCGATTATCGCAACGCCCGGCCGAAATATCTCGAAGCCTTCGTCGACAGTCTCATCAACTGGGACTATGTGCTCGAACTCTACGAAAAGGCCTGATCCGTTCCAGAAAGCCCCGGCAGAACCGGGGCTTTTCTTTTTCAGCATCAGAACGACAGCTGCAAAAATTTCACGCAAGCGTGAGGCGAAGCGTCGGAATTTTTAAGCCATCCTTGCCGTTTGTCATCGGGGTGGGGCCGCATCCTGAATTGCCTTCAACATGGAGCCAAGTGAATGAGAAAGCTTATCCTCGCCATCTCGATGCTCGCCTTCGCCGGTTCGGCGGCATTTGCCGACCCGGTAGCCGACCGGCAGGCCCTGATGAAGGAACGTGGCAAGATCGCCGCCGGCTTGTCGAAAGTGGTCAAGGGCGAGACGCCCTACGACGCCGCTTCGGTGCTGACGGCGTTGCAGGCACTGCAGGTCAATGCCGAGAAATTCCATGCCGGCGTCGACACGCTTTTCCCGGCGGGCAGCGACACCGGCGACACGACGGCGTCCCCAAAAATCTGGCAGGACATGGCCGGCTTCAAGACGGCTGAAGGCAAGTACCTCGCCGACGTCAAGGCGGCGGTCGCCGCAGCACCTGCGGATCCCGACGCGTTGAAGGCGCAGTTCAACACCATCGGCGGCGGCTGCGGCAACTGTCATCAAAACTACAGGGTGAAAAAAGGCTGATAGCGGGCAATGCGCTTGCTGAAGAAACTTGTCGGCGCCGCCCTCGTTCTGGGCGGCGCGGCCGCGATTGCCAGCTGGTTCCTGTCGGCTCCGGTCAGGCTCGATGCCGCAACGCTGGCTGAGCTTGGTCCTGGCGACGCGGCCAGGGGCAAGCGCATCTTCTACGCCGGCGGCTGCACATCCTGTCATGCCAAGCCTGGCTCGCAAGGCGACGCCCGTCTTCAGCTGGCGGGCGGCCTTGAACTCAAGACGCCATTCGGCACCTTCGTGCCGCCGAACATCTCGCAGGATACCAGGGACGGCATCGGCGCCTGGTCGGTCGAGGATCTTGCCAACGCCATGCTGAAGGGCGTGTCGCCGTCGGGCGAGCATCTCTATCCGGCATTTCCCTATACTTCCTACGCGCGCATGAAGCCGGCCGACATTGCCGATCTCTATGCATTCCTGAAGACGTTACCCGCGGTCGCCGGCAAGGCGCCCGCCAATTCGCTGGCATTTCCCTTCAACGTCCGACGCGGCCTTGGTCTGTGGAAATTGCTCTATTTGAGTGACCAGCCGGTCGTTTCCTTTCCCGACGGCACACCGGATCCGGTGTTGACAGGCCGCTATCTGGTCGAAGGCCCCGGCCATTGCGGCGAATGCCACACGCCGCGGGATCTTGCCGGCGGCACCAGGAAGAGCCAATGGCTTGCAGGTGCGGCCGCCGCCGAAGGCAGCGGCATCGTGCCGAACATCACGTCGGGCGAGGGCGGCATCGCGGACTGGTCCGAGGCCGACATCGCCAACTATCTCGAAACCGGCTTCACGCCGGATTTCGATACGGTCGGCGGCGCTATGGTCGACGTGCAGCGGAACATGGCCGTGCTGACCCCGGAGGACCGCGCGGCGATCGCCGCCTACCTGAAAGCCGTGCCGCCGCATCCCAACGGCTATCCGGCTCGCAAGAAGCCGGCGAGCTGACAGCTGTTGCGTCAGCGGTCGCCGAGAAAGTCGAAGCCGGTTTCGAAGAAGTGATTGTAGTCGCAGGTCATTTCCTCGCCGGGCGCAATGTCGCGCAAGGCATAGGTCTCCTCCGGCTGCGAGACGTCGCAATTCGGGCTGTCGGCATGGTTCATGTAGCGCGCATCGTCGGCTTCGAAGACGATGTAATTCGGGTCGCGCCGGTCCGGATAGGCGTAGCGGTCGAGATAGGTTCTGACCGGCCCGGTTTCCCGCTCGTAGGCCGCTACCTCGATGCGCCGGTCGTATTTCGGGTCGAGCTTCCAGACCAGCGTGCCGCGGGCAATGTGGTTCTTGGCAAAGACGCCGATGCCCTGGATGGGCGATTTGTCGAGATAGACATCGACGAGCAACATGGCAGATCCCTGGGTGATTGTGTGTTGGCGCGGCTGTGAAAAGGCCGCGCACTGGGTAGCGCGCGGCCTTTGCAATTGCGAGCGGAAAATCAGCTGTGCCTGCCCATTATCCGAAGCCTCGTACGGCTCGTCGCCTGTCGAGACCCTAGCGCTGTTGCAGCGCCAGCCGGACGCCTAAGGCGCAATAGATACCGCCGACAGCCTTGCCTTGCCATCTCAGCACCGTCGGGTTTCGGCGCAGGAATGCACCGAGGCCGCCCGCACCCACGGCGAAAACCACCGTGCTGACGAGGCCCAACAGAACAAAGATGACGCCCAATATCGCCAGTTGAAGCATCACCGATCCGTTTTCAGGCCGCACGAACTGCGGAAGAAATGCGAGGAAGAAAAGCGCGGTCTTGGGATTGAGAACCTCGGTCAAAACAGCCTGCCGAAATGCTTTGGCAGCGGGGATCGCAAGTGCGCCGGCGGCCGGATAGGCCGGCGTTTTCTCGATGATCGCGCGAATGCCGAGATAAAATGAGGTAGGCTGCGCCGATGTACTTCACGATGCTGAAAAGCGCCGCCGACGTGGCAATGATCGCCGAAATGCCGACGATCGCCATGAAGGTGTGAACCACGTCGCCGGCCGCGATCCCGGCGCCGGTCGCAATGCCCACCCTGGTTCCGGAACTGGTTGCCCGCGCCACCGTCAGAAGAGTGGCGGGACCCGGGATAAAGACAAAGCCAAGCACAACCGCGACATAAGCTATCAACGTGGCGAGATCGATCATTGGTGGGCTCCGCAACTCTCACCGCCAATGAAGCCACGTCGCGGAACGGAAGGCAATGACCGCTCATCCGCCGATGTTCACGCCGCAAGCTCGGCCTTGCCCGTCACCTTGAGCGCGAAGGCGTAGGTGAAGGCGATTTCCTCCAGTCTTGAAAACCGGCCGGAGGCGCCGGCATGGCCTGAATCCAGGTTGATCTTGAACAGCACCGGATTCCCACCTGTCTTGCGGTCGCGCAGCCGCGTCACCCATTTGGCCGGCTCCCAATAAGTGACGCGCGGGTCGGTCAGGCCGGCCAGCGCCAGGATCGGCGGATAGTCGAGTGCGGCGACATTGTCGTAGGGCGAGTAGGCGGCGATGGTCCGGTAATCCTCCGCTGACGCGATCGGATTGCCCCATTCCGGCCATTCCGGCGGCGTCAGCGGCAAGCTGGCGTCGAGCATGGTGGTGAGCACGTCGACGAAGGGAACCTCGGCGACGATGCCGCCGAAGCATTGCGGCGCCATGTTGGCGACCGCGCCCATCAGCATGCCGCCGGCCGAACCGCCTTGCGCAACGATGCGGTCATGCTGTGTATAGCGTTCGGCGACAAGGTGGTGGGCGGCAGCGACAAAATCGGTGAACGTGTTCATCTTGTTCGCCCGCTTGCCGTCGTCGTACCAGCCATAGCCCTTGTCCTTGCCGCCGCGAACATGGGCTGTCGCGTAGACAAAGCCGCGGTCGACCAGCGAAAACAGATTGGTGTTGAACGCGGCGGGTACGGCTATGCCGTAAGATCCGTAGCCGTAAAGCAGGCAAGGGGCGGACCCGTCGAGCGGTGTGTCGCGGTGATGGAGGAGCGAGATCGGCACCAGTTCGCCGTCGGCGGCAGGCGCCATCAGCCGGCGCGTGACGTAGTGCTCCGGGTCGTGGCCGGACGGCACTTCCTGGGTCTTGAGCAGCACCCGCTCGCGGGTGCGCATGTTGTAATCGAAGACCTGCGCCGGGGTCGTCATCGACGAATAGGAAAAGCGCATGATCTCGGTGTCGTATTCGTAGGAGCCGGACAGGCCGAGCGAGAAGGCTTCCTCGTCGAAGGAGATCAGGTGCTCCTCGCCGCTCTTGCGGTCGCGCACGACGATGCGCGGCAGGCCTTCCTTGCGCTCGAGCCGGACCATGTGGTCCTTGAAGCCGATCACCGAAAGGATCAGCCGGCCCGCTTCGTGCGGCACCAGTTCCTGCCAGTTGGCGCGCACCGGATCATGGGCCGGCGCCGTCATGATCTTGAAGTCCTTGGCGCCGTCGGCATTGGTGAGGATGAAGAAGATGTCGCCGCCTTCCTCGAGTTCGTACTGCAGGCCCGTCTGGCGCGCCGCAACCAGCTTCGGCTCTGCGAACGGATCGTCGGCGCTCATGATGCGGTATTCCGAGGTCTCATGATCGTTGATGCCGATCATGATCCACTCGTTGGAGCGCGTGCCACCGACATCCATGAAGAAGCCGGGATCGGTCTCCTCGTAGATCAGCCGGTCGTTTTCAGGACCGTCGCCAAGCGCATGGAACAGCACTTTGGAAGGACGGTGGTTGGGGTCGAGGCGGGTGTAGAAAAAACCGTCATTGCCGGCATCCCACACACCGCCGCCGCCGGTGTCCGGGACCCTGTCCGCCAGATCGTTGCCGCCGGCCAGATCGCGGACGCGCAGCGTGTAGAATTCGGAACCCTTGTCGTCGAAGGCCCAGAGCAGCTTGCTGTGGTCGTCCGAATGATCGACGCCGCCCAGGCGGAAATAGGGCTTGCCCTCGGCCTCGGCATCGCCGTCGAGCAATATCTGCTTGTCGCCGCCGTCACGCGCCGTGCGGAAATAACGCGGCTGCTGGCCGCCAAGCTTGAAGGAGGAGCCGTAGGCGTAAGGTCCGTCCTTCATCGGCACGGAAGAATCGTCTTCCTTGATGCGTCCCTTCATTTCCGCGAAAAGCTGCTTCTGCAGTTGGACCGTATCGGCCATCAGCGCCGCCTGGTAAGCATTCTCGGCTTCGAGGTGGGCGCGGATTTGGCCGTCGAGCAGGGACGGATCCCTGAACATCTCTTGCCAATTGGCGGCCCTCAGCCAGGCATAATCGTCCGTCCGCGTTATGCCGTGATGCGTGTCGAAGATCGGCCGCTTCTCCGGCTGCGGCGGCGTGGCGGTCGGAAACACTGGGGTTCTGGTCATTGCGTCTCGCTGTGGAAGCTACTTGAATGGCGAATGAACACGCCGAGCAGCGCGGGTTCAAGGGCTATGATCTATTGTCGTGGTGGCTCGAGAGGACGGGCTGGAGGAGCGGATAACGAATATTTCTTCTCGGACTGCCGCGGTTCTCGCCGTCGCTGCGATGACCCTGCCAGTGCCGGTCAATCTCATGCAACTGCCTTCGCGGCTTGGCAAGTGGCCGATATGGCTGGGTCTACGGAAATACATTACCCCATTTCAATGACACAGCGCACCGCTCCGGCGACGGCTCGCGAGCAACAGTAACGCTTCGCAACCTATGATTTTACTGAATCCGCCGATCATCCAGGCTGTAATGCCGCCGGCAGGGTCAAGCATCGAACTCTATTTACCTGCTGCCGTTTGTGTAATGGCTGCTTGCCGCGGCGTCAGTCGATGCTGGTCTGACCAGAAAAAACGGCAAAGTTACGCTTTGCACGAAAGAGTGAAGCTGAATATGGAAGATTTGACTTGTATCGCTGAATAGACCGAAAGAAGCGAATTGACTTACTTGGCGGCCCGGCCCATTAAGATGCCGCGACGCGAATCGCGGAGGCTTTTTCCTGCACAAGTTCGCGCGATGCCCAACTATCGAAACGGGCGCAAACAGAAACAATTCTCGTTGGGGCCTGAACGCCATGGATATTACCGAAACACCTTCCAGAAACAGTGACGCGCTGATCGAGCTCACCGCCGACGTGGTGGCTGCCTATGTCAGCAACAATCCCGTACCGGTCGGCGAACTGCCGAACCTTATCGCCGATGTCCATGCCGCTCTCGGGCGCGTCGGCGGGGCCGCCGAGCAGCCGCCTGCCGACAAGCAGAAGCCGGCGGTAAATCCGAAGCGGTCGGTGCATGACGACTACATCATCTGTCTCGAAGACGGCAAGAAGTTCAAGTCGCTCAAGCGTCACTTGATGACCCACTATGATCTGACGCCCGACCAGTATCGTGAAAAGTGGAACCTGGACCCGAGCTATCCGATGGTTGCGCCCAATTACGCGGCCGCCCGTTCGCAGCTCGCCAAGAAGATGGGTCTCGGCCGCAAGCGCAAGGGACGCTGACAAGCGGCTCTTCCGGTTTGATACTCAAACGGCGCCTACAGGCGCCGTTTTCGCATTGTGGGGAGACCAAGCTCAGGCCGCCAGTTCTTCATGCCGCCGGCAATTGCCGTCCGGTCAGGCGGTCTGCTTCAGCGCTGCCTCGGCGTCACGCTTGATGCGCTTGACCATCGAGCGAAGACCATTGGCGCGCTGCGGCGACAGGTGCTCGTCAAGTCCGAGTGCCTTCAATGTGGCCTCTGCGTCGGTCCTCTGGATTTCGCTGGCCGGCCGTCCCGAAAACAGCGCCAGCATGATGGCGACCAGGCCGCGCACGATATGCGCGTCGGAATCGCCCTTGAAGGTGATAACGGGGTCGACACCCCCGCCTTGCTCGGTGGTCAGCCAGACCTGGCTGACGCAGCCGGGCACCTTGTTGGCTTGTATGCGTTGCTCGTCGGGAAACGGCGACAGCGCTTCACCCAGTTCAATCACATAGCGATAGCGGTCTTCCCACTCGTCGAGCAGGGAAAAGTCGTCGCGGATGGTCTGGATCGTCGTCGTCATTCCCCCGGATATAGTCATCCGGCGCTGCCACGTCACGGAAAAAGAGGAGAAACGCCGCAGGTGCCGAGAGCGAGAGCCTTGCGGTTTAGCGATGAATTCGGCCGAAACAGTCTCAGTTCTTCGCCGGCAAGTGCACTTTCGCCGGCAAATCGACTTTCGCCGGCAACACGATTTCCTCGGACACGCTGCCGGTGGTCGTCACCGTATCGGGTTCAGCGGCCTTGTCGTCCAGCATGGCGGCCGCGATCTTGGCGGTCTCCCTGGCCCGGGCGGTGATGGTGTGCATTGCCGATTTGCCGGTCTCGCACACGTCCGGCTTGCGCTCGCAGATGCCGGCGATATCGCCGACGGCTTCGCGCGCCGCAAACAGCGCCTGGAGCGGCCCGACGCTTTCGCGGCCCGCATCATCGGCGCCGACACCCAGCGGCAGCGCCAGAAGCACCAGCGAAAACCAGAAAGCAGCTCTTATCAGAAAGCCCATCTGTCTGTCCTTTATGACGTCATGCATCCGAACCGCACGACCCTTGTACCGCGATACTGACACAGACGCGCAAAGGACGGCTTGTCCCGAAAGCAACAGTTTTCCTTAAATTTTAGGTAGATTCGAAACGAAGCGTTTTGAAGTTCATTTGCCTCGAACGGCTCAGATTTTATTCAGCAACTGATAACCATCCAACCTATTGTTTTTCATTATCATTTTCTTAATCGGCGACAGTTTGATGCCATCGGTCGTAGGTGCAGGCGCGGGCGGTGTGGATAACGCTCCGTTTACTATGGCGGCAATTGCCCCGGTTTTTCCCCGCCGGTATCCCGATATTTGCAGCCTGCCGGGGGACGATCGGCCCAGCCTTATCCATTCCTTAAACGCTGGATGCGAGTTTTGGATCGACAAAAGCCGCCTGCAAAGCAGGGCCGTTCACGACCGGGTGCGTTGAGTTGAGTGCGATCAAGGCCAGATACGCCGAGTTGCCGGGCGCGATAGCCGCCGGTTGCGAACGGATGGTTCATCCGTCCGTGCTCGGCCAGAGCGATCGTTGCCGCCACAGCCGGTTCATTGGCGCCATGCTGGCGGCTCCTTTCTTCAGCGCGGGTGCAGCGGTGACGCTGGTCACGTCGGGCATGGGCGCGGCCGTGACTGTGGCTGCCATCTTTGCGGCGTTCGGCCTTTGCTGGTTCGCCGCCCTGCTGGTGGCTGCCTCGGGCAAGATGACCCTGGCCGGCCAACTCGCCTTGGTCGTCGGCAGCGTTGCCCTGGGTGCCCTTATCGCTGCCGCCGGTGGTGTGGCCTCGCCGGTTGCCTTGCTCGCGGTAGCGCTGCCGTTTGAAGCGTGGTGGATCGGCCAGTCGCGCCGTGCCGTGATCTGGGGCGCCATATCGGCCTTTGTCGCAGTCTTGCTGCAGCCTTTAGCCGGTTCCGTCTTGCCGCTCGACCAGACCGAAATCGCCGCATGGCACTGGCTGGTACCACTGGCCTGGGCACTCACGCTCATTCCGCGTATCGCTCCGCTTCGCGGCGCCGCCAACGCACAGCTCGATCCGGCCGGCAGCCACCGGCTCGAAGACCTCATCGACGCCGTCGTGCTGCGAATCGCGGCGCATGGCGAGGTTCTGGACGTCTCGGCTAAGGCACGCACTATGCTGCGGCTGCCACCGGAGCTGCTTTTCGGCACCGGACTTTTCGATCGCATCCATCTGTCCGACCGCGTCCCGTATCTCAGTGCGCTGGCCGATATGCGCGATGGCGCCCTGTCGACCCGGCTCGACCTTCGCGTACGGTTGCCGCAGAGCAGCGGCGTGACGGCCGACAATTACCGGCCGTTCTCGCTCGAGATGATGCGCGCGCCGGGGCAGGAGACTGTCTTCACGCTTCTTCTGCGCGAAAACGACGAACTGGCCGGACTGCGCCAGGAGCTTGCCGCAGCCAATGAGGCGGCTGCCTCCGCCGAGGTGGCGAAAGGACGCTTCCTTGCCGTCGTCAGCCACGAGCTGCGCACTCCGCTCAATGCCATCATCGGCTTTTCCGACATGTTGCTGCACGAGATGTTCGGCAGCTTCAAGGATCCGCGCCAGAAGGAATATGTCGGGCTGGTCAGGGATTCGGGCCAGCACCTGCTTGCCGTCGTCACCTCGATACTCGACGTATCGCGGATCGAATCGGGCGCCTACGCGACCGAACCGGAACCGTTCCGCTTCCGCGAAGCGGTCGAGATGTGCCAATCGATGATGCGCCTGCAAGCCGAGGCAAAGGCCATCGATCTGCAGGCCCAGATCGCGCCGGACGCAGGCGAAATAAATGCCGACCGTCGCGCCGTGCAGCAGATCCTGATCAATCTCGTCTCCAACGCGATCAAGTTCACGCCCGAAGGCGGCAATGTCGTCATCGGCGCCAAGCGCATCGGCTCGCGGCTGCATTTCTGGGTCCGGGACACCGGCATCGGCATCGCCGAGGAAGACTTCGTCAATCTCGGCAAGCCGTTCATGCAGATCCAGAACGACTATACCCGCCGTTTCGAAGGCACAGGCCTCGGGCTCTCGCTGGTGAAGGGGCTGGTGGCGCTGCACGAGGGCACAATGTCGATCGAAAGCATGCCGGGCGAGGGCACTACGGTGACGATCAGCCTTCCCGTGAACGGGCCGACAGGCCGTTCGAAGGAGAAGACCGGCGTGGTGCCGATGTCCGCAGTCAAAGCCAAGGCGGACGGTGGCAAAGGGGAGAGCAATGGGTCGCTCCGCAAAACAGCCTAGGGCGGTCAAACGCCGCGGCAATGCCTTCGAGCACGGAGCGATGGCGCTGGGCAGCCTGATCTCGCGCAATCCTGTTGTGGTCGGCGGCTCCACCGCGTTCCTGGTGACGCTGTTCTACGTCTCGGCGAACGCGCTTTGGTACCAGCCTTTTCCGCATGCCGGCGCGTTTTTCGCCACCAGGAGTATCGAGCGCTTTCCGCGGGCGGACAGCGACGAGCCCGAAACTACCATCAATATCGTGCGTCCGGCCGCTGCGCCGATCAAGAGCGACCCGGTCGTCGAGCAGGTCCAGGGCATATTGAAGGATCTCGATTTCTATGCCGGCACCGTTGACGGGATTCCCGGACCGAATACGCGCAAGGCCATCCAGGCCTATCAGCAGAAGGTCGGATTGAATGCCTCCGGCGAGATCGACAGCGTCCTGCTGGATCAACTGGGCGCCACGCCAAAGACCGCGGCCGTGGTGCCGCATCCGGTGCCGCGGCCGGTCGAAACGGCCGCTGTTCCAGCCGCCATTCCGGTGTCCGCACCGGCAAATGCGACGGCGCCGGATCCCCGCATCGTCAAGATCCAGGCCGGACTGAAGGCGTTCGGCAATGACGACATGCAATTGGACGGCGTCGTCGGCGCACGCACCAAGGCCGCGATCAAGGAATTCCAGGCGCTGTTCGGCCTGCCCGAGACCGGCGAGCCCGACGAGATCGTCTACGTCAAGATGCGCGAGATCGGCCTGACCAACTAAGGGTCGAAACGGCCGCTCGCCGATCGCCTGGCAAAGACCGGTTACGGTCTTCCGGCCAATGCTGTAAGGACCGCCGCATGTCCAGGACTTCTCCATGCGGGTAACCACCGATCTGTGGGTGTCGGCGCTGTTGCGCCGGGTTTTCAGCGCCGGCGGCTTTGCCGCCGTGGTCAAGCGCGGCGCGACGGAAGCCGGCGCGGTTTTCGTGCTGGCGCGGGGCAGGCTGGGGGGGATAGCGCTATTCGGGCCGGCGCCGCAGACGAGTTACGATTCAGCCAGGCCGGACGACCGTTTTTTCAGCCTGCTTGGCGAAGGCGACGATGCCGCCATCTTCGACGCGCGGCTGGAGCGCGAGAAGAGATTCGATCCGGATATCTGGGTGGTCGAGATCGAGGCGGGCGCCATTCCCGTCGAGGAGCTTATCTCGGTCAAGGCGTCGTAACGGCAAGCCTCAGATGCGACGCGCCTTTGGGCTGGCGGTCATATCGGCGCTGTTCGGCTTGCGCAGGTCGGCGTTTGCGGCGACGCGCCCGGGCTTGCGAACGATTTTCGACACGGTGTCGGCCTTCCAGCCGCGGAGCCTGTCCAACGCCGCGTCGCGGTGCAGCAGGCGGTAGCGGTCGAGGAAGATGCGGATCGCCTGCGGGTGCGGAAACTCGGTCGGATAGATGGCGGCCGTGATCAGGAACGCCTTGTCTTCGCTGAGGTCGAGCGCGCGCAAGGCGGCCAGAAGCGGTGTGTAATTGTGGCTCGCGGTGAGCGTCCGCGCCGTTGAAAAATCGACTTCGAGCGCATCGGCGAGCGCTGTCTGGAAGAATGCCGCATTGCCGGTCAGCGCGGTCTCGCGCAGCTTGACGTAGGTTTGCGGCGCGACGAACGGACCGATGGCGGTGCAGCTCTCGCGCATCATGGATCGCAACCGCCGCCGTACAGTTTCGGCGACATCGGAAGCCTCTTGCCTGTTGACCTCGCCCGCAACCACTTCGGCGTTTTCGGACGCGGCTTTGGCGGTTGTTTCCGGCTGCTGCTGCGACCGCACCAGCGTCGGCCTTTCGAGCACTTTGATGAGATCCGCGATCGTTTGATTGAGATCCTTGCGGCGGGCAATGGCACGGGCATGCGGCAGGCCGTGACGTCCGATCAGCGCGATCAGGTCGACGTCGCTGAGGGCGCGCGAGCGGATGAGCAGCGGCGCGGCGATATCGACCCGCTCCTGGCAAAGCCGCCGCACCAGCGCGGCGGGCGCATATTCGCATTCGGAAAGGGCTGCCGCGACGTAGCGGCGCGATTCGACCGAGACATTCTCGAACAGCGGCAGCGTCAGGTCTTCGAGCTGCGCGATTTCCCGGCGCGAAGGGCGGGTGAGCGAGCAGAACGCCGATACCGCGGCGCGAAACAGCCTTTCGGCCTTTCCCGATTCAGCTCCTGCTGCGATTTGCCTGAAATCCGAAGCTGACACGAAGGATACGCCCGACACTCGACACGATCTGGACAGCGCTCTGCCGGGCTGTACCGGTTTCGCGTTTCCCAAGAACAAAGATCAATTTAGCGGCGATCCGTTAGCGCTCCGTTAACCTACTGCCTTCTTAATCGACTATGGAGGCGTTGCGTTGTGCTCCGGGGCAACCGAGAGGAATACGCGAACCATGGGCATGGTACTGTCTTTCGTGCCGCGAACGGCGGCAACCAATCGAGCACAACAAGCCGCGCCGGCGGCAGTGATCATCTTTCCCGGGGTGCGCTACGAGCAGCGGCCGCTGACGGGCGAAACGCGGCCGGCCGGCCCCGACAAGCCGGGACCTTCGGGAACATTGCCGGTACCGCATCACTGAGCATCGGAACCGGCTTAAAAATCCTGCAGTTCGCAGGAACTCTGTTCGAGAAACCGCGAGACGATCGGCTTCCAGCTGTCGTCGGGCACGAACGAACGGATGACGAATACGCCTTCCTCTATCGGCGCCTCGACGAAGATGGCCCCTTGCAGTTCCTCGGGAAGATCCTTGCGGACCTCGATCATCTGGGCCGGCGTCAGCACAACGGTGTCGAGCATGCCTGCGGTCGCGCTGTGGTCGTTGAACGAGTAGATGTTGTGGCCGCCGCGGTCATAGACCGATATCGACCAGAATGGCACCTTGCCCGGCGCCTTGACCCGCACCATCCCCTCGGCAAGGTCGAAGCGGCATGCCGCCGCATAAAACAGCGGATCGACCGATTTCACCACCGGCGCGCCGCCGGCTTCCGCGTCGAGCCTGGTCATCTTGTAGAGATCCGAAGCCATGGCCAATCGCGACCAGGCGTCGCGTTCGGAGAACTCGGGGACGAGCAGCAGCACGATGATGTGCACGATGCCGGCGCCGAGCAGGCCGAGCAGCACGGCATGCAGCAGGCTACGCATTGCAGCCGACCTTCTGGATCTGCGGCAGCATGACGTCCGAGAGACCGGTGCTGCTGGCGATCGGCGTGTCGTAGAACGTGAGCACCAAGTACATCTTGCCGGCGCCGCTGGTCAGCAGCCAGTTGCCGGGCGCAGGGCGGCTGCCGACGGAAATGACCACCGAATTGTCGGCCTGGCGCAGCACTTGATAGGACTGCAGCGCAGCCGGCCTCGGCTTGCCGGTCTCGACCACGCCAAGCGACTGGTCGGCGGCATAAAGCGTCCAGAACCGGGCGGTGGGAAAGCCGCCCGCAATCTTGTAGGCACATTGCCGCTTGAGCTGTTCGCCGCCGGAATCGCGCTCGGCGATGAAGGACAGTCCTTCCGCCTGTCCGAGCGCCAGCACGCCTTCGCGAGCCACGCGGGCCTTCGAATAGGGATCTGCCGTCGGCGTGCCGATATCGGGGAAGGCGGTCCATTGGCCGATCCTGATGGCGCCGACGCCATCCTGCAGCTTCAGTGCATACCAGACGCTGCCGCCACCGCCGACGACGGCGATGGCAAGCGAAAGCAGTGTCAGGAAGGCGTTCTTGAGCATGAGGAGGCAGGGAACCGAAGGCCGGGAATGAAAGATTGCCGCTCGGGGATATCGCGGCGCAGGGCCTTGTGGCAAGCGGCCCCGCGCAATTGGCCGTCACAGCGCCGACAGGGTCTCCGGCGCAGCGGGCGCGTCGAGCACGGGTGCCGCCTGGAACAGCCTGGTCAGTTCCTTCAGGGTCTGGGTGGTCCGGCTGGACAGCACCGGCGGACGCTCGGCGGCGGCATCGGCAGCTGCCTGTTCGGCGTTCTTCTTTTCCGCTTCCTTGGCCTTGGCGGCGATTTCGGCATCGACGAAGGGGTGATCGAGGCCGGGGATCGGTCTGAGGTCGATATTCTGGTGCGCATAGAGCATCAGGCGCTGCCACACCATGGCCGGCAGCGTGCCGCCGGTCATCTTGTTGGTCGCGGTGAAGTCGTCATTACCGAGCCAGACGGCGGCCGTGTAGTTGCCGGTAAAGCCGACAAACCAGGCATCGCGGTAGGACTGGGTCGTGCCGGTCTTGCCGGCGACGACGATGTTTGGAAGGGCTGCGCGCCGGGCCGTGCCGATCACCGGCACCGCCGCCAGCATGGTGTTCATGTATTTGAGCGCCAGCTCCGACAGCACCCGATGCGGCGGCGGCGCATCCTTGGCGAAGTCGTAGACCACCTCGCCGGTACGGGTGAAGAGTTGGCTGACGCCGTGCCGGGTTCCGGCAAAGCCGTTCTGGGCAAACACGCTGTAACCCGTCGCCTGGTCCATCACGGTCATGCCCGACGTGCCGAGCACCATGGTCTTGTGCGATTCAAGCGGCGACTCGACGCCCATCGCCTCGGCCATCGCCTTGATCGGCTTGATGCCGAGATAATCCTTGGCCAGCCGCACCGGCACCGTATTGATCGATTTGGCCATCGCCGTGATCAGCGTGACGTTGCCGGCCGACCCGCCATTGTAATTGTGGGGCGACCAACTGCCCCAGGAGATGGGTCCGCCGGAAACCACCGAATCCGGCGTGAAGCCATGCTCCATCGCCGTCGCATAGACATAGGGCTTGAACGAGGAGCCGGTCTGGCGAAGCGCCTTGGTGGCGCGGTTGAACTGGCTGGCGCCGTAGTCGCGGCCGCCGACGATCGCCCTGACCGCGCCATTGGTCTCGATGACGACGATGGCGCCCTCGGTGACGTTGTATTCCTTGCCGAACTGGCGGAGGTGGAACTCCATCGATTCTTCGGCCGCCTTCTGGATGTTGGCATCGAAGGTGGTGTGGGCGACAAGCGAGTGCGGGCCGCCTTTGGCGGCGATCTTCTTGACCTCGTCGAAGGCCCAGTCGAGGTAATAGTCGGGGCTCTTCTGCTCGCCGCGGTCGACGATTTCGGCCGGGTGCAGCCTTGCTTGCAGCACCTGGCCTTCGGTCATGAAGCCGGAATCGACCAGATTGGACAGCACCACGTTGGCCCGCGCCCGGGCGGCGGGCAGGTTTATGTGCGGCGCATATTTGGTCGGCGCCTTGAACAGGCCGGCCAGCATCGCCGCCTCGGCAAGGTTCAGGTCCTTGACGCTCTTGCCGAAATAGAAATCGGCTGCCGCCTCGATGCCGAAGGTGCCGCCGCCCATATAGGCGCGGTCGAGGTAAAGCTGCAGGATTTCCTTCTTCGACAGATTGGCTTCGAGCCACAGCGACAGGAACGCTTCCTTGATCTTGCGCTCGAACGTCCGCTCATTGGTCAGGAACAGGTTCTTGGCCAGCTGCTGGGTGATGCTCGAGCCACCCTGGACGACGGAATTGGCCCGTACGTTCTCGAATATGGCGCGCGACAGGCCGAGCACATCGATGCCGTAATGGTCGAAGAAACGGCGGTCTTCGGTCGCCAGCACCGCCTTGATGACATGGTCGGGCATCTCGTCGACCGGCACCGAATCGCGCTGGATGATGCCGCGCTGGCCGATCTCGTTGCCGTAGCGGTCGAGGAAGGTGACGGCGAAGTCGCCTTGCGTGCGCCAGTCGCCGGCGGTTATCTGGAAGGCCGGCAAGGCTAGCGCCAAAAGGACGACGATGCCGCCGGCACCGAGCGTAAAGCCTTCACTCACCAGTTCGATCAGGCCGCGGCGCCAGCCGCCGACGCGGAAACGCCGCGAGAAGATGGTCGCCGCCTCCCAGAACTGGCGCGCCCTGAAGCCGATTTCGTAGACCGAGGAATCGATCCACGCATCCACCGCCAGCAGCCTTGCGGCGACCGAACCTCTTCTCTTGCGTGGTTCCAAAGGACTGGCCATTCCAGGATCCGGCTGCGGCGATGCCGCCAACTGAGAAACCGCATGCCGGCAATTTCAGGGAGGCGCGCCTTTCAAGACTATTCGTCCATTTTGGTGCTGCCTACAAGGGCGATGAAGATAGGGGCGATGAAGATAAGGGCGATGAAGATAAGGACGATGAAGATAAGGACGATGAAGACATAACGGGCGGTTCGTCGAGGGGAGGACGGCTCCCGCGAGACGTCAGCGCAGGATGTTGGCTGCCCTGCGCGAGTAGGTGGTGTCGTCGAGCTGGGCGAGCATGAACGCCGCTACGTCGGCCCGCGCCAGTGTCGGCAGCAACGACGCCGACCGGATGCCATTGCCGTGGCGAAATTCACCCGTTGCCGCCCCATTGCTCAGCTTGGGGGGCCGCACGATGGTCCAGTCGAGATTGGATTGAACGATCAGGCTTTCCTTCACTTCGTGGTCCGCCACCTCATGGCGCAGCACCAATGGCGCGATGATGTTGCCCAACAGGGCGCCTAGTTGCCGCCGGCTGTCGCGAACTCCAAGGAATGAAAGATAGATGAGCCGTTCGGGGCCGGCCTGCTGCATCGCCGCGACGATGAAGCCGATGCCGGCAACGACGGCCGGATCGCGTTTCAGCGGCACGCCCACCCCAAGACAGCTGAAAACCGCATCATTCCCGACAACGGCGCGTTCGACCGCCTCCCGATCGGCGACATTTCCGACGATCACCTTCAGATTTTCGTGGCTGATGGCAAGCTTGCCCGGCGTGCGGACGAAGGCGGTCACCGCATGGCCCTTTGCCAATGCCTCCGAGACAAGCACACGGCCGGTCGCACCGGAAGCACCAAAGATCAGCAGTTTCATTGTCCGCTCCTGGAAACCGTTAGCCCGGCTTACGCCCGGCGACGAAGGCGACAGGCGCCCCGGTCGGGCCGGGCAGCAACCGGCTGTCGGCATAGCCGCTCTGATCGATCAGGTCCTGGGCTGCGCCCTTTTCAAAGACCGTGCCGCCCCACATTGTGGTGCGGAAGCGGGCGAGGGCGTCTCCCAGTGCATCCGGTCCAGGATTGACCATTGCCAGCAGCAGCCAGCCGCCGGGCCGCAACGCGGCGTGGCTGCGCTTGACGATGGCCCTGACATCCGGCTCGGGGATGAAGGCGCTTGGTACGAAAACAAGGTCGAACGCGGCCGTGTCCGCGATATCCTGGCCCAGCCCGGTGCGCAGTTCGATGCGATGTTCGAGCCCGGCTGCCCTGACGTTGGCAGCGGCCTGCGCGATGGCTTCAGGCAGGGGATCGACACCGACCGCCTTCAGGCCGGGCCATTGCCGCAGCATGGACACCGACAGGGCGCCGACGCCGACGCCGATATCCAGGAAGGCTGCGCCCGGTGCGGCGAGCCTCTCCAGCAAACCGGCCAGTTGTGGCGCGATCAGCCGCTTCAGCAACGCCGGGAAGCCAGATGAAACGTCGCCGAAGGCCTGGCGTAAACGGGCTTCCAGGGCCTCGACGCTTTCGGAGGAGCGCGACAGCAGCTTGCCACCTGAAAGCAGGTCGACCCGGATGCTGGCCAGCACCGGCGTAAGTTCGATGACGCCAGCACTTGCCACGACGTCGGAGGCGCCGAGTTCGGCAAGCACGGCCCCTATGCGCCGGGCCACACTGCCCTCGAGTGGCGTGCCGGAAATACGCGCCTCCATCGCCAAACCGAGCGCCACCAACGCATTGGCCGACGTCGCGTGCCGCGCCACCATCGTTCGCAAACCTTCGATATCCATCGATCGTTTCCCTGAATTGGATCAGGCCTATTCTCGCGCGGACGTCAAATTCAGGCGATTTGCAATTTCCGGGCATGCTTGTGCAAAACTGCACAGGTGCGCGGCGAGGAATTGATCTAGACGTCATGTTCCGAGGCGGAGAACGGTGGCCCGCCCTTTCGTGCGATTAAAAGACGAGGGTTGCTCGGATGGGCCGAGCCGATCCTCACGCACGGAGAG